>DAISVU010000071.1:0-1041 GCA_036839975.1 Bacillota bacterium | reverse complement strand
CGGGAATCGATGCAGATGTTTCCCGTTTTTTTCATGCAGCATCTCCCATTATCCAACTCCATGGTAATATTCCCCTCACGGCAATAATCTACTGCAAGCATCGTATCCACCGCTTGGTACATGGAATGGTATTGCGACATATGAAAATCGTTATACATCAGAAAGATACCGTCAAAGACCTGATAAAGAACCATATCGCCCTCGCCGGTTTCATTTTCAAGTCGTATAACAACGCATTCTTCTGTCTGTGCGAGGACACGGTATTCACCAAGCTTTCCGAAATTATGGAATGTTTTCCACAGTGCGCCTGATACCTTGTTAGGAACCTCTTCCGAGCCCTTAAAGACTGAGGTGTCGTATTTCATGTCATGCCTCCTCCATATGAATGACATCGTCACAGCAGTGCTTGATAAACTCGCTGTCATGCGTCACAGTAATTATAGTTCTTCCTTCTTTCTTTAATCTGTTCAAAATACCTGCTATAACGAGCATCTGTGCACACCCCAGTCCGCTTGTTGGCTCATCCAACAGCAATATCGGCAGCTTGGACGCAATGGCGCAGGCAAGCGCGATTCGCTGTTTTTGCCCGCCGGAAAGCGACATAGGATGCCTATTTGCAAGGGATGCCAATCCAACTTCGGAAAGAATCTCCATTGCATCTTCCTTATCCTCCTCCTGCTGACTGATAAGCACCTCATCAAGAACCGATTCAGTGAACAGCTGGTGATTCACATCCTGCATAACCATGAATATCTTGCCGATTCGCTTTTTGTAAGTGTATGAAACTCCGTTCAGCAGCATAATGCCGTCATTTTTTCGGATACCGCACACTGATTCCAAAAATGTGGTTTTTCCCGCACCATTGGCACCGATAATAGCTGTAACCTTATCTATTTGAATTTTCATTTCGGGGATAGAATATATCTCCTGTTTTTTGTTATAGGAATAGTGAAAATTTTTAAAGCAAATGCATTCTTCCGATCGCACAGCACATTCAGCGATTTTCTTCACCATATCTGTCGGAGGAACTCTTTGCATTGA
>DAISVU010000070.1:0-1101 GCA_036839975.1 Bacillota bacterium | reverse complement strand
ACTTGATTAAGACCGGCTTTCTAATGGTGCAAGAATCTATCTACTGTAAACTTGCCCCTAATTCTAATACAGCCGACTCAATTGCAGCTAATAGTAGAAAACATAAACCTTCACAAGGTCTTGTGCAAATATTAAGAATTACAGAAAAACAGTATTCTAAAAAGGAATTTATCGTCGGAAAAAATTCTTCGGAAATAATTGATACGGATGAAAGAGTTATAATATTATGAAACTATTGCTCGAAAAGTTTAATTTTACTATCAATATTGAAGAAAATAAGCATACAGTTATTGTATGCAGCGAACAACGTGGAGGGGCCGATCTCAGAACTGAAATAGCCGATTCCCTGATTCCAATTTCCTCAAACCAAAATGCTTCCGTCTCTTGAAACCGTAAATACCTGCCATGGAATAAATTTTCCGCTTGAGCGCAGCGCATTCTCCGCCGCCCTTTGCAGACCGCCACAGCACGGCACATCCATGCGAACTATGGTCACGGATTTGATGTCGTTGTCACGAATGATCTCAGTCAACTTATTGGTGTAGTCAACTGCATCCAGCTTTGGGCAGCCAATGATCGTAATCTTGCCTTTCATGAAATCCGCATGCATATCGGCGTAAGCGTAAGCAGTGCAGTCGGCGGCAATCAGAATTTTCGCACCTTCAAAGAACGGGGCCTGCGTCGGCACCAGCTTAATCTGGCACGGCCACTGTCCGAGCCGGGAGACCGGTTTTACATTAGTTCCCGGAGCCTCCGCTTCGTTATGATCAAACTGCACCATACTCGATCCGGGGCAGCCGCCCTCGCGGTTATGCTCATGTTTCATTTCATCCATTTCCTTTTCTCCCTTTGCTTTATTCACCGCAGCTTCATCATATGCAGGCGCTTCCCGCTCGTCAAACGAGATCGCTCCGGTCGGACAGTTCGGCAGACAGTCTCCGAAGCCGTCACAGAAATTTTCCCGTACAAGTTTTGCCTTACCGTCCACCATATCTATGGCTCCTTCATGGCATGCCTCTGCACACAGACCGCAGCCATTACATTTTTCTTCATCTATATGAATAATTTTACGTATCATCTCAGCTTCCTCCTCATCTGTTC
>DAISVU010000069.1:0-1144 GCA_036839975.1 Bacillota bacterium | reverse complement strand
GGGGGTGCGGACAAAAACCTGTACACATATAGGGCTCTGAAAGGAGTCAACAAATGTATTCACAGAAACAACGAGTCAGAGCCTTGAGAATGTATCATCGAACAGGTTCGGCAACCGAAACCGTCAGACGTTTGGGATATCCAAGTCGAGAAAGATTGTACGACTGGATTCGAGGTGAAGGAAAGGGAAAAGCGAAGAGGAAATCACTATCCATAACAAATACAGCTGAACATCCAAGAAATCCATCCGTCGAACTAAAGCTTGATGTACTTAAGCGTTGCTTTCAAGATGGAGAAAGCGTAAAATCAGTGTCAGAGGAGATTGGATATAGCCGAGCAAGTATATACATTTGGCAAAAGAGATATCTTCAAGGAGGTGCGACTTCTCTGATGAACAGAAAGAATATAATACCGGATGAATTACCGAATATGGAAGAAAAGGTCTCCACAGAGGAAATTGAGACGCTGCGCGATCAGATGTATGAACTACAGATGGAAGTAGATATCCTAAAGGAGACACTTAATATATTAAAAAAAGACCCCGGCGCCGACCGCAGAAACCTGAAAAACAGGGAAAAGGTAGCGGTGATCGACGCCATGAAAAACAAGTACCCGCTACCGAAAATGCTGAGGATGATGGAACTATCAAGAAGTAGCTACTACTATCAGGTCAATGCGAGAGCAAGAGAGGACAAATACGCTCTTGTACGCATTGAAATAAAAAGGATTTTCAAAGGCAGCCGGAGCAGGTATGGATATAGGAGGATTCATGCAGAACTTAAGAAAATAGGGATAGGGATATCAGAAAAGATTGTTCGAAGGCTCATGAAAGAAGAAGAGATGAAAGTTAAAAGTAAAAAAGCGGGGAAATATAACTCATATAAAGGAGAAATCACACCGGCAGTGCCAAATAGAGTGGAAAGAGATTTTCACAGCGATGGTCCGTATAAATTGCTTTTATCGGATATCAGTGAGTTTTCAATCCCCGCCGGCAAGGTATATCTTTCTCCGACAATGGATTGCTTTGATGGCCTTTTGGTTGCTTGGCGGATAAGTCGGCGTCCTAACGCAGAACTTGTAAATGGAATGTTGGATGATGTTATTGATAGTATTGGAGAGTCTTGCAAGCCAATTATACACACAGA
>DAISVU010000068.1:0-1181 GCA_036839975.1 Bacillota bacterium | reverse complement strand
ATAATTCTGTTATTATTCTATGATCTCACTTACGACTCCGGATCCTACTGTTCTTCCGCCTTCCCTTATTGCAAATCTCAGGCCTACTTCTATCGCTATCGGCGTTATCAGTTCGATCGTCATCGTGATATTGTCTCCCGGCATGCACATCTCTGTGCCTTCAGGAAGCTGAAGATCTCCCGTTACATCCGTCGTTCTGAAATAAAACTGCGGTCTGTATCCGTTGAAGAAAGGGGTATGTCTTCCGCCTTCTTCCTTCTTCAGCACATAGACTTCGCCCTTGAACTTTGTATGCGGGTGGATCGATCCCAGCGCTGCAAGCACCTGTCCTCTTTCGATCTCGTCTCTCTGTACTCCTCTCAGCAGCGCTCCTATGTTGTCTCCGGTCACTGCTTCATCAAGAAGCTTTCTGAACATCTCCACTCCTGTTACTACTACTTTCCTCTTCTCGTCTGTCAGACCTACTATCTCTACTTCATCTCCTGTTTTCAGTTTGCCTCTCTCAACTCTTCCGGTTGCGACTGTTCCTCTTCCTGTTATTGAAAATACGTCCTCTACCGGCATCAGGAACGGTTTCTCCGTATCTCTCTCAGGTTCAGGAATGTAGGCATCTACCGCCTCCATCAGTTCCACTATCTTGTCTCCCCACTCACTCGTCGGGTCTTCAAGCGCCTTAAGCGCTGATCCTCTTATGATAGGCGTATCGTCTCCCGGAAATTCGTATTCATCAAGCAGCTCTCTTACTTCCATCTCTACCAGGTCAAGCAGTTCTTCGTCGTCAACCATGTCGCATTTGTTTAAAAATACGATTATGTACGGCACTCCTACCTGTCTCGACAGCAGTATGTGTTCTCTCGTCTGCGGCATCGGCCCGTCTGTCGCTGCAACTACCAGGATCGCTCCGTCCATCTGCGCTGCTCCCGTTATCATGTTCTTTACATAGTCGGCATGACCCGGGCAGTCCACGTGCGCGTAGTGTCTGTTTGGCGTTTCATACTCCACATGCGCCGTTGCTATCGTTATTCCTCTCTCTTTTTCTTCAGGCGCCTTGTCGATCTCGTCGAACGCCACCTGTTCTCCCAGTTGATATCTCTGCTGCAGTGTCTTTGTGATGGCTGCAGTCAGGGTTGTCTTTCCGTGGTCTACATGACCAATCGTTCCGATATTGATATGCGGTTTGG
>DAISVU010000067.1:0-1357 GCA_036839975.1 Bacillota bacterium | reverse complement strand
TCCGTAAAAAATCTCTATTTTCCGCAGTTCCGGCGATAGAGATTTTGCTTGTACCTTCGCAAACTAAAGCCTGCTGGGGTAGACTCTTGGGAAGTGTCCCAAACCCTCTATAAAAGCAGAAAGGAAATTCACCCATGAATAACAGAAAAAGAAATGTGCAGATTAAATTTCGTGTTACAGAAGAAGAACGCAGCCTCATTGAAGAAAAAATGAAACAAGTGCCTACAAGAAATATGGAAGCATACCTTCGGAAAATGGCGATAGACGGATATATCATTCAGGTAGATCACAGCGATATAAAGAAAATGACGGCAGAGCTTCAAAAAATCGGGGTCAACATCAATCAGATTGCAAAAAGAGCGAATGCAACGGGAAATATGTATCAGGAAGATATAGAGGAAATCAAAGGAGCCTTAAAAGAGATATGGCGGTTACAAAGATTAAGCCTATTAAAAGCACACTGAAAAAAGCACTTGAATATATCCAAAACTTCGATAAAACCGATGATAAAATGCTTGTATCTTCTTTCGGGTGCAGCTATGAAACCGCAGATATTGAATTTGCCTTTACTCTTTCACAGGCACTTGATAAAGGAAACAATTTAGCTCATCACCTGATACAGTCTTTTGAACCGGGAGAGGTCAGCTTTGAAAAAGCCCATGAGATTGGAAAGCAGCTTGCAGAAGCCGTAACAAAAGGACAACATGAATATGTTCTAACCACCCACATTGATAAAGGGCATGTTCATAATCACATTATTTTCTGTGCCGTCAATTTCGTAGACTATCACAAATATAATTCCAATAAAAGAAGCTATTACGGGATTAGAAATATCAGCGACCGTTTATGCTATGAAAACGGCTTATCGGTCATCACTCCGGAAAAAGGACAAAAAGGAAAAAGCTATATTGAGTATCAGACAGCAAAGATAGGTACAAGCTGGAAAGGGAAACTGAAAGAAGCAGTTGATCTTCTGATTCCTCAGGTAACGGATTTTGAAAAGTTTTTAGAGAAGCTGCAAGCTTCCGGTTATGAAATCAAACATGGTAAATATGTTTCCTGCAGAGCACCCGGACAAGAACGATTTACAAGGCTGAAAACGCTCGGAGCAGATTATACGGAAGAAGCAATCCGAAAGCGCATTGCAGGAATAAGAAGTCGTAATGTTAAGATACCGAAGCAGGAGCAAGGAATATCCCTACTGATTGATATTGAAAATAATATCAAACTGTATATAAAGAAAGTGTATATTATGGGTTGTCATAGAGATAGCGGACGCAGCGGCCACAAGTTCATGGCTGTCGCGTCCGTTTTTTTTTGCCCCCTATGTTACGCAGTTAAACCTCATTTTCAAGGA
>DAISVU010000066.1:0-1458 GCA_036839975.1 Bacillota bacterium | reverse complement strand
ATCTTCATAAGCATAGACCCTACAGACAACCAGCTCAGTATAAGCGTTCCTATCAAGAAAGGCGCATGTATAGGCACATCGATACTTGAGAGCATACCTGAAATCAGGGTAATGAGGGGAGATACAACCTACGTTGCCACCGGATGGTCAAAATCAGGTGAACATGCTTATACACCGCTGGCGAACAGGGATGTTTTCGCAGATACCCAGATAAACCAAAGCGGCTACATCTTTGCCACATCGGACAGATACCTCAAAGATTATGACTTTTCGAAGATGCCGGAGGATAAGTACAATCTGGTTCATGTTACTATAGATACGAACCATCCGGAGTACTATGGGCCGAAGAATTTTAAGTTCGGTAAAAACGGAAGCAATACCTTCACTATAAGGAAAGGTGACTCTTTAAGAAAGTATATAAAAGAGAATTTACCCGATAACGGGAGTTATAAGTTTGGTTGGTTTTATAAACCGAATGACTCAGTTCATGGTGACCCGCAAGTCGGCGCGGAATATTTCGGTTACGATGAGCCTGTAAGGGACTGGGGAAAATCAGATAGCGATGGCAGTATTAAAATAAGACCGGCATATAAAGCCGGGGCCACATCCATATATGTGCATGAGATGCCTGAAGCGAGCAGTAAAAGTGTAAAATTGGCGTCGTATGGAGACTATATCCCTATTTTTGATGCAAGTGGTGCCGAAGGTGCTATCCCTCATGCAAATGTCAAGGGCAAGGTTTGTTTAGGGTATTCGACAGAGCCTAACGCGAGATCCGCCATGTCGTATAGCACAATAAGAAACAATATCGAGAATTACGGCAAGCGGCACCTGTATCCTGTATACAAGGAAAAGAAGAAGTGCGTTATAGTTGACTATCACGGAGGCAAGCCCGCATCGGGATCGGGCGTAGGCACCCTCAAGACGCGGTTTTTGGTTAACAAGGGTGAGCGTTTGACGGACAACGGTTTTGTAAGACCTAGACGCGACGGATTTTCCTATGAAGATCTCAATATTAGAAATTACTTTAACTGGAACTCAATAAGGCACGGTAACGGTATTGTCAAGTGGCCGGATTGGCTACGATATGGTAGCGGAGAGTTTTTAGGTGCGCGGACAAAGGACGATTATATACATGATGATGCAGTTGTGGATGTCATATGGAAGACAGAGCAGACATATGAACTTGAATCTTCAAATTTGTTGTATAGCACATATGAGCACACTGATACATACGGAAGGAAATATTATACGTATAAGATTAATACCTATTACACAGGGCCTGACGAAGCCCGTTATATTGTGATACCCCGCGTGATTAAAGACGCCTATTATAAAGGGAAAAGGGTTAATGCAGTGTTAGAAGAAATAGGTGGTTATTCATTTAGAAACAGACATTTGAGTTCTGTGTCAATAAAAGGATATGGAAATGTAGGTGAATACATTCCTATCAAAATT
>DAISVU010000065.1:0-1554 GCA_036839975.1 Bacillota bacterium | reverse complement strand
AAGAAAAGAGGAATAGAAGACCCGTATTTTTGGACACCGACCACAGTAGGCTATATCTTAGAAAAAAGATAATACATGGGACATAATGTACTTGGAAAAGCAATATGCCTTGATTACAAAACCAAGAAACGCAGAAAGGCGAAAGAAGATGAACTCATTATCTTCAAAAACACCCATGAAGCTATCATTGACGAAGAAACATGGAATAATGCTCAAAGGTTAAGAAAAACAGTGAGAAGAAGCCCAAAGTATGGAACAACCTCACACCCATTTACAGGACTTTTAATCTGTGCGGATTGTGGAGGTAAATTAAGTTACAGAGAGCCGGCAGAACACAAAGAAAAGAAATACGATTGTGATTATTGCTTTGTATGCCAACATTACAGACACAGAAAAGGTTCTTGCAGTATGCACTACATCAAAGTAAAAACAGTGAGTGAAATCCTCTTAAAATCAATAAGAGAAATAACAGACTTTGCAAAAGAGGATAAGCAAGAATTTCTAAAAGTGATGAACAAGTTATCTGACGAAAAAAGAGAAGAAAAATATCAAGGAGATAAAGAGAAGTTAGAAAAGCTGTCATCAAGAAATGCAGAACTAACAACCCTTATTACAAAACTATATGAAGACCATGCACTTGGAAAAATTCCTGTAAAACACTTTGATAGATTATTTAATATCTATGATACGGAGCAACAAGACTTAGAAAAACAAATACAGTATTTTGAAAATGAAATAGAAAGCTATCATCAGAGAAAAGTTTACACCGATAAATTCTTAAAAATGATAGAAAAATATACCAACATTGAGGAACTGACAGTACCAATGATCAATGAGTATATAGAAAAAGTTATAGTCCATGAAGCAACAGGAGGAAGAAAAGGCAAAGACAGAAAACAACAAGTTGATGTGTACTTTAATTTTATAGGTAACTGTCAAGTACCACAGAAAGCTGATATAGAAAAAATGGCTTAAAAATGGTATAATATTAAATAATTATATAAAAAATCCTATTCGATAGGAGGTTGAGAATGAGTAAAGTAACATTGCTATATGCGTCTGTTCATCATAAGAATACTAAAAAAGTTGTTGATTATATTGAAACAAATTTTGGATATGAAATGGACGTATTAGATATTACCAAAAATAAATATTATGATTTATCAAAAAGCGAATATATCATTTTTGCTTCTGGCATTTATTATGGAGCTATGCACAAATTAATTATTGAATACATCAACGATACTGATTTATCAGGTAAAAAAATAATTCTTTGTTATACTTGCGGAATTAGGTATAAGGATTATGTTAATTCACTTGGTATTAAGTTGAATAATAAAGACGCTAAATATATGGGCAGCTGTTATTGTAGGGGATATGATACATATGGTTTCCTAAAAAAGATTGGTGGAATTGCAAAAGGACATCCGAATGAAAAAGATTGTTATAGGGTATTAAATGAAATCAGAAAACTAATAGAAAAAGATTAGTTATTATGCTAAACTCTAATACGATTTTTAACTATCTTTTCAAAAGTTCTTATATGCCGGTATA
>DAISVU010000064.1:0-1709 GCA_036839975.1 Bacillota bacterium | reverse complement strand
AGGATAAATCCCTGCGTGAAAAAGTCAAGGAGATACAAAAAGACCTTGATGACGGAAATGATCCTGCGGGAAAGAAAATGACCGTTTGCCGGCTTTATGAAAAGCACATATGAAACCATGCGAATGTAAGGCATGGTACAAAGCAGGCACGAAAGCAGCTCATGAGAATACTTGAGGAAGATACCATCGGAGCCTGCAGGATTGAGAATGTAAAAATGTCCGATGCAAAGGAATGGGCTTTACAAATGAAAGAAAAAGACTATTCTTTCAAAACCATCAGCAATTACAAGCGTTCTCTAAAGACAGCATTTTACACCGCTATTCAGGATGAGTGTATCCGGAAAAATCCCTTTGACTTTCATATCAACACAGTCATTGAGGATGACACCGAGCCGAAAATTCCTCTTTCACCTATACAGGAAGAAAGCCTGCTTTCTTTTGTGAAAAGAGATAAGGTCTATCATAAGTATTATGACGAACTTATCATCCTGCTTGGAACAGGACTTCGGATTTCCGAGCTTTGCGGACTGACAGACAGAGATATTGATTTTGATTTTGAGAATCGGACAATCAATGTGAATCATCAGTTTCAATATTCCGGTAAAAAGTCCTACCGCATAGAAACTCCGAAAACGGATAACGGTATTCGGAAAATTCCAATGAGCGACCGTGTTCTTGAAGCCTTACAGAGAGTGCTGCAGAACAGGAAAAGCAATGATTTTACCGTTGACGGTTATACAAGCTTTCTCTTTCTTACAAGGAACGGAACACCGAAAATATGTACCAGTTATGATATTATGTTTCGCAGACTTGTAGAAAAGTATAGTACGAGCCATGAAGAAGCTCTGCCGGCGGTAACAACGCCTCATACTCACACTCTCACATCAGGGTTCTTTTCGCCGAATTTTTCTTTCAGCATGTCACAGATCTCACAACGCTCCCTGCCTTGCTTCTCCATATTTTTGATGGTCTTGTATGCAGCGAACAACGTGGAGGGGCCGATCTCAGAACTGAAATAGCCGATCCCCTGATTCCAAGCAAGAAGCTCGAATACGTCATCCAGTGCCGTGCTGTCGAGACCGTGGATATAAGCTTTGACCAACTCTCTTGTTGCCTGCCTCATCCTGCCTGCCCCGACTGCATTGGTCAGTGAGAGGAGAAGACGAATCTCGTAAGGAAGGTGCCGGTGATCGTCATTCCATGTCAGATCCCAGAAACTCACCGCAATACTGCCCAGCTTTTCATCGATCAAGGGCATATTGGTCAGAGCTGCCGGACGCATAGAGATATCTTTGGCCTCCTGCTTCACCTCGATGCGATAAAAATATGCATGAAATTCGGCGTCACCATTTTGCTCAGTGAAATGCTCGAATCCCAGTTCCTCCATCACTTCATACAGAGGAATAGGATCGAAACTCTGTACGATCTCCAGCCCTTCCCCTACCGGTGTGTTCATTGCCTGCTTCTTGATCCCTTGAAAGAAGTTTCCCTGAATACCTCTTACATCGATTTTCTTAAACGAATCAATCTTGTTTTTCCATCCCATACTTTTCATAGTTTTTTCTCCTTTCCTCAATCCAAAATGCTTCCGTCTCTTGAAACCATCCACCTGCCATGGAATGAATTTTCCGCTTGAGCGCAGCCATTACATTTTTCTTCATCTATATGAATACTTTTACGTATCATCTCAGCTTCCTCCTCATCTGTTC
>DAISVU010000063.1:0-1827 GCA_036839975.1 Bacillota bacterium | reverse complement strand
AACTCTTCTTGCAGGACAGAAACAGGAGGTTATAAACGAAGAATTTAAGAACTGGATATTTAATGATCAGGAAAGAAGAAACAGGCTTGTAAAGCTATATAATGAGCGTTTTAACTCCATCAGAAATCGTGAATATGACGGCAGTAACCTATCCTTTGAGGGAATGAATACGGAAATAGAGCTTAGACCTCATCAGAGAAACGCTATTGCAAGAAGTTTGTATGGTGGAAATACCTTGCTTGCCCATGTGGTTGGTAGTGGAAAGACCTTTGAAATGGTAGCTTCTGCAATGGAATCTAAAAGGCTTGGAATGTGTAGTAAATCACTCTTTGTTGTGCCGAACCATCTGACAGGACAAATCGGCAGAGAATTTATGCAGCTCTATCCATCGGCAAATATTATGGTGGCAGATAAAAAAGACTTTGAGCCGAAGAACAGAAAGAGATTTATCGGAAGAATTGCCACAGGAGAGTACGATGCGGTAGTAATCGGGCATACGCAGTTTGAAAAAATTCCGATGAGTAAGGAATATCAAGAGAAGCATATTCAGGATCAGATTGATGAAATCATAAATTATGTTGAGGAATATAAGCATGACAGAAATCAGAACTTTACGGTAAAACAGCTTGAAAAGACAAAGAAAAAGTTGGAAACAAGGCTTGAAAAATTAAATGATGATTTTAAGAAAGACGATGTTATTACTTTCGAGGAACTTGGTGTAGATAAGCTATTTGTGGATGAAGCACATGGCTACAAAAACCTCTATCTTTATACAAAAATGAGAAATGTAGCAGGTATCGGTCAAAGTGAAGCATTTAAGTCATCCGATATGTTCATGAAGTGCAGATATATGGATGAAATGACAGGTGGAAAAGGTATTGTTTTTGCCACAGGAACGCCTGTATCAAATTCCATGACAGAGCTTTATACCATGCAGCGTTATCTTCAGTATGAAAGCCTAAAGAAAAACGGATTGAAGCATTTCGACTCATGGGCTTCTACCTTTGGGGAAACGCAGTCAGCCTTTGAATTATCTCCGGAGGGGACAAGGTACAGAGTTAAGACAAGATTTTCAAAGTTCTATAATCTTCCGGAGCTTATGAGTATGTTTAAGGAAGTAGCGGATATTCAGACAGCGGATATGCTTAATCTTCCAACACCTGAAGCACACTATGAGGTTATTAAGACTTTGCCAAGTGAGGAGCAAAAGGAAATCTTAAAGAGCTTATCCGAAAGAGCTGATGATGTCAGAAACAGAGTGGTAGAACCTGATGAAGATAATATGCTGAAAATAACCAATGACGGTAAGAAACTTGCTTTAGATCAGCGTTTAATCAATCCTCTGCTACCCGATAATCCTGACAGTAAGGTCAATGTCTGCGTGAAAAATGTGTTTGCCATTTGGGATAAGACAAAAGAAGATAGGTCAACACAGCTTCTATTTTCCGATATGTCTACACCAAAAGGCGATGGGGAGTTTAATATCTATGATGATATTAGAGAAAAACTTGTAGCAATGGGTATACCGAAAGAAGAAATCGCCTTTATCCATGAAGCCAATACTGATAAGCAAAAAAATGAACTCTTTGCAAAGGTAAGAAAAGGAGATGTGAGGATTTTGCTTGGTTCTACTCAGAAGATGGGAGCCGGAACGAATGTGCAAAACAAGCTGATTGCACTTCATGACCTCGATGTCCCTTGGCGTCCTGCCGACCTTGAGCAGCGTGCGGGTAGAATCGTAAGACAGGGAAATAAAAATAAGGAAGTAAATATTTATCGTTATGTAACTGAAAATACCTTTGATGCGTATTTGTGGCAGACCATAGA
>DAISVU010000062.1:0-1829 GCA_036839975.1 Bacillota bacterium | reverse complement strand
CAGCACATTCAGCGATTTTCTTCACCATATCTGTCGGAGGAACTCTTTGCATTGACCTTAGCCCATGTCGCGCGGCATCTTCCTCCGTAAAACCGGTTATTTCATCGTGATGCAGTTCTTTTTTTAAAGATCCGTTTTCCAGTATGATTACCCTATCCACCAAATCCCATACATAACTTATCCTGTGCTCTGCAACGAGGATCGTCTTTCCCGCATTCTTCCATGTGAGGAGTATCTCACGCAAGTTCTCGGTCGCTTCATAGTCCAGATTTGCAGATGGCTCGTCCAAAAGCACGATTTCCGGTTGGAGCGCATTCACAGATGCGCAGGCGATTTTCTGCTTTTCTCCGCCGGAAAGCACAAAAATGCTCCGATTCATTAGTGCTCCAATATGAAAATCTTTAACTGTTTTATATATGCGCCCTATAATTTCATCCTCCGGCAAGCCTAAGTTCTCCGGGCCAAACGCAAGTTCACTGGTCGTGTCCACATTAAAGAACTGTGCACGGGGATTTTGAAAGACCGTACCAATTTTTCCTGCTTGATCCTCTATCCTGCGTCCCTCAATATCCTGACCATCTATCTGTATATTTCCCTTGATATCTCCGCTATAAAACTCCGGAATCAGCCCATTTAAGATCCGAAGAAGCGTGGTCTTTCCGCACCCTGAGGGACCTGTGAACAAAACAAATTCTCCGGTATTCACGGTTAAAGAAAAGTTAGACAGGCTTTTTTCTTCAGGCGTTGCATCGTAGGAGAAACTGACTTTTTCGAACTCAATCATGAAAACGCCCCCAATCCCCAGTAAATCAACATCGCTGCCACAAGCAAAAAGAAAATCCAATCAGCCCAGCTGAATCCGATGTGGCAGATATTTGTCCTCTTTTTCTGCATGCCAAGCCCTCTTGTAAGTGCGGAGGCTGATAATTCTTCCCCTATCTTTGCCGTACAGGTGATTATGGGCACAATGCGATATTCCAATATCTGACCCTCTTTTCCGCCACCGAAACGTACACCACGCATCTTCATGGCGGCACGAATTGATTCGTTTTCTTCACGAATCGTCGGAAAAAATCGAAACATGACACACATTGGAATTGTCAGAGCATCCGGCATATGTAGCTTATCCATTGCCGCCTTGAACTCGCTGACTGTGGTCGTATTGATGACATACACACCCGTCAGATATGCCGGAAAGAATCGCCCTGCGATCATGATTACAATCAGCATAATATTGGCCGGTACTCCACTCATATAAGGGGAAGTTGAGGCTTCCAAAATATAAATAATCGCAATCACAATCAACCCTATGACGCAGTTCTTATATTTTTTTGCCGTAACAAGCAATAAAAAAGGCAAGACAGTAAAAACGGTTCGGAACCAGAATAGGCGTTCCCCTCCTGCAGACGCAAGAACAAGAACTGCTTCCATGAATATGAGAAGCAGCTTTGTCCTTGGATCAAGCAGGCTCTTTTTCTTATTATAGGGTGTGTAAAATTCCTTGTTCATGCGATACCAGATCTCTCAAAGTGTTTTTTTAGGAGAGCTTTTCCAATAAAGCCACCGATAATTCCGCAGACAAAAGTCGTAACAAGAAGAATCAGGAACATCCAGTTAGGCGTGTAACTCATGACCGCATCTGCGTACTCCTGACCATAGTTAGTTCTGCTTGCAAAATATTGCTTCCTCTGCAAAAAAAGTGGCAGATAGTTTCCGCATGCCCAGAGCGGGAATATTCCCGTTGTCAAAACTGCCGATCTCATGCTTCTGTATTTGCCACTGAAATATATGAACTCTGCAATCAAACCTGTAACGATAGAAAAGGGGAT
>DAISVU010000061.1:0-1831 GCA_036839975.1 Bacillota bacterium | reverse complement strand
CACGTTGATAGGTCGGAGGTGTAAGTGCAGTAATGTATTTAGCTGACCGATACTAATAGGTCGAACGCTTGACCAAGAATGGTTTTAGGAAGAAGTTATCAGAGGCGTTTTTACACATTTGATTTATTCAGTTCTCAGGGTGCAGAAAAAGCATTCAAAAGCATTTGCAAATAGGCAGATGCGGTATCCGGTGACTATAGCAAGGAGGTCACACCTGTTCCCATCCCGAACACAGAAGTTAAGCTCCTTAGCGCTGATGATACTCGGCGGGCGACTGCCCGGGAAAGTAGGACGTTGCCGGTTAGTTAAAAAGCAAGTCAGTTGACTTGCTTTTTAAGTGAGCCTGTGAGAAAAAGTCTGTAAATAAGTATTAGCAAATAGCCTTCTATGATAAAATTATCAAAGGAGGCTATTTAAAATGGCAAAAAAAGAAGTTAGAAAAATTGGTCCTTTAACTGAGGGCAAAAAAGAAATTATCGCAAAGCTGATCGAAGAGTATGATATTGAAACTGCAACTGATATCCAAGATGCCATTGCAGATCTTTTAGGTGGTACAATAAAAGGAATGATGGAAGCTGAAATGAGTAATCATCTAGGTTATGAAAAAAGCAGGCGTTCAGATTCTGATAATGCTCGAAATGGTTACAAATCTAAGAAAGTTCGTAGCAGTTATGGAGAATTTGATATAGATGTGCCTCAAGACAGAAACAGCACCTTTGAGCCAAGAATAGTTAATAAAAGACAGAAAGATATATCTGAAATAGACCGTAAAATCATAGCTATGTATGGCAGAGGTCTAACAACCAGACAGATTTCAGAACAAATAGAAGAGATATATGGGTTTGATGTTAGTGAAAGTTTTGTATCTGATGTGACAGATAAAATACTTCCAGAGATTGAGGAATGGAAATCAAGACCATTAGATACTGTATACCCTATTATATTTATTGATGCAGTTCATTTTTCGGTTAGAAAAGAGAAGTCAATACAAAAGCTAGCTGCTTATGTTGTATTAGGTATTAACATGGACGGAATAAAGGATGTATTAGGACTCTACATAGGGGAGAATGAGAGCAGTAAATATTGGCTTGGAATACTCAATGAACTAAAAGCTCGTGGTATTAAGGATATTATGGTAATGTGTGCTGATGGTCTTACAGGGATAAAAGAAAGCATTGCAGTAGCCTTCCCTAATACAGAATATCAACGCTGCATAGTTCATCAGGTTAGAAACACACTTAAGCATGTACCGTACAAGGATAAGAAAGCATTTGCAAAAGATCTAAAAACAATTTATCACGCTGATACTGAAGAACATGGATACTCAAATATGCAAGAAGTAACAGAAAAATGGACTTCTAAATACCCAAATTCGATGAAGAGTTGGGAAACTAACTGGGATGCCATAGTACCAATTTTCAGGTTCTCTAAAGAGGTTAGAAAGGTTATTTACACTACAAATGCAATAGAATCCCTAAACAGCACCTACAAGAAGTTAAATCGACAAAGGAGCGTATTCCCGTCAGATACAGCACTGCTTAAAGCATTGTATCTGGCAACAAAAACAGCAACCAAGAAATGGTCGCAGCCCCTTAGAAACTGGGCTACTGTTTATGGTGAGTTCCAAATAATGTATGGAGAGAGGATGCCTCAGTAATAACTAAAAACGGCATGTCTTCACCTGGTTTTTTCAGGTGTATATTGACATGTCGTTTTTACAGTTTTATACTGTGTTTGTAAAACCGAGAAATATATATAAGATTTCTCAATCTAAAATTAATAATCATAGAAGTCTATCCTAAGCTATTTACAGAGATTTCTTCACAGTCTC
>DAISVU010000060.1:0-1839 GCA_036839975.1 Bacillota bacterium | reverse complement strand
GGGCGTCTTCAACAATATTTTTACCGAGCTGGCAAAAACAGCCGGAAAAGATGGAAGATTGATGATCGATGCGACCCACTCCAAAGCCCATCGTACCGCCGCCAGTTTGCTCAAAAAAGGGCTCTTTCCCGCTGTATCGGACGCACGAAGGGCGGTCTGAACTCAAAACTCCATGCTGTTTGCGACGGTCACGGCAGGCCTCTGGCCATGACGCTCACAGAAGGCCAGGTGAGCGACTGCAAAGGATCCGCCCTGCTTATGGATGCTTTGCCTGAGGCCAGGGAGCTTCTGACGGACCGCGGTTACGACACCGACTGGTTCCGTGACGCCCTGCTCACCAGAGGCATTACGCCTTGCATCCCTCCCAGAAAGAACCGAAAGAGGCCCATCTCTTACGATAAAGAGCTGTATAAACAGCGGCACAAGATCTTTGGTCATGTTTGGCAGGATCAAGGACTGGCGCAGAATAGCCATGCGTTATGACCGCTGCGCACATACTTTCTTTTCAGCTCTGTGCCTCGCTGCTTCCCTCATTTTCTATCTCAATTAATGAGGACTGAGCCCAGAGTACTAAATTTTTACTATCATCTCATTCTCTCTTTTAGTAGGATAAAAAATTTTTTTATGCGATAATTGAAAAAAAAGTGTGCCATGTATACCATCTATAGTCTTTTTATCAGCTTTATTCTTCCATAATTGATTAAAAATATCGTTTGTGTTTTTCAATCCAAGCCTTTGTTGTAAATCTTCAGCAAATTCAATATCTTGCCCGTCTGGAAAAATAACTTCGAAATTCATTTCGTCAATGCTGAAAATATCGTATGTGCAATTTTCTGCTTCATCTATTATTTGAATATTTTTCATTTATATTTACCTCACAACTCCACCAGGATATATGATATGATCACCTCCAGGCTTCTGAACATCCCAGTGTGGATTTCCATGAGCATTGCCTGGATTTGTAGGAACCCAATGATTCCATTTTTATGGTTTCAAAATCCTATAAAAATATAAATATACATTAAAATTAACATAATAGAACATAAAATAGTAACGAAAAGTTGGCGGATTGCAGCTACATATGCTTGTTCAAATTTTTTAAATTTTAGATCGTTGATTTCTGAAAAAGCATCAAAAATAGTATTCCCTCCATAAGCAAAAGTGCCAAATAAATGGAATTTATCTTCCCATTCTTTTGGGTAGTTTCTTTTTATAAATCGAATAGCTCTATGGTTGATTAGTACAATCCTTAAAAAGAAAAATACCCACAAACATTGTATCATATGAAAAAAAATAGCATCACGACTTAATTGCATGTTGATTCATCCTTTAAAAAACACCAACCACGACTCTGTTCCCATTGAATAATTGCAGATGTATCTGTGAGTATAGCTGCTGACCCAGGATTGGAAATGGTTTTTCCAACACTGGGTATTGCTATCGTCAGTGCCTGACCTATATATCCATTTCCTTTAACGATACTGATTGCTGATTTTGAAACAAATCGAGATCCTTCAACAGATTTTCCAAGTAGTTGATCTACAGATGATGCATTTGTTTTTAGAATTGTAATTCCTACACCAGTGCCTATACCAGTAACAGCTCCATATCCGATAGTTCCAGTTATAGACATAGAAAATCCATTTTCTTCGCTATATCCAAAATTGAGAGCAGTTCCCCCTCCACCGCCTATTGCCGCACACATTATACCGACATTACTGGCAATACTGAGCGTCCATAACCCTTCCAGATCCACTGCATTCACCGGATTTCCACCGACATACGCATACACATTCATCCCGCCGACCAGGCCGATGGGATCAGCAGTGATATACCTCC
>DAISVU010000059.1:0-1857 GCA_036839975.1 Bacillota bacterium | reverse complement strand
GCTTAACGGTTACGCTGTCCGGTCTCTTGCCGTCCTGGTTCTCTTTGTCTTTCCAGGCTTTTGTTACCGGAATTGATATCTTGCATTTTTTATTCATAGCCGTCCAGAACAGCGCTTCGCCTTCTACTACTGTGGCTTCATGTACTGTAGTATCAAGAGCATAGCCAGCCGGCGCTTTTGTTTCTTTAATTTTATACTTTCCGGCCGGCAATTTATTCGAAACCGCCTCGCCCTGTGCATTTGTTTTCAGTGTGAAGGTTGAATTATTTGCAACATTGGTAATCAGGAATTCAGCATTGGGCAGCCTTATTTCGTGGTTGTCTTCATCAATTTTAATAATCTTGATCTTCTGAATTAAATCCCCTTGTCCGCTTCCTCCTGATTGCGAATTAATAAAGGAGCTTTGTACGTTCTTTGTCTCTTCATGACTATGAAAAACCGCTTCATTTTTTAATACAAGCTGAGGAATATAAGTAGATTTATATCTCATCACAAATTGCTTGCCTTCTGTATTGCCAAGCATCTTGTGAAATCCAAAAACAAATTTTGTGTTATTCTCAGAAAGTGTTATATGATTCTTTAACGCCTCATAATCATAACGCTTTATAACTTTTTTTACGGCACCGTATTCATCACATTCCACTTCACCCAACTCAAAGGTCTCAGGGATATAATGAATCCCCGGAGGAAGATTGCCTGAATTGACAAAAAGCCTGTCCGATATTGTTAAATTGGAGAACTTCCCTTTTTTATGATTGATACGAAGAGTCCACCGCGCTTCATTTTCATTACCGTCTACTTTTTCTCCCCACTTGGTAAAGATTTCATCTTGAAGTGTCGGTTTTTTCCCTATATTGATATCAACAGAGGTTGAAACTCCTCCGATGTTTATGACAATGGTGTTTGATCCGCCAGCATTAATGTTTTGATGTGCAAAGGTCGCATCCAAAAATAGATTGCCCCTTATATTATCTTTTCCCTCTACATACTTTGTAAAGGTGACCTGCACGGTGCCGCCGCCGGCCTCACCATTAGAATTAACATGTGCATTCGCTACGATACTTTGCCCGTCCGGCGCATGAAGCGGAAAGTCGATAGTCGGACCGCTGGTTGGAAATTTAAACTGTTTGGGTAGCGTAATAACGAAGTAGTCGTTTTCTTTTAATTCACTTCCATATTCATTGGCATCCCAATCCATATCCAAACGATACCGCCACCAATAACCAAGCTCTTCTCCAGGAGATATCGGGTTGCCGTTAGAATGTTTGATTTCGAATCTTGTAATTTTTGTCTTTACTCGATCTATTCCTGTTCCACGTGTCACCGTCTTCTTTGTTTTGAGCACTTTGTCCTTCGGCAATTTCGTCAATGCTTTAAATTGGCCGGTGTACGCAAGATCTGTTGCATTCACAACTGCAGAGGATTCTTTACTCCGTTCTTGCGCAAATACTTTGTTTCCGGAAAACATCCCCAGAAAACCGCTCATCAGAATTGCTATGGCCAGAAACAGGGCGCTTATTTTTTTGGCTTTTATTCTCATTTCCTTTCCTTTCTTTTTCTCTTAAATTTTTATACCGATCAGGCTGTTTTTCCCCTTTCCTTTCCTTAAAAATCTAATACAAAACTCTTTGATATTTTCTTTCCAGCTTTTTCGGAAAGATTTAATATATCTATAATATGTATCTTGAAATAACATAACGCTTTCGGATTGAACAGCATTCAAACCACAAGCAGTCTGCAAACTTCAGCAATAGTTAAAATTTTATCAGCTAATTTGGATACCTTGCTAATTATATTAACATTTTTTTTAAAGCATAACACTCCTTTCTCGCAATTTTTTCAGTATTTTTTTAAAAC
>DAISVU010000058.1:0-1961 GCA_036839975.1 Bacillota bacterium | reverse complement strand
GACGCCATTTTCTTTGACTGGGACGGTGACGGCGGTGCGGATCATGTGGGAATTGTCATTGGAACGGACGGAAGCCGTGTTTATACCGTTGAAGGAAATTCAGGCGATGCCTGCAAGATTAAAAGCTATGACCTAAATTCCGGCTATATTAAAGGCTATGGCCTGATGAACTGGGATTAACAAAAAATGAAAGGAGAAAACATTTATGGCAAACAGAAAAATCTTGAAAATCGAAAACGAGATCAAAAAGACCCGTGAGAAAATCACGGAATATCAGAACAAGCTGAAAGGACTTGAGATGCAGAAAACAGAGGCGGAAAACCTTGAAATCGTGCAGATGGTAAGGTCGCTTCACATGACCCCTGCAGAGCTTGAAGAATTTTTAGCCAAAGGCGTGATTCCTGCTGATATGTCTGCAGATGAAAATGAGTATATGGAGGATATGGAAAATGAAGAATAAAATCATAAAAAGAATATTTACCGCTGTCTTTGCCGTCCTGATCCTTATGGGAGGCTTTTCTATTCCCGCTTATGCAAACGGCGGCGGAGAAGCTACCAATGACAGCAATGTAAAGACAGAGGAAACGAAAGAAGAAAAGAAGTCCCTTACCCCGGACGGCAACATGAGCCTTGTGGATAATGTCAAAGGCGATGCCGCAAAGGATAAGGAATTTATCATTGTAAAAAGCAAAGGCGGAAACTATTTCTATATCGTAATCGATCATGCGGCGCAGGGAGAAAATACAGTCCACTTCTTAAATCAGGTGGACGAAAAGGATTTGCTTTCCATTATTGATGAGAAAAGCAGCTTAACTGAAAAGCCGGAGCTTCCAAAACAGGAAGAAACGGTAAAGCCGGAGGCGGAAAAACCAAAGGAAGAAGAAAAATCGGAGAAAAAGAATCCTGCCGGCATGATCGCTTTATCCCTTATTCTCATTCTTGGACTTACAGGCGGAGCCTTCTATTATTTTAAGTTCCTAAAACCGAAGCAGGATATAAAGGGAACGACCGACCTTGACGAGTTTGATTTTGACGATTACGAGGATGATTTTGCAGATGAAGATAGCGAGGACGGCGAGGAAGCTTTAGAAGAAGCAGAGCCGGATGAAACACTATGACATGGTTTACAGACAGTATCTATGAACGACTGATGACGGAAAAACCGAAATGCGGGCGGCCTGAAAAAGAGCCGCCTGCTTCTTTTTCCTCAAAATGCGAAAACTGCCCTTACAGGGGAAAGTCCCCATGCATAGGTTACTGTATCAGGAAAATAAAAGAAAAAAGCGAACCGGAGCTTTAGAAAGGATTAGATATGAAACTTATTATATGTGAAAAACCGAGTGTCGGAATAGCGATTGCGTCCGCACTTGGAATCGAAACGAAAAAAGACGGATATATGGAAAGCGAGGACTTTCTTGTATCTTGGTGCATCGGACACCTTGCGGAGCTTTCCGAGCCGTCCTGCTACGGAAAGTGCTATGAAAAGTGGAGCCTTGAAACCTTACCTATCCTACCCGAAACATGGCAGCTTACCGTATCAAAGGACAAGGAAAAGCAGTTTTCAGTATTAAAGGAGCTTCTTTTTAAGAGCGATGTTACAGAAGTGATAAACGCCTGCGACGCGGGACGAGAGGGAGAACTGATTTTTCGCTTTGTTATGGAAAAGGCAGGCTGCAAGAAACTGATAAAAAGGCTTTGGATTTCTTCCATGGAAGAAAGTGCAATCCGAAAAGGCTTTGAAAACCTAAAGGACGGAAAAGGTTATGACAGCCTTTACAAATCTGCTCTTTGCAGAGCAAAGGCGGACTGGCTTGTCGGAATCAATGCGACCCGCCTCTTTTCCCTTTTATATAACCATACCCTGAATGTAGGACGGGTGCAGAGCCCGACCTTAAAAATGCTGGTGGATCGAAACGAGGCGATTATGAGTTTCAAGAAAGAAAAGTATTACCATGTCCGCC
>DAISVU010000057.1:0-2029 GCA_036839975.1 Bacillota bacterium | reverse complement strand
TTGTAATGGAAGCAGTTACCTGTCCATCCTTATATTTGAATACAAATGGGCGTAGATTTCTTGCGGTAGGTGCAAGATAAACAGAATCCATACCTTGCTTAAACCACTCCGGCACAGGCTCTTCCGCTTCTATTAAAGCTTTCTTAGATTTATTTTGTCTGTGCATACCATATTCCATCATTCGTTCTTTAAGTGAATGCTTTTCATCTGAATATCCGACAGCTATAACGCAATCCAGCACTTCATTTCCTTCGCATAATTCCTTCGCTGCATTTTTATCATAACTTGTCCCAACCCAGCATGTGGATAGACCCATTGCAGTTGCTTCAAGAATTAACTTTTCGCCAAAACGACCTACTTTTTCCATACGATTTAGAAGTGTTTTGCTTCCAATCATGGCAATGTAGTTCTGAACACCTACAAACAGACCATAGCTTTTGCGAAAACCGTCAAAAAGCTTCCCTCCATTCCCAATTATCAATTTCATATTAAGTCCGGATTCTCTATTGTACAAAGCGATGCTATCTTCGAGTTCTTTTACATATTTTGAATCAATTGGTTTATCTATATACTTCCTGCGGGAGCATCTTTTTTTTATGGCAGAAAGATACTTTTCAATTTCCATTTTGTCTCCTCCTTCGCACAAAAATCTTGAAAACTTATTTTGTTTAATATATAATTAAGTTAGTTTATCTAACTTATGTTTTATTTTACTTATTCATATCTTTAGCGTCAATGAAAGATATCAATGATTAGCTATTAGCACAAATCATTTGTCGAATGGAGAAAATATAATTTTATGAGCAGACAATTAGAAAAAATGTATAAGGATATTTTTACAGGCAGGGGTGTTATTCCATGTGAACCTGTACCGGGATTTAATCCGAATGGTAAATTTTATAAAATGAATCCTGAGCTTGGCAAGGGATATTGTTGGGTTTATCAATGTAACCCATATGTGACTATAACTATTATGAATCAGATTCATTATGAAGATACCTGTTGCGCTTTTGAACAACCGGAATATATTTGTGTTGGTTATTTCCACTCCGTTTCCGGTGAAATACTGACACCTTACCGCCGTTTGACATCCGGAGCAATTCAGGCATATGTAGGGAAAAAGAGTGAATATCGTATGATACTTCACAAAAAAATTCCTATCGATAGTATAAGCATTACCTTTATGCCTGAATATTATAAGAAATATTTAAATGAACAATACCCTGACATTTATGAAAATCCTTCAGAAGCATTTAGACAGATAGACGGCTGTTCCAATTTTCCCGAATTGGTCATGGTTTTCAATCAGCTCAAAAATTATATGGGAGACGGCATATCGGCAAAGCTATTTTATGAAAGTAAGGTAAATGAAGCCCTCTCCGTAATTCTTGAAAAAGCAAAAAAACAAAATAAAGAACGTGGTAAACAACGTTTTTCAATGCCTAATGATGACTTGGATGCCATAATATCCGTATCCAATTATATTAACGACCATTATGCTGAAGATATCAGAATTGATTTCCTTGCTCAAATTGCATGCATGAGTCAGGCTAAGCTGAAATATGTATTCAAAGATGTGTATCATATGAGTATTCAACAATATATTGTTACACGTCGCATTACACACGCTGAACACCTCCTTAGAGATACAGTGCTTCCGGTATCTCAAATTGCCGAAATGGTCGGTTATAAACATATTAGTAGTCTATCTGATATGTTCAAACAGCATACAGGAATGAAACCTACCGAATATAGAGATAAAATGCAATTGTTAATAAAAGATTGATTAAACTATTTGATAACAAGAGCAATCAGAAATAGTGAATAAAACCTGTTACGGTAAAAATGTAAATAAGTCAAAAAATGGACATATAATATACTAAATCACAACTTAAACAAGTATTATGAAATAAGCGTTGCAGTTATAAAATTGTAGCGTTTTTTCTTTGTGTTCTTTGGCAAAAAGTGAATTTCCGTTGTTGTAGAGATTAGGGAATAAGAAGAATAGCAAGCATAGGAAAGGGGTACC
>DAISVU010000056.1:0-2068 GCA_036839975.1 Bacillota bacterium | reverse complement strand
CTCAACTTTAGGAATAAAATGGCGCAAACCCGGTAATGATGGGTGTTGCGCCATTTCGTACACATGTGGTAAATGGTAGTATTTCCGACAAGATAATGTTTTTTTAAGATACAATCAGTACCGGAGCATCCGGCGTATTTGAAGACGTGTTTTGTATTTGGTGTTCATGGACAGGCCGAACAGTTTGCCACATTCCTCGAGAATTTCATCGAAATATACGAACTGATATGTGTTTGTATCCAGTTTTACGCAGCAGTATTTTTCAAGTGATTCCAGAATCTGTCCAACAGAATAGCGATGCCTCAGTTTGATCTGAAGAAGTCTGATCAGGACAAGCGATGTGAAGCATGTCGCAAAGTGCCCCTCGATATGCTCGTTCGTCCATACATAAACAGGTCTTGAATGAATATCTGTTTTAGAAACCTTGAAAGTGTCTTCTATCTGAGCAAGTCCGCGATATATTTCACGAATGCGTAAATCGTCAAGTTGCAGCTCGCTTGTAACAATGGAATAATATCCGTCATACTGCTCCTGTTCTCTGACTTTATCCTCATCAAACGAAAGCTCTCTGCCTTCTGCAACTTCTCCCGTATCCTTGTCAAAAGCAATGTTTTGTATATACATCCCGCAACCTGCCGCGGTGACTTTATCATATTTCTTCGGGTGTTTGATTAAATCCTTTGCTCTTTTAATCATAACATCTCTGTCAGCTTTCTGTTTACGAGCATATTTTTCTGAGTAGTACACCATCTGCTTCTGATCAATCGTAACCTTCTTTTTACGTTTCTTTTTCTGACCGGGAACTGTCACCTGAACATCTATCCGCTTAGGGTACAGCCTCGACTTATGTCTGAATTTGACATAGTTGCCGTTGTGATCCTTTACCGTGTCATCTACATATCCTTCGGCAAGTACCCATGCCTTAAATTCCTCACCGGCACCGCGTACGGACTGACCATATACATACCCGTCCCGATTATTTATTTGACCGCGGTTGTTGCCGTTGAGATAATATATGTTATCTGATGTGTTCAGCCCTCTGTCTGCGACAAAAATCGTTCTGGTCTGTGAAAACTGTGTTTTAACCCGGTTGATGATCGGACGCATATGCAACTTTTCCGATTCGTTTCCCGGGAACAGATCATATGCCAGGGGAATACCGTTGGCATCCATAAGAAGACCCATATGGATGATAGGATCTTTCCTGTGATTCTTTTCAGGACCCCTCTTTCGATATCTCGCAGATACCGGATTGCCGTCTTTATCCACGGTATTGCCATTTTCATCAAGTATGTCGGTATCCGGTCTGCTTATGTCGAAGTAGTAGTTGGTGCAGTCGAAATATGCAATTGACATATCTCTTTGGCATATTCCTGAAGACTGCTCATAAATCCATTTCTGCATGTCCCCGGTATAGCGTGCGATGAGATCAAGAAAATCATAGATATTGTCCAGTGAAAAGCCATCAAACTGCTCATAGAACTGATTCCTTTTTTCGTATGTCCGCCTCTTTGATGCAGAAAACAATGCCCTGGAAAAAACAAGCAGGCGAAAAATGAGTTCTCCGTCATATTCAATATTGTGTTTGCGGAGTTTTCTTTTCCAAAATACATCAAGTTTCAGTTGCCTGTACAGTTCTTTAAGCACTCCGTAGCCGACATTTTTAAGAGAATCCTCGTCGGCGCTCATGGTCTGCGTCATATCAATTGACACAGAGACCTTTCTGCTTTTTTTGACCTCCTCTGTGCGCTGCACAGCAACTTTCTTAAAATGTTCAACCGGATCATCAAATTGTTTTTTCAGCTCATCCAATCTGCCCAGTGGTTCTACGGAACGCTGTTTAACTTTGCCGTTATCATAGTATGACTCGTAGAAATACAGGCGAGTCACGCCTTTGTGCGTCAACTGCTTTAGAAACATTGTGCTATATCCTCCTGCATCAAGTATATCACAGAATGTCTAACAACACAATACACCACATGCAGAAAATCGAATTAATTGACACGAAAAAACCGGCAACCGCAAGAGATTGCCGAAATAACTGGGCTACCTAACTCCTAAACTCAGG
>DAISVU010000055.1:0-2133 GCA_036839975.1 Bacillota bacterium | reverse complement strand
TTTTTTTAAAGCATAACACTCCTTTCTCGCAATTTTTTCAGTATTTTTTTAAAACCCGTCTTCCGTAGAAGTACTATGAAAGTTCCGGCGTTCAGAGGCATCTTTACCGAATCACGCATCGGATGATCTTCGAAAAGGTTGAAATCTCAACGAATTTTTATGCCCAAATTGGGCATTTTTTATTGCAATTTTTTCTCTTTTGTTGTATGATAATAGTGCTCCATAGTACTTTATTTGAGGAGGCACATATGGCATACTATCTCAGACAAACAAAGAAGAAAAAAGGGATTTATCTGCAGATCTACGAATCCCGGTGGGATAAAGAACTGAAGCAGCCCAGATCAAGAAGTATCGAAGCAATCGGTTATGTCGAGGAGTTGACTTCGGGTGAGATCCCTGATCCCATCTCCTACTACAAAGAATACGTTAACAAAATGAATGAAAAACGTGCGGTTTTTGTTGCTGATGAATCCAGAGCAAGGGCGTTTTCCTCGCCTATGGAACTATATGCCGGCAATTTTCTTCTGCACTCCCTTCTGGACGAGCTCGCTGTGAAGGACACCATCGATATTCTTGCTTCAAGGAGGCAGTTTCAATTCAGTATTTATGAGATGGTCGCGCAGCTTATCTATGCCAGAATCATCTGTCCACGTTCAAAATCCAAAACAGCTTCTTCTGTCTTCCCTCACATTTATGGCTGCGAATCGATATCCGAGGATCAGATTTACGACGGATTGGAATTTATCGGAGCATCCTACAAAAAGTACATAGAACTCTTCAATCACTGCTATGAGAAATATTATCCGAGGGATTACAGCAGAGTGTTCTTTGACTACACCAACTACTACTTTGAGATCGACCTGCCGAAGGAGGATAAGCAGAAGGGCCCCTCGAAAGAGAACCGGCATGAACCGATCATCGGCCAGGCGCTTCTTCTTGATGCTGATCTTGTCCCCCTGGCCATGCAGATGTATCCGGGCAACGAATCGGAAAAGCCCTACATCCGTAAACTCATTGAAGAAATGAAGCAGCGCTGCAAGGTCTCAGGACGAACGGTACAGGTCGCAGATAAGGGGCTGAACTGTGCAAAAAACATCTACGCTGCCGTAAAGGAAGCAAATGACGGATATATTTTCTCCAAGTCGATCCGCGGGACGAGTTTAAGCAAGCAGGAAAAAGAATGGCTTCTTTTGGAAAATGATGCGAATGTATTCAGAAACTACACGGATGAGAATGGCAACGTCCTCTTTCGCCTTAAAAGCTGCGAAGATACATTCACCTATTCATTCAGACAAGCCGATCCGGATACCGGCAAAGAGCGCGTGAGCTCTTTTTCGGTGAAGGAAAAGCGTGTGGTCTCATACAATCCGGATCTTGCATCGAAGCAGAAAGCCGAAATCATGAAAATGGTGGATAAAGCCTGCGGGTATACCACATACAAGAAGATGGTGAAGACAGAGCTCGGGGAATCGGCAAACTACCTTAAGATCGTCAGCAAAGACAAAGGCGGAAAAACAGTGAAGCCTGTGATGAGCATCGATCAGGATAAAGTAGAGGAAGATCTCAGATATGCCGGATACAATCTGCTGATCACATCAGAGCTGAATATGGATCCTCTTCAGGTTTACAACACGTACCATAATCTCTGGAAAATTGAAGAATCCTTCCGGATCACCAAGTCATATCTGGATGCACGACCTGTTTATGTTCAAAAGAAGGAGACGATCTACGGGCATTTCCTGATCTGCTATCTGAGCCTCTTCCTCCTGCGAATGATGGAAATCAAATGCTTCAAAAACAAGCTAAGCTCCTATGATCTGATCAGCTTCATACGTGACTTCAGAGTTGTGGACAGGGGCGATGGCACATACATCAACATATCCAAGGATCAGACATCAAACGAAAAGATTAAAGATGTTACCGGACTGACCAATCTTGATGCGCTGTTTTTGACAACGAAAGAGATCAACAATCTGTTCCAAAGTTGCATGCTGATCGACAGCTGAACTGCAGGGTGAATCGGCGATTGCTCCAGATCCGAAGAAAAGCAGAAAACGCAGCTCTTGCATGGAAGCAATTGCTGCATTTTTGTCTTCAAAGTACTATTTTTCGAGTAAAACGACGGAAGTCAGG
>DAISVU010000054.1:0-2172 GCA_036839975.1 Bacillota bacterium | reverse complement strand
GTTTGGCAGGATCAAGGACTGGCGCAGAATTGCCATGCGTTATGACCGCTGCGCGCATACCTTCTTTTCAGCTCTGTGCCTCGCGGCTTCCGTCATATTCTATCTCAATTAATGAGGCCTGAGCCTAACGCCTCCGATGGATCAATCCCCGATTTGGCATAGGCGTCAAGAACTTCATCGACAAAATCGTAGGCCGTGTTCTCTTCGGCCATCGCACCGGCAATGGCGCCAGTGGAAACGCCAAGAATACTTGATGTTGAAATGATTGACTCTTTTACTCGTTGATTGGAAATATAACTAAAAGCCTGAGGGCTATAAGCCTCATTCGTCGCACCATTCAGATAGGTAAACGTTGCCATAAAAATATCTCTCCATTATACGGTTGAAGAAATCAGTGTCGTCCATTGCACATACGAATAAACCACTGTGGTTCGATTTGCCGGTATACGCATTCAAAACCCTTCCAATTGCTAGGGAGATGGTTAAGAGAAGGAAGAACTCGCTCTTCAGACTGAATTGTTGAAACTCCTTTCTCGGGATGAAATTGTGACCCTAGAAATCCTTTACCGACAATGTTAATCGGACCAAATAATATTCCATCTTGAATGTACGGCACCTCTGGAAAAAAGTAGTAATCCTTCCAGATTACGCCAAAAAGCAGCGTATTACGGTAGTACTTCCTATAATCTCCTTGATCCGGATGATCGATTCTCGGGGTCGTTGCAGGTTGAATGCGCAACTCTCCATATTTGTGTTTATTTATGATATTTATATGGATGGATCCAGACAGGATATCTCTGTGATGTCGTATTGCCGTTTCAACTGAATATGGGTTTGGAAACCAGCTTCCTCTTGCGTCAATACTGTCAATCCCCGCCCGCTTGAAGAGCTCCAGAGTATCGCCCTCCTTGAACCACAAAGATGAGTCTTTGTCCGGCGATCGGGGGTATTCCCGATAGCGGCGCACCGCCTCAACGAAATCGGCACGATGCGCCTTGAAGTTTTCAATCATCTCTTCATCGCTTGGCAGAGGATTGAAAATCCATAAGGAGTAATAGAACAGTGCACCGATTATCGGAAGCCAGAGCCAGTTTAGATACTTCCAGCGATGACTTTTTTTCGTTTTAAGTTTCATTCGTCGCCCCATTCAGGCAGGTAAACGTTGCCATAAAAATATCTCTCCATTATTACGGTTGAAGAAATCAGTGTCGTCCGGCGATGGGGGTATTCCCGATAGCGGCGCACCGCCTCAATGAAATCGGCACGATGCGCCTTGAAATTTTCAATCATCTCTTCAATCGCTTGGCAGAGGATTAGAAATCCACAAGGAGTAATAAAACAGTGCGGCTTGCCGGCAGACAGAGCAAGTCTAAATACTTAACGATAATATTTTTTCATTCGATGCTATGTGGTAAGCACTTGGTAAAGGTATGTTCATACCTATAGATAAATGCCTCGTCCTCACAAGCGATGATGAATTGCATTTTGTCCTGACATAGATGTCAAGAACTTCATCGACAAAATCATAGACTGTATTATATTTAGTTATTGCGCCTGTAATAGTGCTAATGGGAATATCAATTATTGTATTGTAATGGAATGATTTTGAGAAATGAGTTCATTTAAATCTTATAATTCGAGACCAAAACTGTTATTTATTTCTAAAGATCTTTTTAGAACTTGTATTATAAAATTTTTTCTTTCGCAATTCAATTTTGGCATATCATATCATCGGAACGGATTAAATCATTAACTCCACGTCTATCCGAAACTACAATCTAAATTTTCATGCTACTTTAGCCATAAATTTTATTCCAGCTATTTCCTGATATCACATCATCCCTGACGCCGCCGAATATATGATCGTCATTGCTCGGAAGATATGAAATGTCGTAGAGCGTTTCGATGCTGTCCCCCTGGTCGGAGCCGAAAATATATTTCGGTGCAATGATCCATTCCGAAGACTCTCTCATGTTGTTGACCGTCATCGCCGCGCCTCTGTCTTCATAGTAACCGCCAGTGGAGGCCAGATCCGTAGGCGCCCAGGATTTATCCTCCATGCGGAGCTTGTTCTCCAGATAGAGCATCTTGCTGCGTGCTTGCAGGTACTCGTCCGTTCATTGCTGTCCGGCTAAGCGATGTAATCTAACAGTGTGAAGTTATATGAATTAT
>DAISVU010000053.1:0-2210 GCA_036839975.1 Bacillota bacterium | reverse complement strand
TTTATCGTTATGTAACTGAAAATACCTTTGATGCGTATTTGTGGCAGACCATAGAGAATAAGCAAAAATTCATTTCACAGATTATGACTTCAAAAACTCCTGTCAGAGTGGCGGAAGATGTAGACGAAAGCTCCCTTAATTATGCGGAGATTAAAGCACTGGCGACAGGCGATCCAAAGATTAAGGAAAAGATGGACTTGGATAATGAGGTTACGAAACTTAAAATGCTTGAAGCAAACTTTAAGTCCAATCGTTATAGGTTAGAAGATAAGGTGGCTAAAAACTATCCGGAAGAAATCGCAAGGACGGAAAAGCTGATTGAAGCTGTAAAGAAAGATATATCAGAGGTTGAGCAACAAGGCGAGGGCGAAAATAAGTTTACTTCGATTGCCATTTTTGGAGAGAAAATTACTGATAAGAAATTAGCCGGCAAAAGACTGCTCGAAGCTATCAAGACTGTAAAAATCAATGAAAGTAAGATTATAGGAAAGTATAGAAATATGGACTTGGAAGTAAGCTATAACTTTTTTACTAATGCTCATAATTTCAGCTTAAATGGTGCTGCAAAGCATTCCGGAGAGCTTGGAACAAGTGCAGACGGTAATATCACAAGACTTGATAATGCCCTTGAGAAAATGCCTGAAAAACTGAAAAGACTGGAGGAGAAACTCACAAGCACAAAAGAGCAGCTCGAAAATGCTAAAGAAGAACTCAAAAAGCCTTTTGAAAAAGCTGATGAACTAAAGAATAAGGTGTTAAGGCTTGCAGAACTCAATAAGCTCCTTGATATGGGAGATGTGGAAGAAAAGAGAAATGATAATCCGCTTGTAGAGGCGGTAAAAAGAGCCATCATTGATTTCTGTAACATAGAATATGAAGAAAATTATAGCTATGAGGAATTTAATACCTTATATCCTAATTTGAAGCATATAGGCATCGCCTATACCAATACACCCGATGAAAGGCATGGTATTCAGTATGAACTGAATTTAGAGGATAAGACATGGACTCAGTATATTGATGACACGTCAATCAAAACAGAGAGCTTTGATTACGAAAATAAGGGAGAAAATGAAGCTCTAAAGAATATGAAAAATGAAATTGAGTTATCCTCTTTTGAAGATTTAACTTATATAGACACAGAGGACTTAAAGGCGGCACTTGGACTTGAAATTGACGATGAAGGAAACTTCTATGATCCACTTGCAAAAGACTTAGATAATGACGGAATTGCTGACAGATATGACAATGACTTTAAGGACAGCGATTATTTCGAGTCAACTTACGATGTCGAGGATAATCTTCATAGTAAAGGAGAAACTACACAAAAATCAGAGGACAAGCCGTCTATTTTAGGTCAGATAAGAGCCTATCAAAATGAAAGCAAGGCAGAAGAAAAACAAACAACAAAAGAACAGGAATATGTACGATAAGGGAGCGAAAAGCTCCCTTTTACCATGAAAGGAGATAAAAACATGGATTACAAAACAATGAGAGATAGAATTGAAGATATGGTAAATGATAACCATAGGGACTTTGTTAAGGCGATTATCAGTATGGAAAAGGGCATTAACGATGAAAGTGCATTAGACAAACTATACGATGCCTATATGGACAATGACACCGTCAATTTACTGCATGAGGAATTTGACTATATGATTGAGGATTTAAGGGAACAGGGGCAGATAAAAGACCTGCCTTATGTTCAGGAGGAGAAAGACAATCTTGTAAATATCGTTGGAAATATTGTGGGCAAGGCTGATGTAGTTGAAAGGGAAAATAAGAACGGAGAAGTCTTTAAGGTGGCAAATTTCTCCGTTGTATCTAAAGATGATGAGGGTAATAAGGTATATCATAATTGCTCTGCTTATGGAGAAAAAAGTGATATTCCAAAGGACTTTAAGCAGGGAGATTTTGTGAAGCTCTTTGGACAAATCAGAACTTCCATTGATGATAATGGCAAGGAACATAGCAATGTAAGGATACTTTCCTCAAAACTCTTAAAGGCAAGAGAACAGATGAAAGGACAGGAAGAAAAGAAAGAATCTGTACTTAAAGCTATAAAAAAGTATAAGGTTGAAGATAAAGAAAAGCCTAAGGAAAAGAAAGAAGCAAGTAAAGAAGCTGAGAGATAAATATATGGTCGGTGTGGTCTTAGGGCTGCACCGGCTCTTTTTTTATTTATTAGAGTTTGCATAAAGAGAATATAT
>DAISVU010000052.1:0-2307 GCA_036839975.1 Bacillota bacterium | reverse complement strand
CATCACCGCTTCGAGATCGGGGTCAGACGCCAGAGCGAGAAAGACTGCTTTCCAGAATCTTTTTATCTGTCAACGCCGAAAGCGGGAATATACGGCATTCCATGACCCATACTCTTCCGGCAGGGCCCTCCAGGGAGCCCCGGTGCGCAGCAACCAGATGATTGCATTTATGAATGTTCGTTTATCTTTGGCCGGACGGCCGCCTTTGGGCGAGCCTTCGAGCGGCAGAACGGGCTCAAGCCGCTGCCAGGTTTCATCGGAAATGTCGGTATAGCATATGTTCAAAAGCTACACCAAGCCACGCCGGTTATAAAGTTTGCAAACACATCTTAAGATTCGATTCATTCGGATCAGAGGCTTGGCGAAACATACTATTCTCGTTTGAAAGAATGAGAATTTCACTTTAATCACAGGAACGACGATATTTATAAGCTCGTAATATGGCTATTTATGGGAGAACGTATGAAAACACCTGATGAATGTCGTGGGCTTGAAGATATCCGCTTTGAAATTGACCGGTTGGATAAGGAAATAGTCGGCCTGCTTGGCCGTCGTCTCGGCTATGTCCTTAAGGCAGCGTATTTTAAAAAAAATGAGGCAGATATCCCTGCTGCCGGACGAGTGACGGACATGCTTGTAGAACGGCGCATCTGGGCTAGAGAAGGGGGGATTTCTGAAGATTTTGTCGAAGAATTATTCATGCAAATCGTCGACTGGTATATTGCAACCCAGATCGCTCATTGGCGGAAGATGCATGGTCAGACAGAGGGAGGTGGCGATGCTTGAGGCGCTGCGAAAACCGTTGCTTTCTGCTATGCGGGAGGCAAGCCAGGTTGCTTCCTTGCACGGGCATCCAGTACTTGCGGTGGCAAGTATCGTTATTCCCCGTCTAGATTTACTTTCTATTTTTACTCGTTATTCTCCATATATGGATGTAAATCTCTGGTTCAGTTTTACAAAGCGTTCCATGCTCGGCCTTGGAACAGCCTTTGAGTGCATAGGGACAGGGGTAGATCGATTTTCTTTTGTTTCAGATAGTTGGCATAATATTATCAAGAAGTCCGTTGTGAATGGCGGCACCCCGCCTGTTGCTTTCGGGGGATTCCGTTTTGACACAGCCTCCCCCATGTCCTCCATGTGGACCGGATTTATGGATGGCGTACTCATAATTCCCCGTATAACTATCCTCCAAGGAGAGGGTGAAACGGACTGCTGCCGCATTATTGCTGCAGATCATGTCCCTCCCAAAGCAGATGTCACATCCCGGATCGAATCCATGCTTTCCACCTGGGCAGGGTTGCAGGGTGACTGGGACATGGCATCCGCAAACCCGGAGAGTCGTGTTGCAGTGTTCACACCTGAAGATGCGAAGGCACAGTGGCATGATTTGGTTCAGGCTGCCTTAAGCTCCATATCACGTGGTCCTATCAAGAAAATCGTGGTTGCACGCATGATTCGAGCTAAAGCAGAAGTTCCATTTTTTCTACCAAACATACTGAATAGACTGTGTGCTGATAACCCCAAGGCAACTATATTCACCTTTAGCCGGAAAGGAACTTATTTTGTCGGCGCTACGCCAGAAATACTCATTACTTCAAGTGCTGGATCATTCCAGACTATGGCACTGGCTGGAAGCGCTCCCCGTAGTGAAGATCCTGTGCAAGATTTCAAATATGGGCAGCAACTGTTAGCTTCGGCAAAAGAGCGATCGGAGCATGATTTTGTAGTACAGGATATACTGCGGACGCTAAAGCCATATTGCAGATATATAATTGCTGATAACTCCCCAGCCTTGCATAAATTGCGGAAAGTACAACATCTGGCTACCTTTTTTAAGGGAGAGATGTTGCCCCAGAAGAGTCTTTTGGATATGATATCGTTCCTGCATCCCACTCCCGCTGTTGGCGGGGTCCCGTCTGAGCCTGCATTGACTTTTTTGCGTGAACACGAAGGTTTTGACCGAGGTTGGTATGCTGGCCCTATAGGCTGGCTTGACGCAGAGAGAAACGGAGAGTTCATGGTCGCTCTGCGCTCGGGAGTGATTCAGGGTCGGGAGGCTGCACTTTTCGCTGGTTGTGGTCTTGTAGCGGACTCAGACTCGGAAAAGGAATATCAGGAAACGCAACTTAAGCTTTTGACTATGCTGGACGCCTTATGCCCGAGCCAGAAGGTGGAGAGCAGAAATATATGATTCTAGGTTTAGGCCTCATTAATTGTAAAAATCAGGAAAGTTGGTTAGTTATGCTCAAAGAAGGATGCAATGAACCAACTTTTCTATCTTTCTGCCGAACAGCTCGAGCGTATCAA
>DAISVU010000051.1:0-2272 GCA_036839975.1 Bacillota bacterium | reverse complement strand
TCCTGGTCGGCGGACGAAGGCTTTGCCTTTCCTGAACCCGAAGCGGCAGTCCGGCGCGCTGAATCCGTCTTTCTCCCTTTTTTTTCAGAGGCGGATTTGCCCGTTGATTTTGTCTGTTTCGATTGCTTCGTCTGCGTGTGCTGTTCCGAGGAGTTGCCCGCAGCCTTTCGCTTACTTGTTTTTTGGTTGGTTTCTTTCATTTTACCCCCCTATCACTTAACAACTATATTGATAAGTCTTCCGGGGACTGCCACGATCTTAACGATCTCCCGGCCTTCAGTCAGCGCGGTGATTGTTTCGTCCCTGCTCGCCAACTCGATCATACCGTCCTTCGACATGTCGGACGGTATATCCATCTTTGTCCTAACTTTACCGTTAATCTGAATGACGATCTCCACCGTCTTCAAAATGAGGGCGGACTCATCGTATTCAGGCCATTTCACTTCCGAAATCGAAAAATCATGACCGAGCGCCTCCCACATTTCTTCACAAATGTGAGGCGCAAACGGCGAAAGTACGATCACAAGCACTTCGACGGCATGAGCAAACAGCTCTCTGTTTATCAGTCCGTCCTTGTACTTATAAAGCTCGTTGACGAGCTCCATGATGGAGCTTATGGCAGTGTTGAAGCTGAATTTGCCGCCCGCGTCCTCCGTGACTTTTTTGAGCGTGCAGTTCAGCGCGTAATTCAGGCTTCTGTCGGCATCGTTTTTGATCTCGAAACCGAAGCCATGTTTCCCTTTGAACTTATCTGTAAATTCATATACGAGGCGATAGACCCTGTTAAGAAATCTGAAGCTGCCCTCTACGCCCTTATCCGACCAGTCGAGCTCTCTTTCGGGAGGAGCGGCGAAGAGGATGAACAGCCTTGCAGTGTCCGCGCCATATTTATCTATTGTTTCTTCCGGGCTTACGACATTTCCAAGCGATTTGCTCATCTTTTTGCCGTCCTTGTTTACCATGCCCTGCGTGAGAAGATTTTGAAACGGTTCCTGATCCCTGACCAGCCCCATGTCGCAAAGAGCCATCTGGAAAAATCTCGCATACATCAGGTGGAGTATCGCGTGCTCGACCCCGCCGATATACTGATCGACATTCATCCAATAATCGGCCTTTTTTTTATTGAAGACCTCTCTGTCGTTTCGTGCATCACAATACCTCAGGAAATACCACGACGAATCGAGGAAGGTGTCCATCGTGTCGACCTCACGTCTCGCGTCGCCCCCGCATTGCGGACAGGTGCATTTTGTAAATGTCGGTGATGTCGATATCGGCGATTCTCCTTTGCCTGTGAACTCAACGTCAGTCGGAAGCAATACCGGAATATTTTCCTCTTTTTCCGCCACCCAACCGCATTTTTCACAGTAAACGAGAGGTATCGGGCAGCCCCAATATCTCTGTCTCGAGATCAGCCAATCTCTCAGCTTGAAATTTACCGTCTTGTGTCCTATTCCTTTAGAATTCAGCCAATCCGTTATTTCCTCAATAGCCTTGCGATTGTTCATACCGTTGAAGCTTCCGGAATTTATCATCGTCCCCTCTGCTGCAAAAGCGGCCTTGAGGTTGTTTACATCGATCTCCGGATCATCCGTATCGACGACGGGAATTATATCAAGACCGAATTTCTTCGCAAAATCAAAGTCTCTCTGATCATGAGCCGGAACAGCCATTATCGCACCCGTTCCGTATCCCATGAGAACATAATCCGAGATAAATACAGGCACCTTCATTTTGTTTACAGGGTTTACGGCATACCTGCCTATGAATACGCCCGTCTTCTCGTTCGTCGCCGATGTCCGCTCGATATCGTTCATATGCCGGACTTTGTCTATATATTCGTTCACGGGCGCCTCATATTCGGTACCCGTTGTAAGTTCGCGGACAAAAGGATGTTCCGGAGCCATAACCATATATGTGACGCCGAAGAGCGTATCTGCTCTCGTCGTGAATACACTTAGCTTCTTGTCGGTTCCGTCGATTACAAACGTTATTTCCGAGCCGACGGATTTGCCGATCCAGTTCTTCTGCATCGCCTTCACCTTATCAGGCCAGCCCGGCATGCTGTCGAGATCCGCAAGCAGTCTGTCAGCGTAATCAGTTATCCGAAGATACCACTGCGAAAGTTCCTTTTTGCCGACAGGAGTATGGCATCTTTCGCAGCAGCCATCGACGACCTGCTCGTTTGCGAGCACCGTCTGACAGCTCGGGCACCAATTTACAGGGTTACTTTTTTTATATGCGAGCCCTCTCTTGAAAAACTGTATAAATATCA
>DAISVU010000050.1:0-2356 GCA_036839975.1 Bacillota bacterium | reverse complement strand
GTTTACAGCGTGGACTACCAGGGTATCTAATCCTGTTCGCTCCCCACGCTTTCGCACCTCAGCGTCAGTATCTGCCCAGCAAGCCGCCTTCGCCACCGGTGTTCTTCCTAATATCTACGCATTTCACCGCTACACTAGGAATTCCGCTTGCCTCTTCAGTACTCAAGTCTTACAGTTTCAAATGCACGTCACCGGTTGAGCCGGTACCTTTCACATCTGACTTATAAAACCGCCTACGCGCCCTTTACGCCCAGTGATTCCGGACAACGCTCGTCCCCTACGTATTACCGCGGCTGCTGGCACGTAGTTAGCCGGGACTTCCTCATTGGGTACCGTCACTGCTTCTTCCCCAATAACAGAGCTTTACGATCCGAAAACCTTCTTCACTCACGCGGTATTGCTGCGTCAGGGTTGCCCCCATTGCGCAATATTCCCCACTGCTGCCTCCCGTAGGAGTCTGGACCGTGTCTCAGTTCCAGTGTGGCCGTTCGCCCTCTCAGACCGGCTACTGATCGTTGCCTTGGTAAGCCCTTACCTTACCAACTAGCTAATCAGACGCGGGCCCATCTATCGGCACCGGAGTTTTGACGGATTCATCATGCGATATATCCGTGTTATGCGGTTTTACTCCCGATTTCTCGAGGCTATCCCGCTCCGATAGGTAGGTTGCCCACGCGTTACTCACCCGTTCGCCACTGTCTGTCTCTTATATCCCCCGAAGGTTCAATAAAAGACTTCTCGTTCGACTTGCATGTGTTAAGCATACCGCCAGCGTTCGTCCTGAGCCAGGATCAAACTCTCAAGTATTTTTTACTCGATTGACTCATTCGTCAATTTTCGTTTGTTCTTAGCTGTTTGTTTATACACAGTTCTCTCTGTGTTTGTCCGAATGTTTCAACATTCTTCGGAATCTTTAGGTTCAGTCTTTCGACTGCTTTTTCCAGGTTTTATGGTACTATTCTCTTTTCTATGACCTCGCCGCCGCCTGAAAGCGACAACTTCTATATATTACCAGGACGAAATGATTCTGTCAAGCCTTTTTTAAAAGTTTTTTCCTCGCTGCCCGTCCCGGACGCCGCCGTTTCTTGCGGCGACAGCATTGATTATATGCGCTCTTCCTTTAACCTGTCAACCTCTTTTCCCTTCTTTTGTGATCTTTTTTGAAAATCTTCCGCAAAAGCCGCCCTGTCCGCCCAGATATCGGTCGTTTTCCGGCGGATAAAAAAATGCCGTAGGATGCTCGTTTTTTATATAAAGCTTTCCAGCACACCCCAAATGGGCCTCGGCGCCGCAGCCTGAATTCCGTTGCCGACAACGACCAGTCCCATAGCCATCCGGCGCCCTTGCGAAATCATCGACCGTCGCGACAGCTTCGCAGCCGTTCCGCCGATCGTGTCGATGCGCGCCATTAAAAAAATCCCCATCATCTGTTTTCAGAGACGGGGATCTCGGCCGGCAAAGACCGGCACATTTTTATAAGGTATTCAAATAATCGTTAATGGCCGCGGCGGCATCCTTGCCGGCGCCCATGGCCAAAATAACGGTCGCCGCGCCGGAAACCGCGTCTCCCCCGGCAAAGATGCCCCTGCGGGAGGTCTGACCGTTTTCATCCGCGACAATGCACTGCCATCTGTTGGTATCAAGTCCTTCCGTCGTCGAGGAAATCAGCGGGTTCGGCGAGGTCCCCAGGGCCATGATGACAGTGTCGACTTCCAGATCGTATTCGCTGCCGGGAATTTCGATCGGACGGCGCCGACCGGATTCATCCGGTTCGCCCAATTCCATCTTGATCACGCGCAGCCCCTTCACCCAGCCGTTGTCATTCACGAGGATGGTCTTCGGATTGGTCAGCAGGTGGAATTCAATGCCTTCTTCCTTGGCGTGATGCACCTCTTCGGCGCGGGCCGGCAGCTCCGCTTCGCTTCGCCGGTAGACAATATAGGTATCCGCGCCCAGGCGCAGGGCCGATCGCGCGGCGTCCATGGCCACGTTGCCGCCGCCGATAACCGCCACTTTCTTCCCGCGGTGAATCGGCGTGTCATAGCCCTTAAAGGCCTTCATCAGGTTGTTGCGGGTCAGGTATTCATTCGCCGAGAAAACGCCGTTGGCCGTTTCCCCCGGGATGCCCATGAAGCGCGGCAGACCGGCGCCGGATCCGATGAAGACGGCGTCGAATCCTTCTTCATCCATCAATTCATCGATGGTTGTCGCCTTCCCGATCACCACATCGGTTTCGATCTTCACGCCGAGGCGCTTCACATTTTCGACTTCCGCCGCGACTACCGCTTCCTTCGGCAGACGGAATTCCGGAATCCCGTACACCAGCACGCCGCCGGCTTCGTGAAGCGCGCCGACC
>DAISVU010000049.1:0-2550 GCA_036839975.1 Bacillota bacterium | reverse complement strand
CGTTTTCAGGATATTACCACAGTTACAAAGGAGGCATTTATTGAAAAAACAGGACAAGACAGTGTCACCCTCATATCAGGAGGCTTCCCATGTCAGCCCTTTTCCGCCATTGGAGCAAAAAAGGGCTTTACAGACCCCCGTTATCTCTGGCCGCAAATGTGCAGAGTTATTAAAGAGCTGCACCCCCATTTCGTGCTTGGCGAAAATGTTGCTAACTTCATCAATATGGGGCTCAACAAAACGATCATTGACTTGGAAAAAGCAGGATATGCCGTTTGGACATTCGTACTTCCTGCTTGCAGCGTCGGCGCGTGGCATGAACGCAAGCGAACTTTTATCGTGGGGGCAGATGTTTCCTACACCCCTTGCTTCCGACACGGGAACGCGCCCGAAAGTGCCGCAGGTAGTCTTATCTCCTGCAGGCTCCTTTCGCAGAAAGAAGAAAACGGGACACTGGTCGGCGAATCTTTCAGAGGCAATCTATTATCTGGAAAAGGACGCAGCTCCCAATCTTCGCTTCAATCCGGAGTGGGCAGAGTGGCTGATGGGCTTCCCGCGTGCGTGGACGGAAATTTCCTCTGGATAACGGAGCCGACAGACATACCGAGGCTTACGGAAGATAAGAAAGACAGAGTAAAACGCTTAAAGGCACTGGGTAATGCCGTTGTTCCCGCACAGGTTTACCCGATACTCAAATACATTGCAGATATTGAGCTTGGACGCTGCAAAAGCGCTTGCGTCTTTTCAGGAAAGGAAGGTGATTTAATTTGAAAGAACCTCTAAAGCCCTGCGATAAGTACAGGCAAAAAATGAGCCGGGACGGACTGATAAGAGAAAACATGACAACCGGAGAAACGGAAAACATATCAGCGAAAGCAAAAGAAAATCCACCGCCGGATAATGTAATAAGTGATGATGTTACTTCGGAAAAAATCCCGAAAAGAAAATCCTCAAGGCTAACCTTTACCGAAGAAGAAAGAGCTATCCCGGAGCTTCAAAAGTATATACGAAAGTCCGATCAGGCGGCAGACCGTCTTGATAAGGCAAGGGATAAAATCCCGAAGAAAACGACCCTTTCCTTTGACCGTGAATTTGATGAAAGATCCGGCAAAGGAAAAACGAGGCTTCACTTTGAAGAAAAGGAAAAGCCTGTCGGAATGGAAAAAGGTGTAACACCTCTTTCCCCGTCACTTAATGAAGCCGGCACCTTTTTGCATAAGAAAATCCATGAAACGGAGCATGACAACGCAGGCGTTGAAGCAGCCCACAAAACCGAAAAAGCCGCTGAAAGACTTGGAAGATACAGCGTGAGAAAGGCAAGAGCCAATTACAGAAATCAGAAGCTAAAGCCCTACCGCAAGGCAAGGAAAGCGGAGAAAGCCGCTGAAAAGGCAAATGCAAAGTATTTCTACAAGAAGGCTATGTATGAAAATCCGAATCTGGCATCCGCAAATCCCTTTAGCCGTATGTGGCAGAAAAGGAAGCTAAAAAGAAAGTATGCGGCGGATCTTCGTAAGAAAGGAGAAAAAGTGGCAAAGGTGGCAAAGACATCCGCAGAAAAGACAAAGCAGGCAGGCTCTTTTATCATACGCCACAGACGAGGGCTTGCCCTTATCATTTCCCTGCTTTTAATCTTCATTCTGATCTTTACCGGCTTATCGTCCTGCTCCTCTCTTTTATCGGGAGGCTTAAACGGGATTTTAGGTACAAGCTATACATCCGAGGACAGCGATCTTGTGGCGGTAGAAAATGCCTATGCTGCTATGGAAAATGAGCTGCAGGGAAAAATCGACAAGGTAGAAAAGAATCATCCCGGCTATGACGAGTACAAATATGAGCTTGACAGTATCGGACATAATCCCCATGAGCTTGCGTCTATTCTTACGGCAAAGCACCAAAGCTATACTCTTTCCAAAGTGCAGTCTGATTTACAGCAGATTTTTACAAAGCAGTATTCTTTTACCCTGCATGAAGAAATTGAAGTGCGTTACAAAACGGAAGCCCATACCGATCCCGACACCGGAGAAACCACAGAGGAAGAAGTCCCATACAACTATTACATTCTTCATGTAAAGCTGAAAACGATGCCGCTTTCCGATATTGCAAAGGAAATACTGAATGAAGAGCAGCTTAAAATGTACCGCATCTACCTTGAAACCAGCGGAAACAAGCCCCTTGTCTTTGGCGGAGGTTCCCCTGACGGCAGTGCTTCGGAGGATTTAAGCGGCGTTCATTTTGTAAACGGCACCCGCCCCGGAAATCCGGAGCTTGTAAATCTTGCAAAAAAGCAGGTCGGAAATGTAGGCGGTTATCCTTATTGGAGCTGGTACGGTTTTAACGGACGCGTGGAATGGTGCGCCTGCTTTGTATCTTGGTGCTACCACAAGGCGGGAAAAAGCGAGCCGCGTTTTGCAGGCTGTCAGTCGCAGGGCGTTCCGTGGTTTACCTCTCATGGTCAATGGGGAAACCGAGGCTACAAAAACATTGCACCGGGCGACGCCATTTTCTTTGACTGGGACGGTGACGGCGGTGCGGATCATGTGGGAATTG
>DAISVU010000048.1:0-2710 GCA_036839975.1 Bacillota bacterium | reverse complement strand
TGAACCCTCGAGCGGCAGAACGGGCTCAAGCCGTTGCCAGGTTTCATCGGAAATGCCGGTATAGCACATGTCCAAAAACTACACGAATCCACGCTGGTTATAAAGTTTGCAAACACACTCTAGGATTTCCAAAGGCAATGCGCTTCCATCAACGCCCACCGCCTGTCACTCAATGCTCTTCTTTCCGTAGTGGCATTAGAGCATAGCTGCTACTGATTCTCAACAAACCCTAATGTGCACAACAGCCAAGAATGATGCCATATTCTTCGCATATCGAGTAGTGATCCGAAGCCAGTGTTTCAATTCCAGAAACGCATTTTCTACCAGACGCCGGAGGCCATATAGATATTTGCCGTAATCCTGCGGAGCTTACACCTCTTCCGGGGAGGGATAACCGGGTTGATCTACTTTGCTCCAAAAGTTTTCAGCACCTATGCCTTTTCGGCACACCTACAAGCCCATATACAATCAGCAATGTACCTGCAGTAATAGGACGCATCCCATAATTAAAATCCAATTTGATTATGGATGCGTCTGACTCAAACCTATATTTTGTTCCACCCGACAGACGTAGGTACTCCCTTGATGAAAAATCCCCCTCCTCCGGACATAGCCAGCATTTTTTCTGGCTTGTCGACTAAAAAGTCATCACAAGCTTTGGTTGCTCCTGGACATGTTGTAAAGCCATAATCATCACAAAGAATGATTCCACCTTCATTAAGACGTGGATAAAAAAACTCAAGACTTTCTTTTGTGGGCTGAAAGAGGTCTACATCAATATGAACAAAGGAAAATTTTCTGTCTGAAATTTTCTGAAATTTATCTGGAATCCATCCTTTATAAAATATAATATTAGAAAAATCTGCCAAATTTTTACGTACTAAATCCTCCTCATAAGAAAGATCTCCTTTAGCCCAATGCTTTCCATCAACATCAGCAGGACAAGAAACACCCGAGAACGAATCAAAAACGTGATGGGTTCTTTTCAATGTACAAGATGAATTAATCTTACATATAATATATGTTCCCAACCCTCTATATACCCCACATTCTACTGTATCACCATGCACGCTATCTGTCAAACGAACAAGCTGAGAAAGCATCCACCGCCTATCAGTATTTAGACTATCAAGCTCGTCAAACACTGAAAGTATTTTATTAAACCCATCATTATCCCACCACATCATTTGTGGCCACTTAAATCTATATTTCAACATGATAATACGAGCTATTTTTCTTAAAAAGAAAATACGAAACATATCATACTGATCAGTACGAATCAAATAATATGCCGACTTTATTCCTCGAAAGACACGAGTATGAAATATTTTCCTCCAAAAAAAATTATTTCCCGTCATGATTCTTTCTCCACTATTTTTTACAACAAAAAAATAAGTTCGCCTTATATCTTCTCATATTAAGCTTATATAATAAGTCATTTAACCTTGAATAAATCCAAGTTAGAACATTCAGACGCTCACGAGAAAGCCATCCTCTTTTAACAACACTTACACATAAGAATGTATTTTGAAGCATCTCTCTCAAATTATATTTGTTAAATTGCTGAAGATGACCCCATCGATGAAATCTATTTCCACATCCGGGGCAAATTATAATTGATTCGCTCAAGACTTCATCATTTGGCACTGTCCCCATAAAACGTCCACCTTTCCGAAGGACTCTATACACCTCACGAAATGTTTCTTTCAAAACATCTCCCTCAAGATGCTCTAAAACTTCACTCATAATTACTACATCAAAAAAATTATCTAAAAAGGGAATTTTATTTGAAAAGCCTACTCTTGCCTTTTCAATACCGATTATATGCGTCAACTCTTCAATTGCATTTTCACTCGGATCTAACGAATAAATATCCAATCCTTTATGCAGAGCAATCTTCTCAAAAAGTCCACCTCCAATGCCAATATTCAAAACCTTTTCTTTTTTTTTACATCTTGAAGCAAGAAAATGGAGACGTAGATAACTCCCACCAAAAATCGACTTTCCTTCTGCTTGATAGTAGTCCCAAAGTTTTTTTTGTTCCATTCTTACTCCCTACACTTCTACATTGCATCAAAATTAATTCACGTGAAAATTATGGTGACAGGTAAAGCACACTTAGCTGATTCTGAAATCCATCTCCTAAACATAAACGGATAGCGCTCTTGCAATTAATTTTGTCATGGACAATTTACTCCAATATTTTTGCGAAACAGTCTCGATACATCTGTTACGTTCCAGTATGCTATCTCATAATCAAATTTACAACAGAAACGGCTTCTCATGCTGTCTGAATTCAGATAGCGTGGCGACTATGCCGCCGCGAACGAACCGAAAACCACGTTTTTCGCCCAAATAACCTCTACAATCAAATTTAAATTTGATTGCAAGATATGTTCTCGCCATCGATATCAATACAGGCATCATCAAACATTTTTAGCATATTTACTTGAAGAAGCTAACTTCTATCGTTTTCCGTCCAAAACAATCGAGCCTCCTCTCTACCATTTCGAATTGTTACAAGGCTCGCAATAATCAAGATCAGCCCAAGAGCATACATCAGTGTGCTCGTCAACATAAAGGCAGAAACGGCGTAGATCCGTATCAAAAAAAAATTTCCAACGAATTTAACTAGAATCATTATAAAGTATATAAAGATGATTATACAATATCGTCTTGTAGAAAAAAAAAGTTGCAATCCCAAAAAGAA
>DAISVU010000047.1:0-2903 GCA_036839975.1 Bacillota bacterium | reverse complement strand
TTTAGGGATCAAATGGCAGATGGACGTCAAATATGTCCCAAAAGCCTGTTATGTCCGTGAAAAGCCTGATAAGTTCTATCAATACACGATGATTGACGAGGCTTCAAGGATCTGAAAAAGCAGATGTACAGATATATGCGTCGTTCAAACCGTATTCCCATGGCTGTGCTCGGCTGGGTATCGCCTATTGAGAGACGTTCACAACTCGAGACATAGCTTCTTTATCGAATACGCTATCACTCACTTTGGTAAAACCAATTCAATGAAATCCTGTTACCTTTTTCTTTTTGACAATTTTGGTCTCACATCATTGACTAATGCACATTCATTTGAAGCCAAAAGGGGACTATGCCTTAGCTGTTAATCTCATGTCCGCAAACAAGGATTCCCTAAAACGATATGTCCATTCCGAAGGGTTTCGAAAATCGCTTGTGTCCATTTTTATGAGTATAGTTTAATGCAACGAGTATTGGTAAAATATAAATCCTCGATACTCAAGTGATACCAACGGATTTGAGGATTTCATCCGTCTTTTTGCTGCAAAACTTGAGGTATAGTCGGCGCTGTTTATAAAACAGCAATTAGAGAAGTTATAAATCTATAAGCAATTCTTTATGGCAAATGCCAAATCTGCTGAATTTTCCCATGCCATCGAATGTCCTGCGTTCTTGACAATTTTAATATCCTCATGCTTACACTGAAGTTCATCATAATTCTTATCCGGTAATGATTTTTCTCCAAATATAAAGCACTTCGGTAAATCCAAACTAAAGAGAATGGTTTTCCATGAAGGTTCACCGCCATATACTGCATCTTGTGAAATCTCATAGGCTGCTTTAGGAAGCCAATTTCTTAAAGTTGAGACCCACATAGTATTTCCTTCATTTTCATATTCTTCAATTTGTAGCAACATCTCCGCTTCTAAATTTTTTCTGTTTAATTGAGCCAAATCCCAACTTGCAACTCCCTTCGTACTAGGCTCCAAGTTAGGTTCATTAAGTATCAATTTTTCGACTATGTCACCACACAAATTACAAAGTTCTATCGCTATTGCACCGCCTAAGCTATGGCCGTAAATTATTACTTTTGTTAGACCAATATCTTCTATAAATTCATTTAGATATTTTGCATGCGACTTAACGCTATATATAAAATCTTTGGGTTTATCACTGTAACCTGCACCTAATAAATCAACTACTATTTTCCTGTTGTCTTTTAAAACTTTGTGGAAAGCTAAATCTACATAATCAAAGGAGCCTGCGCACCCAAGACCATGAATAAACAAAATAGGCGTTTTCCCGGCTTGACCGGCTTGAAAATCAAAATATCTTATTTTGTATTTACTGTTGCGCAACATATACTCCTTCATTTACTATCCTCCACTTCTTTAAAATTATAACCAATTACTTTTTAAGGAAAAGCCTTCCACTCCATTTACTGTGATTTTTCTCGCTTGATTTTTGATAAATTCGCCATACTTTACCTCACTTTATTTACCAGACTATTAACTAAGTCTTCATCTTCTATCTTCGTAATTCCAAAACTCTTTTTACCAGCATCTTTTATCGAAGCACCAATATGATAGACTTCTATTTTATCTATGATTAAAAATCTATCATGAAAATCCGTAGTAGTTTTAACCGATAGCTCTGGATATTGAGCATTGAATTTCGTGATATCTTTTGTTGATAAGTTGCCCTTGCCGGCTGTCGCAATTACAGCATCCACACCCTGATTTTTCTTGCACAGAATATTTAAGGTGTTGACATCAACATAGTTGTCAATCAAGATTATTTCCTTCTTGGCCTTTTTAATAAGTTCCACAATAAAGCTAAATGCATCATATATTTGACCATCGAAAAAAACATTTTGCTTAACTTCAGTATTGGTAGCTATGTAGTTGAAAACCTCTTCCAGCTTCTTATCTGTTTCTAATTGTTTTAATTCAACTCTATCAAGACGAGCAAACATCTCTTTGTTGGAAAGAAGAAATCTTCTCATCTCCACAAAACTATTCATGATTTTAATACTGACTTCGACTGCTACATCGCTTTTAAGCACAGCAGAAAGCATGGCGATACCCTGCTCTGTAAAAACATACGGCATATATCGCCTGCCGCCATGAGCATTCTCTTCACTTGAGGTCGCATTTTGCGACCTCAAGTACTCGTATTCTTCTGCTGTTAAGCGAAACATAAATTCAGAAGGAAATCTATTTTTATTTCTTCTGACTTGTTCATTTAATCTTTTGGTTGTAACCTGATATAAAGTAGCCAAGTCACTATCTACCATTACCTGTTTGCCTCTTATGGTATAAATCATATTCTGTATTTCTCTATTATCAACAATGACGAGATTTTTATCTTCTGTCATAAATACCTCCATCTGTTTCTTTGAAGCGAGCACAATTTGTAACCAGTTAGTTCTAACCTATTTTGAGGTCGCATTTTGCGACCGGTTCATTCATCTTGAAATAGAAATCTATTACCTCAAGCTTATTCTTTTAACTTGAGATTCCATTTTGTAACCTCAAATTTCGTTTATTTCTTTTGCTCTATAATTGAAACCATATCTCCAAAATCAACGCCTAATTTGGTTCCGATACGATACAAAACATCCATGCTAACAAACTCTCCTCTGCCCATTTTAGATATAGTTGCAGGAGATAATTCACAAGCCTTTGCCAAGTCTTTTTTATTCATGTTTTTATCTATCAAAATTTTCCACAACCCATTATAACTGACTTTCATATATTCACCTCTTAATTACAAGCTTGCAAAGTTATTTTACAAATATAATAACATTTTTGCCCTTATTTTTAAAGTGTTAAATTTTGAGACGGGAGTTTGACAGTTGTAGCTTTACAATAGATGTGAGACCTCAGGGATAGAAAAAAGCGATTG
>DAISVU010000046.1:0-3113 GCA_036839975.1 Bacillota bacterium | reverse complement strand
ATGGTAGAGAGACTATGCTGTGACGGCATCCATCTCAGCAGGCTTTCAAACGGTCCTGTCGAGTCTTTGAACCATATCGCAAAAGATATCAAAAGAAACGGTCACGGGTATCGAAATTTTGAACACCTGCGAAACCGTTTTCTATTCTCTCAGCGGAAGAACGCCAGCGTGCTGGCCGTCCCTAAGAGCCTTGATGAAGTTGTTCCTGACACGGGGATCAAAAGAGGCCCTTACAAGAAGCATGAGTGACTTTAAACAACAGCAGGAGACTCGCCTGGATCTCCTGATATCTTCTTCTTATTCTTTTTTTAGACCCCAAGTAACTTTGGATTATTTACTCAGACCCCAAATGCCGACCCCAAGAAAATTTAGACAAGCCCCAAGTAACTTTGGAGACCCCAAAATATTAAGGTCGCTTTTTCATTTGCTATGTTATTTAATTTTTGGATTTCTGATATCGCTACTTCTCAGAAATATTACACTTTGCGTCTTCTTACTGTAATCAATCCTGTAATAACCGCCACAGAAAGAAGCAACATGACTATGTATGGAATAAATCTATTGCTGTCTCCTGTTTCAGGGTTTGTAATATCCTTAGGAGTATGGGTATTGGTGATGATTATATTTCCATGATTCTTATCATCCACCTTCACCGTATAGCCCTTAAGCTTTCCTACTTCCTTCACAGTATACTTTATATCTCTTCCATTCTCCTTCTGAGGAAGGTCTTTCCAGGTATAAGTCCACTTATTTTCTGCCTTAAGCTGGACAGCTTCTCCCTTCTTCTCTCCATTGGCATATAGCTGCACTTTTATACTTTCAGGTCTTATCTTGTCCTTATCGTTACCGTCATTCCATCTCTTGGTTACTGTTACACTTGTTTTCTTTGGCGTGTAGCTATTTTTGATCTCATATCCCTTTATATCTGTGCTGTATCCCTTAACGGTATTTTCGGTTACAATGTATTCTATCTCCTTTCCTCCCTCATACTTTGGAAGATCTGCAAAGCTGTATTCCCAGTTGGTATCTGCCGTAGCCTTAGATTCCTTTATCTTCTTTCCATTTGCAAGAAGATTTACCGTGATTTCCTTCGGACGCTTTCCATCCCGGTTGTCTCCGTCATTCCAGGTCTTCTTCCCTTTGATTTTCGTTGTTTCCGGTGTATGGCTGTTCAGTATCCGGATATTTCCTATATTGCTGTTATCTATCTCCGTAGTATATCCATCTACCTTTGTAACTTCTTTTACCTCATACTTTATATCTTTTCCCTTAGCCTTCTTCGGAAGCTTTGTCCATGTATGAGTCCAGGCATTTCCTTCGTTAAGCTCTACTTCTTCGCCTACCTTTTTATCATCTCCATACAACTGCACCTTAATGCTCTTCGGACGCTTTCCGTCCTGATCATTTGCATCATCCCAGCCTTTGGTTACTGTTACACTTGTTTCTTCAGGTGTATAGCTATTTTTGATGTTATAGCCGGTAATTTCAGTTGTATAATCTGATACAGCATTTTCTGTTACGGTATACTTTATCTCTTTCCCATCTTCGTATTTTGGAAGGTCGGTAAAGCTGTATTTCCAGTTTCCGCTTGCATCAGGTTTTACCGTAGTGTTCTTGAACGCTTTTCCGTTCTTAAGCAGATTGACTGTGATTTCTGTAGGTCTCTTGCCGTCCTGGTTCTCTTTATCATTCCATGTCTTTTCGCCTTCTACCTTGGTTGTTTCAGGCGTATGTTTATTACAGATGATTATGTTCCCCTGATTTTCATTATTATATGTCGTAGTATAGCCGGCTACCGTTCCAACTTCCTTCACAGTGTACTTTATGGTCTTTCCTCCCTTTTTCTCCGGAAGGTCATTCCATGTATGAGTCCATTTTCCGTCAGTGAGCTCTACTTCACCGCCTACCTTTTCATCATTTCCATAAAGCTGTACCTTAATGCTCTTCGGACGCTTTCCGTCCTGATCATTTGCATCATCCCAGCCCTTGGTTACTGTTACACTTGTTTTCTTTGGCGTGTAGCTATTTTTGATCTCATATCCCTTTATATCTGTGCTGTATCCCTTAACGGTATTTTCGGTTACAATGTATTCTATCTCCTTTCCTCCCTCATACTTTGGAAGATCTGCAAAGCTGTATTCCCAGTTGGTATCTGCCGTAGCCTTAGATTCCTTTATCTTCTTTCCATTTGCAAGAAGATTTACCGTGATTTCCTTCGGACGCTTTCCATCCCGGTTGTCTCCGTCATTCCAGGTCTTCTTCCCTTTGATTTTCGTTGTTTCCGGTGTATGGCTGTTCAGTATCCGGATATTTCCTATATTGCTGTTATCTATCTCCGTAGTATATCCATCTACCTTTGTAACTTCTTTTACCTCATACTTTATATCTTTTCCCTTAGCCTTCTTCGGAAGCTTTGTCCATGTATGAGTCCAGGCATTTCCTTCGTTAAGCTCTACTTCTTCGCCTACCTTTTTATCATCTCCATACAACTGCACCTTAATGCTCTTCGGACGCTTTCCGTCCTGATCATTTGCATCATCCCAGCCTTTGGTTACTGTTACACTTGTTTCTTCAGGTGTATAGCTATTTTTGATGTTATAGCCGGTAATTTCAGTTGTATAATCTGATACAGCATTTTCTGTTACGGTATACTTTATCTCTTTCCCATCTTCGTATTTTGGAAGGTCGGTAAAGCTGTATTTCCAGTTTCCGCTTGCATCAGGTTTTACCGTAGTGTTCTTGAACGCTTTTCCGTTCTTAAGCAGATTGACTGTGATTTCTGTAGGTCTCTTGCCGTCCTGGTTCTCTTTATCGTTCCAGGTTTTGGAGCCTGCCACCTCTGTCTTTTCCGGTTCTCTTGTGTTCGTTACTACGAAACCGTCCGCTGCGGAGCCGTTGATGACGCTGGTGTATCCGTTCCCGACCCCAACTTCCTTTACCGTGTATTCGATCTTCTGACCGTTCTTGTACTCATCAAGATCCGTAAAGGTATCTGTCCAGTGGTTCGCTTCCGTCAACGTCAGGGTCTTGCCGTTTACTTCCTGCCCGTCTGCCAGAAGCTTAACGGTTACGCTGTCCGGTCTCTTGCCGTCCTGGTTCTCTTTGTCTTTCCA
>DAISVU010000045.1:0-3342 GCA_036839975.1 Bacillota bacterium | reverse complement strand
TCAGCAGCTTTTGTATCACGGCGGGCGTGTCCCCGAAGGTCTGCCGGAAAACCGCATAGAAATTGCTGATGCCGTTATAGCCGACCGCCTCCGCCACCTCCTGAATGGAAAAGGTATCGTCCTCCAGCAGATCAAGGGCGCATTCCATGCGCAGGGTGCGGACGTATTCCGCAACGCTTTTCCCCTCGGTCAGACGAAAGCCCTTTTGCAGCTTGTTCTTGTTGACGCCGACCTTCCTGCAAAGGTCAATAACGGCAGGCGGGTGCTTCAGGCTGGCTTGCAGAATGGCCTTTGCCTTTTCTACCGCGTGGATCTCATTCTCGTCGAGATAGACCGGCGGCTGCGAGGATAGCTGCTGCACAAGGTCGATCAGATAGCCCGCGGCTTCCAGTCCCAATCCTCTCAGCCAGGTATCAAAAGCAAGTCCTGTCAGGCGACATTGCTCAATGCGGCGATAGATGGACACCAGCTCCGGCGCATGAAGGTCTGCGCCGTGAATCGTGTTTTTTGCATCCCTCCAGAAGCTGTCATAAAGCGGAATGCTGTTCTCCGTGAAAAACGCTTCCTGAAAATACAGCCCTTGAAACCGCAGCCGTTGCCCTCCGGGAACTTTCATAAAAAATGGGATGGGCGAATCAAAGACAAAGCAGTTGACACCCGCACCAAAGTGAATCGTCTGATCCCTCTGCGTGTAGACTTCCACCGAGCCCTGCTCACTCAGACCGATCCCCACATACCGCTGACGGAACTGGCTGCGGATGATCGTATCCTGCGGATAGGTAAAGTCTGCGTCCGCTGCGGAAAAACCGTGCAGATCGCCCCAGAAGCAGACCTTGGAGTGCTGCCTCGGAAACACATAGCAAAAGCCGTTTGCCGTGTCCTTCCGCAAGCCGCCAAGCGATATATAGAAGGTCAGAATTTCTTCGATGCTGTGTATTGTAACCATCTCGTCGCTCTTCCCTTTCTGTTTTGGCACATCGTTTTCTGTTTTGGCACGAATTTCGGTTAAGTGTAGCAACTTTTGAATGAAATTCAACCACAAAATAGCGCATATTTCAACGATTTACAGAGCTTTTATGAAATGCAGGCTTAGCTTTGAGGCACTTTTTTCAGCTTTGACAGCCCTACTTCCATGCGTATAATTGTTATCTGTTAAGGGCGTATAACCAATAAAGATTTTGCGGTATTCGTGTCAAAACAAAAGCCGCAGAGAAAGGATTTCTATGCAAGAAGCAAAGAAAAACGTCATTCTTCGCGTGTTCCGAACCGCACATTGCAGTCCGGGAAAATACATCCTCGGAGTGACCTGCTCTGCACTCAGCGTCTTGCTGTCCGGAGTACCGTTTTACACGGTCTACCGGATCGTTCGACTTTTCCTGCTGGCATCGCTTGATGGTACGGCTGTTCCGACCGGCGAGATATGGCTGTGGGCAGCGGTTACGATAGGAAGTATCGCGTTGGGCATTGTATTATCCGTGATCGGCAGCTTTTCCTGCCATGCCTGCGCGTTCAACGCCCTGTATGATTTACGTATGCGCATCCTCGACCACATGGGGCGGCTGAACCTCGGTTTTTATACAGGCGGGCAATCCGGAGCTACACAGAAGATGATGAATGAGAACATCGAAAAGATGGAAAACATCATTGCTCACGATGTTTCCAATATCTTCGGTGCGGGGTTGCTGCTGGCAGCTTTTGCCGTGCTGATGTTTTCTCTCAACATACCGCTGGCGCTGACTATCTTTATCGCCTTAGCGCTTGCGTTTCTTATCCAGTTTTCCGCGTTCGGCGGAACGCGGGGGCAAAAGATTTGGAGCGATCTGAACCGTTCCTCAACCGAGCTGGACGCTGCGTTTTCTGAATATGTGGCGGGCATGGAGGAAGAAAAAATCTTTGGCAGGCCGGAGGCGGCAGCACGTCGTCTGACTGGACTGGTAGAGAAGAACAGGGAAAATTGGAAGGTCTATCTGAAACGTGTCATGCCGATTTTCGGCGCGTATAAGACCATCACGATTTCGGTGCTGGCTTTTCTGCTCGCCTCCGGCTGCGTATTGCTGCACCTGCATCCCGGCGACCACGAGCTTATGATGGAGCTGCTGATGTTCCTGATCGTCGGCCCTGCCTGCATCAGTCCCTTGATGGAGCTTGTGGAGTTCGGTGCCGATTTGCGTACCCTGTCAGTACGCATGGATCAGATCGACGAGGTGCTGAATCTACAGCCCATGTCCGAGGGGACGGAGGCCGCGCCAAAGGGAGGAGCCGAAATCGCATTCCAGGATGTGAGCTTTTCTTATCAGAGCGCTGCCGATCCGCTGCGCCGCGTGGCGCTGGATCACCTGACAATGGAGATTCCGGCCGGGAGCTTCGCCGCGCTGGTAGGGCCGTCCGGCGGGGGCAAATCCACGGCAGGGCAGCTCATCGCCCGGTTTTGGGATGTGGAAAGCGGCTCTATCAGCATTGCGGGGCGGGACATCCGGGCGTATTCCACGGAAGCCCTGATGAACACCGTCGCCTTTGTTTTTCAGGACACGCACATCTTTGCGGAAAGCGTCTACGACAATATCGCCATGCACCGCAGGGTTCACCGCGAGGACGTGGAACGGGCGGCAAAGGCGGCAAGGTGCCACGATTTCATCCTCTCCCTCCCGAAAGGCTATGATACGAGGCTGGGCGACGGCGGGCATAAGCTGTCGGGCGGAGAGGTACAGCGCATCGCCATTGCAAGGGCGATATTAAAGGACGCGCCCATTGTCGTACTGGACGAAGCGATGGCCTTTACTGACGCGGAAAACGAGCTTGCTCTGCGGGAAGGCATGACGGAGCTTTTGAAAGACAAGACTGTCCTGATGATAGCCCACCGGCTTTACTCTATTCAGGACGCAGACTGCATTTTCGTATTGGAGAATGGGCAGCTCAAGGAACGTGGCTCACACAGCGATTTGCTGCAAGCAAACGGACTGTACGCACACCTGTGGACAATTCAGAACGAAACGGAAAGCTGGCAGATGAAGGGAGGGATTGCCCATGTTTAAGATGATCCGTCAATTTACCTTTCATCATCCGAAGCAGATCCTTGCGCCGACGCTGTGGCTGTTTCTCTCTCAGTCGTCCAGCATACTTCCCGCCATCCTCGCATATATGGCGATTTATCTCTTGGGGCAGGCGTTTTATCTGCCCTATACGCTGGACATTTCACTGTTGACAAAAATAGCTATCATTGGGCTTGGCTATGTCCTCCTGCAATACGCAGTGGAGCTGATTTCCTGCTACAACACTTACGGGCGGGCTTATCACGACACAGCAGATAAGCGTATCGCTTATATTCAAAAGCTGCGCCGTCAA
>DAISVU010000044.1:0-3525 GCA_036839975.1 Bacillota bacterium | reverse complement strand
TGGATGATGTTATTGATAGTATTGGAGAGTCTTGCAAGCCAATTATACACACAGATTATGCCGAAGAAAAAACTATGCCGAAGTTTTTTGTAGGGTATGTAGCTTGACACATTTTGTTGTTGTTCTTCGGCATAGTGTTCTTTAGTCCAAAGAGTACAATGCTTTTCTGATTGATTCGCTCTTCCATAGTTTTTCATCGTTAACGACATTATCCGTAGCCTTGTTCATTGCATCCGCCATCATTTCCAGCGTGGCGAATGCATAAAAACCTGATGTTGTTGACATGCTTTCGTGTCCCAATAACTGCATGATGAACGGTAACGGGACTCCGCTCCTGTACAGATCCATTGCTTTTGTTTTTCTCATCAGGTGACAATGGACTCTCGCCGGGACTTCAGCGCAATGATTTCTTGCAATATCTGCGGCGGTCTTTAATATCATGTTGATGCTATCAGTGGAAAGCCGTTGTTTTCTTCCACCCAGGACACTGTAAAACAACGGGGCTTCGTCACCCTTTGGGTGAAAATCTCTTAGAAATACGAGCATATGCTGAACAGTTTTTTCCAAGATCGGGACATTCCTGCTCTTTTTTCCTTTGCCTATGAGCGTAACATATGCATGCTGAACGTTCAGATGAAGTGATAAAACATTCAGATCCGAAAGTTCTTGCACCCTAGCACCCGTATCATACATCAGAATCAACAGCATTCGATTACGTCGATGCTTTGCTTTTTCAGTCCCATATGCATCCAGGATCGCAGCCGTTGCCGCCGGTTGAAGATACTCTACCGGATGTTTTTCCTCTTTTAACTTCCTGACAGCGCATACATCAGTATACACTCCCTGAAGTTCGAAATCTTCCTGGCCGCAGTATTTAAGAAAGGAACGGATCGCAGTCAGTTTTAAATTGATCGTCTTTGCTGAATACCGCTTGTTCGTAAGCCATTGGATGAATTCCTGCACATTCCTACGGTTGAACGAATCAAATGTCACCTGTTCGTCTGATACCGACTTCGCATCTTCAAGGAAGTGCAGATACGATTTCAGCGATTGTTTATATGTTTCAACCGATTTATCTGATAGATTCCTTGTCACCGGCATGTAACTATGTAGGTATGCACGCGCCAACAGCCAGAAATTCTTGTCTTTCTTTCGTTCATACTTCATACTTTTCAACCTCCGGAATGAGGTCTGCAGCAGAAGCTGTAAGATCTCTGTATTGCGGGAAGAAATCCGGTATCAAATGGATGTAGTAATATGTGCTTTCAAGGGATGAATGTCCCATATATCTCATCAGATACGGCAGCATTGAATGTATGTCTTTGCCTTCAGCGGACCATCTCATGATATTCGCACAAGCAAAATGATGCCTGAAATCATATGCCCTTGGTTTTACACGTCCATCCCTTTTGAGTCCGGCTCTCAACCAGATGTTTCTGAAGTTTGCGGAAATTGTTGTCGATGAACATATTCCCCCTTTAGTTCCCGGAAAAAAGTACTCCCTTTCCGGAAAGATTCCTCTGACTTTGCTATCATATGCCTTCAGATATCGTATCAGCTCTTCTGACAGATACAGTCGGCGATCCCGATTCCCCTTCCCGTGAAGGATGTCGAGATATCCCTTTTCGAGATGGACATCCCCACATTTCAGATTTCTTGCTTCACAGCATCTTGCGCCGCAGCAGTAGAGAAAACGGTACAGTGCCGGAAGAACATAGGGTCTGCAGGTAATCGAATACCGCTGTACATATTGATCACACTCTTTAAAGAAAGTTTGTATCTCATCCTCTGTAAGCAGATATACCTCTGCATGGTAACGCTGAATCTTGAACCTGTCATCCAAAACATATGCATCCTTTTCTCCCAGGATCTTCAGGTATCTGCCAAATTCTCTGATTGATGACAACCAACTTCGGTCCTGCGAAGTGCTCCTTGTCGCATATCTCTCTGCCCAATACTCAACCAATTCACGGCTGAGACTATCAATGTTTTCGTGCTCATAGTTGTAACGATCTAAACTTTTCAGATGCGAGCAGGGTGCATTATACCGGTTCCCCAGTGAATGCTTAAAGTCCAAAAACGCCTCGATCTTTTCGGCCAAATTACTGATATATGTGATCATGGATTCACCTCCTTAGAGATTCCATCCATCGGCAGCACACATTCCAGCAGTTGTTTTTCATCTGTCGTGATGTAGATATCCGTTGTGTTTGGACTGCAATGACCCAGAATTGCTGCGATCGTTTCGATTGGCACTCGATTTTTGAGCATTGTAGACGCTGCATTGTGCCGAAGCATATGCATACCGAAAATGCGGTTTTCTTTCGAAACACCGGCTTTCGCAAAGACTCTCTCGACTACAGCATAGCAGGATGCGTGATCTGTGAATGCATCAAATGGTGCAAGTTGCCTCACAAAAAGATAGTTATTCTTCGCAGGAGGACGTTCTTCACATAGATATCGTACAAGAGTATTTCCTACAGCTATCGTCAAAGGAAGGCATACCGGGTTCCCCGTTTTGCTCTGCTTGAAAGAAATCGTTTCGTTGATCCAGTCGATATCAGAGAGCTTCAGATTGATTAAATCACATGCTCTGATACCACAGGATAGGCCAAGACGGATGATAGCAGCGTCTCGGAAAGATATCTCCCGGTTTTCAATTACCTCATTGATCCGTTCATATTCCTCATCAGTCAGGACGGGAATGATCCTCTTGACTCTTGGAGCATGAATCCCTGCAATTGCTTCGATCAGATCTTCTCTGTCAAGAAACCTGAAAATCGAACGGAGTTCACACAACACCTCACGTCGGCGTTCCTTTTTGCAATCGGTGATATACCCAATCACATCGCAGGATGTCAGCGAATTGACATCCAAATCTCCATATTGCTCCAGATAGTGGAGCAGAGAATACATCCCGTATTCATAGAAATGAATCGTGTTTCTGTTTTCATAGGTCTCAGCAAGAAAAGCACAATACTTGTCATAAATGGCACGGGCAACCGGATCGTTAGGGGTCTGTTTTCCGCGCTTCATGGTTTTGAAATCAAATTCACCATTGATGTAGTAGGAGTTCAGCAAGCGAATGAATCTGCGCTGAGAATGATAACGCTGTGTGCTGAATTTCCCGGTTACGGTACTTATGACATTATCTGCATATTTTTGACCGATATCTTGATCGTACTCTGTAACACCTTCTTTCTCACAAAACTCTTTAAATCGCCGTATCACACCACGATAGTTGAATATGGTACTATCGTTGTAACCGGCATCCTCCATTGCAACGATCAATTGATCGCATATTTTTTCAATTATCATCTTAAGGTACCTCCTTGCTTCAAAAGCACCTTAAGTATATGGAAACACTATGCCGAAGAACAACAACAAAATGTGTCAAGCTACATACCCTACAAAAAACTTCGGCATAGTTTTTTCTTCGGCATAATCTGTGCTATGCCGAATTCGGCATAACACAGACAGAGGCTGCCACTACCGATGGCCGGGCTGGATTGAAAGAATGAATAG
>DAISVU010000043.1:0-3623 GCA_036839975.1 Bacillota bacterium | reverse complement strand
CCGGGTAGTAGGAGAGTATTTTTCAAAGTGTAACATATGTCTTGACAGTTAAGATATTAAAGCAATGGTGTTGAACAATAAATAATTGACACTGTTTAAAAACTTATGTTAAAATATTTTTTAGTTTTCAATCGCTGAGAGCAAGCTAAAAACCTCTCAATGACTTGAAATAAATGCAGTACGGGGTGACAGCTGTACGAGTTTTATAAGAAAGGAGGAGCACGATCAATGCCTACTATCAATCAGTTAGTACGTCAGGGCAGAATGACAAGTGAGAAAAAGTCCAATGCACCGGCACTCGGCCGAGGAATGAACTCAATCAACAGGGTTCCTACTGACATAAATTCGCCACAGAAGAGAGGCGTTTGTACGTCAGTTAAGACTGTAACACCAAAAAAACCTAATTCAGCTTTGAGAAAAGTTGCAAAGGTGAGACTTACCAACGGTATCGAAGTGACAGCATATATTCCGGGCATAGGACATAATCTGCAGGAACACAGTGTTGTACTTATCAGAGGTGGAAGAGTTAAAGACCTTCCTGGCGTAAGATACCACATTGTAAGAGGTACACTGGATTCTGCCGGAGTGACAGAGAGAGGTCAGGCACGTTCCAAGTATGGAGCTAAGAGACCTAAGAAGTAATAACGGAACGATCGGGATAAATTGTGCCCTTAATATAAACATATTTATGGGCGCCGCGCGGATTTCAGCTCCAAAACAGCGGCAGGAAATTAATATAAGGCAAAAATCATCATAAGTGATGAAATTCCAGACTGTAAGGAGCGAGAGATATCTGCGAGTACCACCGCAATTAAAGTATAAGTTAAATAAAGGAGGGAAGAGAAGTGCCTAGAAAAGGAAATATTCCAAAGCGAGAAATACTTCCCGATCCCGTTTACGGTAGTGTTGTTGTAGCTAAGCTCATCAACAGCATCATGCTTGACGGGAAGAAGGGAACTGCACAGGCAATCGTTTACGATGCATTCGACAAAGTAAAAAAAGATACCGGTGAAGAAGCTTTGGAAGTATTTGAAAAAGCAATGAATAATATCATGCCTGTACTTGAAGTAAAGGCACGACGTGTAGGAGGTGCAAACTATCAGGTACCTATGGAAGTGCGTCCGGAAAGACGACAGACACTGGGTCTGAGATGGCTGACAAAGTATACTAGAGCAAGAGGTGAGAAGACTATGTCAGACAGACTTGCAAAAGAACTTATCGATGCATCAAACAATACAGGCGCATCGGTGAAAAAGAAGGAAGATACGCATAAAATGGCGGAAGCAAACAAGGCATTTGCACACTACAGATGGTGATTACCTGTATTAAAGCAAAAATCACGCAGAAAGGAGGATATAAAGATGCCAAGAAGTTTTCCATTGGAAAAGACAAGAAATATAGGGATCATGGCGCATATAGATGCGGGCAAGACCACTACGACAGAACGTATTCTGTTCTATACCGGCAGGACACATAAACTGGGCGAAACTCATGAAGGCGCGGCTCAGATGGACTGGATGGATCAGGAACAGGAAAGAGGTATCACTATAACCTCTGCTGCTACAACTGCACAATGGAAGGATCACAGAATTAATATAATCGACACCCCGGGACATGTGGATTTCACCGTAGAAGTGGAAAGATCGCTAAGAGTCCTTGACGGTGCTGTGACCGTGCTGTGTGCGAAAGGCGGTGTTGAGCCCCAGTCAGAGACCGTGTGGAGACAGGCTGAAAAATATGGAGTACCAAGGATGATTTTTATCAACAAAATGGACGTCATGGGTGCAGACTTTTTCAGAGTGGTTACGATGGTAAAAGACAGACTAAAGGCGAACGCTGTACCTGTACAGCTTCCGATTGGCGCAGAAGAAACTTTTGTCGGGATCATAGATCTCATAGAAATGAAAGCGGAAATATATGAGGATGATCTTGGTAAGAAATTTTATATAACCGACATTCCTGAAAACCTTGCAGATAAGGCGCAGGAATGGAGAGATAAGCTGGTAGAGGCGGTTGCAGATGCTGATGAAGATCTTATGATGAAATATCTCGAAGGTGAGAAAATATCCGACATAGAGATAAAAAATGCAATAAGAGCTCTTACGATTTCAGGGGATATAGTCCCTGTGACATGCGGGGCGGCATATAAGAACAAGGGTATTCAGATGATGCTCGATGCTGTTATCAACTATATGCCGTCGCCTATAGATATACCTCCTATAAAGGGTATCATCCCAAATTGCAAGGAAGAAACTGAAAGGCCGGCAGATGATAACGGGCTTTTTTCCGCACTTGCATTTAAGATCATGGCGGATCCCTATGTTGGCAAGCTCGCATTTTTCAGAGTTTATTCGGGAACAATGAAGACCGGTTACTACGTATATAACTCTACTAAAGATAGAAAAGAACGGATAGGAAGAATCCTTCAGATGCATGCAAATAAGCGTGAAGAAATCAGTGAGGTGTATTCAGGTGATATTGCTGCAGCGGTAGGTCTTAAAGAGACTACCACAGGCGATACATTATGTGATGAAAAACATGCGATCATATTGGAGTCAATGGAATTCCCCGATCCTGTAATAGAGATCGCCATTGAGCCGAAGACCAAAGCGGGACAGGAAAAGATGGGTATAGCACTGTCGAAGTTGGCGGAAGAAGACCCTACATTCAAGACATATACAAATGAAGAGACAGGTCAGACTATAATCGCTGGAATGGGTGAACTTCATCTTGAAATAATAGTTGACAGACTCCTGCGTGAATTCAAAGTGGAAGCGAATATAGGCAAGCCACAGGTTTCATACAAAGAGACTATAACTCAGGAAGCGGATGTTGATTATAAGTATGCGAAGCAGTCCGGAGGTCACGGGCAATATGGTCATGTCAAGATAAAGGTTTACCCGAGAGAACCGGGGTCAGGTTTTGAATTTAAGAGCACGATCGTCGGAGGTGCGATTCCCAAAGAATACATACCTAAAATTGAAGACGGTATAAGAGAAGCTATGGAAACAGGCCCTGTAGCAGGTTACCAAGTGGTGGATGTCGGAGTAGAGCTTTACGACGGATCATATCATGAAGTCGACTCATCTGAAATGGCTTTTAAGATAGCAGCTTCAATGGCATTCAGAGAAGCTATGGGCAAGGGTAAGGGTACATTGCTTGAGCCTATATTCAAGATAGAAGTAACTGTACCGGAAGAATATATGGGAGATGTCATTGGTGATATAAGTTCAAGACGTGGAAGGATCGAAGGTTCGGACATGAGCAATGGAGCTGTTGCTATTAGAGGCTTTGTGCCTTTATCAGAGATGTTCGGATATGCGACAGATCTGCGTTCGAAGACCCAGGGTCGTGGCGTGTACGTAATGCAGTTTGACCACTTTGCAAAGCTGCCGGCAGATATGGTGGATAAAATAAATACTTAGTTACAAAGCAGCACAGACAGACCGGCAAAATGATATATTTGGCCGGAACAAAAATTAACAAGTTAAAACGACAAAAGGAATAATATTGTGCAAAGTATCAGCACAAGGGAGGGACAAAATGGCAAAAGCGAAATTTGAAAGGACCAAACCGCATATCAATATCGGAACGATTGGTCATGTAGACCACGGAAAGACAAC
>DAISVU010000042.1:0-4024 GCA_036839975.1 Bacillota bacterium | reverse complement strand
TGCCGGAAATGCCTGAAACAACAGGCTATACCGGCATATAAGAACTTTTGAAAAGATAGTTAAAAATCGTATTAGAGTTTATGCTACATTTTAATACAAAACAGCATAGATCACAACAAAAGTGTTCTGTTGTATATATGTTGATAATTATTAGAAGATAGGATTCAATTTATTGACAGTTAGCAACAACTAACTTATAATGTTAACTACTATAGATAATAACAGTTAGAAAAATGAAAAAATATTATGAGGAGGGATAAAAAAGAATGAGTAAGAATCAATCCATTGAAGAAAAAATTCAAGCGGATGTCAAAAAATCCATCCAAACACAACAAGAGGATCGATTGAATCCGAAGATTATAAAAAAAGAAATGTTTACCTTTGCGCCCAGATTAAAATCAAAAATGCATGCATCCATCTTTTTTGCATGTATAGGGGAAAGCTTAGGATTTGCTTCTTATTTTTTTGCTGCATATATGGCAAAGAGCATATTTGTGAATAAATTTGATTTAAGGGAGATTTGGATGTATGCGGCATTGACTTTGCTTTGTTTGATCTTGCAGAAAGGATTGACTTGCCTGTCCAGCATCAAGAGCCATCGAATCAGTTTCACGATCTTAAGGAATATCCGTCAAAAGTTGGGAGAAAAACTGGAGAAAGCCCCTCTAGGTTATGTAGAGGCTCTACCTATCGGTCATTATAAAGCTTTGATTGTAGAGCGAGTAGGGTCTTTGGAGGACTGGATTGCTCATGTAATGCCGGAGATGCCTTCACGTATGCTTCATCCAATTTTAGCTACCCTTATCCTATCCTTTGTAGATTGGCGTTTGGGTTTGGCTTGTTTTGCAGGCTTGCCATTTATCGTCTTAGGGATGATGCTGATGTTTTATAAGAGAGAAGAACGCATGTATACTTGGATGAATTCCAATCAGGATTTAAACTCCAGAGTTGTGGAATACGTTAACGGCATAAATGTCATCAAAGCTTTTGGTCAGGCTAACAGCAGCTATGAAAAATTTACGGCTTCCGTAAAATATTATTTTGAATCCACTTTGATCTGGTGGAAAAGCAGTTGGATTTCCATGGCCGTTTTATTTGCTTTTATTAACTCTCCGATTATAGGAACGTTGCCGATGGGGGTATATCTTTACGGTAAAGGACAAATCACTTTGTGGACCTTGATATTGGCCTTGATTTTGCCATTGGCGATTATACCTAATGTTTTTCAATTAATTATGAGTATGGAACTGTATTCTATGATTGAGACAAATTGGAGAATGATTCGAAAAGTGATGGCGCTGCCGGAAATGATTCGTCCAAAAGAAGAAGTTTCCTTGGACCCAAATAAAACTTTTGAATTTAAAGAAGTTAATTTTTCCTATGAAGAAGGCATTGAAGTTTTACATAAAGCAAATTTCAGTGTTAAGCACAAAGAGATTTTTGCCATTGTGGGAGAAAGCGGTAGCGGAAAATCTACAATTGCAAAGCTTATGAGCGGATATTTTGATGCAACGAAAGGAGAGATCTCCTACGGTGGGGTGAATGTAAAAAACATTCCCGTCAAACAGTTAATGAAAGAAGTTACATATGTGGCGCAGGATAATTTTTTGTTTGACACAAGTTTGAGGGATAATTTACGCATTGCAAAGCCCAATGCAACGGAAGAAGAAATCCAAAGAGCTTTGAAATTAGCTCAGTGCGAAGACTTAGTTGCCAGGTTGCCCAAAGGTTTGGACAGTGATGCCGGAGACTGCGGCAATCTTTTATCCGGCGGAGAAAGACAGCGTTTTACTTTGGCGCGGGCCATGTTATCTGATGCGCGCTGCATTATTTTGGATGAAGCCACAGCTTATGCGGATCCGGAAAACGAAGCCAAAATTCAAGAGGCTCTGTCCTATTTGATTAAAGATAAAACCTTGATTGTCGTGGCGCACAGACTCCACACAATTGTCGGAGCGTACGCCATTATGGTTTTGAATAAAGGAAACATTGATTCCATAGGAAAACATGAGGAATTGCTGGAAAAATCTCGAGTATATCAAAAACTTTGGAAACATTATATGGGAAACGGGAGCAAGGAGATGGCGGTATGAAGTATTTTAAACGAGTATTGGAACTGGTAGGAACACATAGAAAGCTCTTTATAGCAGGCTTAGCCTTTGCTTTTTTGAAAGATTTCAGTTTTGTGTTTATTTTTGCAGCACTTTACTATGCTTTTTCCCATATGGATGCATGGAATCTTTCCGTTGCTCTTTGTTGTCTTTGGATTATGCTGGGAGGAGTTTTTTATCATTTCCTTTTCCGTTATTTACAAGATCGCTTGGTATCTGCGGAGGGCTATGAAATTTTCAAAACTTATCGTCTGCGTGCCGGGGAAAAATTAAAAAAAGCGCCAATGGGCTATTTTAATGAACAACGTTTAGGTAATATTCAAGGTGCTCTAACTTCAACCATCACCACTTTAGAAAATTATACGGTTATGTTGATTACGGATATAATAAGCGGGTTTGGCATTGCCATCATCCTCACTGTCGGATTTTTCTGTTTTCATCTGTATTTGGGATTATTGATGATTCCTGTATTAATTTTGGCTGCAATTGTACTTTATCGACTTTACAAAGTAGCTATGAACCATGTGCCTTTGCAGCATGAAATTGAACAACGGATGAATTTTGCAGTTATCGATATGATTCGGGGAATGTCCGTATTAAAAATTTTCCCAATGGACGATCAAAAAATTTATAAAGACACTGTGCAGGAAACGGCAAAGCGTATTTACGAGGAGAAAAAGGAAGAAGATATACGTTGCGAAGTAGATTATGCTTGGCGGGCGAAATTGTATGGCTTTTTGCTTTCCGCTTCCAGCGTCTGCTTAATGTTGTTGACAGCAAAACTCTATATGACAGGACAAATCGATATGGCGCAAAGTCTTACCATGGTAGTGGGCGCTTATATGATTTTTTTAGGGTTGTCTCCTTTGTCCGATGGAGCTTTTCTTTATGTTAAAGTTCCAAGTAATCAGGCTTATATTGACGAGGTTTTAAATATCCCTGCCATTCAGGACGGAGAAGCAGAGAAAATTTCGATGCCTTTAAACTTAACTTTTGATCATGTTCGTTTCCAATACGATTCTAAACGAGAAATCATTAAAGACATCAGCTTTGAGATTCAAGAAGGACAAAAAGTGGCTATTGTCGGTCCCAGCGGTTCGGGTAAGACCACATTGGTTAATTTGATGGCGCGTTTTTGGGATGTTAACCAGGGACACATTACTTTAGGCGGACAGGATATCCGAAATTATCCTACGGAACTTTTACTGAAACAATTGTCCATGGTTTTTCAAGACGTATATCTTTTCAATGACAGCATCATCAATAATATACGTTTCGCCAAACCGGAAGCCACCGATGAAGAAATCATGGCGGTGTGTCAAAAAGCTCGATGCCATGAATTCATTATGGAGCAAAAAGACGGCTATGCAACAATGGTAGGCGAGGGCGGTGTAAATCTTTCTGGCGGTGAAAAACAAAGAATTTCCATCGCCAGGGCTTTACTTAAAGATGCACCGATTATTCTATTGGATGAAGCTACTTCCAGTGTAGATCCGGAAAACGAAGCAGAAATTCTGGCCGCTGTCAACGAACTTTGTAAAGGAAAAACTGTTATCTCCATAGCGCATCGATTGAGCACAGTAGAAAATGCAGACCAGATTTTAGTGGTAGACGACGGACAAATAAAAGAAAGAGGAACACACCGAGAACTTCTTTCTCAGGGAGGAATTTACGCAAGCTTTGTAGATGCACGCACTAAAGCCAAAGGATGGAGAATTTATAACTGATAAATGAAAAATCAACTTTTGTTTTTAAATCATAATCCACAATTTTATACAACAAATACTACAGAGAAAAATGCTTTCGGTTTAGAAAATTACGGCTTGGCGGGAGCAAAGATAATTTACAGACTCACAATATTCTGCAGCGCATCTCTATCGTGTATGATTATCACAGGTGGCGAATAGGATAGA
>DAISVU010000041.1:0-4111 GCA_036839975.1 Bacillota bacterium | reverse complement strand
CTCTCTGTAGGGCTTGACGTACACGGTCGCTCATTGGAATTTTGCGAATACCGTTTTCCGTTCAGGTTCATTCATGGTATTCACCTGCTTTCGCAGCCACGAAAGCAGGTAGAGTTTCCCCTTTCGTAAACCCTCAACAACGTAAAGCTGAAAACTGCCAAAGAAAAGCGAATATTTTTAGAAAAAAGTTTTTGCAGGCACAAAAAATCCCGACTGCACAGGGCAGCCGGGAGCGGATATGAAAATGGTATTGTATTGGAATGATTTAACTGCTCAGTTAAATGAGTGTAGAAAAATCCAATGATTAGAAAAATCTTTTTTTAGTGTGGTATTGGAATGACAGAAAATATACACGGCGATACCTCCTTTAATGTCGCCGTGTTTTCATAAACTATGATCTGCTTTGAACTTCCGCTTTTTTACTCATACGATAATAACGGCAGCCTTATATAACTTGTGCATGGTACTTTTCGCATAAGTGGCTTTCCCCTTCATAAAATTTGCAATCGTGTTTTATTCTTGCAAACAGGGCATAGTAACCATTGTCGTTCATCGTTTATATAATTCATCTTATAAGAGCAAACTATCCAATCTTCCAACCAATCGCCTGCCGTCTGGAATCGACAAAACGGCGATAAATACCGCCCTCCCTAACCAGCTCATCGTGTGTGCCACGCTGTGTAATGCGTCCTTTGTCCACAACGAAGATCTGATCCGCATTTTGTACCGTTTTCAAACGATGAGCGATCATCAAAATTGTCTTTTCTTTTGTCAACGCCTTAATAGCCTCCATTAGATCTTTTTCGTTTTCAGGATCGACATTGGCCGTGGCCTCATCGAGAATGATAATAGGAGCGTTTTTCATAATAGCCCTTGCAATGGAGATGCGTTGCTTCTCTCCTCCAGACAGGGAAGCACCGTTTTCTCCGACAATAGTATCGTATCCGTCGGGTAGTGCCATAATGAAGTCGTGGCAGCAAGCTTTCTTTGCAGCTTCGATCACATCGTCCATTGGTGCTTCGGGCTGCCCGAAGCGGATATTATTGGCAATCGTATCATGGAATAAGAACACATTCTGAAATACGAAACTAAAGTTCTCCATCAGGTAGTCCATCGAATATTCTTTAACATTCTTCTCGTCAAGCAACACCATACCATTGTCAACATCCCAGAATCGTGCGATCAAATGGCAGAGCGTAGTCTTACCACTGCCAGACGGTCCTACAAAGGCAGACATTGTTTTTTCCGGCACCCAGAGTGATACATCGTCAATAATCTTTTTTTTGTCATAAGCAAAGTCAATGCCAGATACCTCGATGTTGTTCGTCTGCGGCACAACACTATCACCGACAATATCCATTGGTTCAAGTTCCAGTACTTCCCTGCCGCGGTCCACACACAAATCAACTACTCGAAGTAGCGAGGAATAAGCACCCATTGATTCCAATCCAGCAAAAACAATAAACGACATAATCATCATGATGACTGCCGTGAGCAATTCCATTGTGCCGTTCAGATGAAAACCTATTGAGGCAATCAGGATAGAAACGCCAGTCAGCTTCAGCACGATATTTTGGAACGGAATATATCGGTTGCAGATCATTTCAAGCTTCGTATTTGTATCAGACGCCTCTCGAATGGTATCGTCAAGTTCTTTCCTTGCTTTGCCAATCATGTTGTAGACCTTTACTTCCGAGATACCTTGAATATATTCCAGAACATCAGAGATAACCTTTGTATCTACTGCCACTTTTGTCACGGTTGTTTCCTCATTTGCTTTGCGCATGGCGCGATTGATAAAAGCAAACACTGTAATTCCGACAATGCAGATGAGTCCAATCCTCCAGTCGAAAGCAAGAATTAAAAGAACAATGATTGCTGTGTTCAAAATACCCTGCGTCGTAAGCATGACAACACGGGTCGCAACATCGCCAAGCTGCTCCATGATATTGGTCGTGATAGTCGTGATCTCACCTAGGCTGTTTTCATTGAAATATCCCATCGGCAGATATCTCAAATGTTCTGCTATTTCAATTCTCTTTCCTGCACATTCACGATATCCCGCTTTGCACTGCAGCATTGTCGAAATGCCACGGAAGAAGGACTCCAAAAGAACGGAAACAAGCAAAATCAAAAAACCCTCAAGTATTCTTCCGCCAGATATGGCATCGGACAAGAATCCGTCAAGTATCAAATATATCGCTGGAAACTTCGCTGCTTCGCAGATGGCAATAAGCACGCCGACAGCAAACGCCTGATAAAACATGCGGCGGTTCTTATCCTCACAAAAATCAAAGAATTTTTTTAAGATTGCAATCATGCTAATGCACCTCCTTCTATTCCATCCACATCCTTTGCGTAAATATGAGCATCCCACATATTTCGATACAACCTGCAAGAGTCGAGAAGTTCTGTATGTGTACCTTTCGCCTCAACATTCCCAGCCTTTATCACAACGATCTGATCAGAATCAATAATTGTAGATAGTCTGTGCGCAATAACGATCAGCGTTTTCCCCTTGGAAAGCTCGGAAACCGATTTCTGAATAATAGCTTCATTCTCAGGATCAGTATAAGCGGTTGCTTCGTCAAGAATCAAAATCGGTGCATTTTTCATCATTGCCCGTGCGATAGAAATTCGCTGTCTTTCTCCCCCGGACAAATGCGCTCCACTGCCACCCACGACCGTGTCAAAGCCATTCTCCAAATCCATAATAAAGTCATAGCATCCACTCTTTTTTGAGACCTCTTCTACCTCAACGTCCGTGGCAGACGGTCTTCCCATTCGTATATTTTCACGAACCGATATGTCAAACAGGAAGCTATCCTGAGAAACATATGCAATCTGTGTATTGTAATCGGAAATGGACATATCCCTTATATCGACATCCCCAATTTTAATGCTCCCGTTTTTCACATCCCAAAGTGATGCAATGAGTCTCGCTATCGTAGACTTTCCGCTACCGCTTGGACCAACCAGAGCGATAACGCTGCCATCCGGAATGTTGAGATCAATTCCGTGAAGAATCTCTTTATCCCCATATCCGAAATGAACATTTTGCAGAGTGATACCGTGGTTTTTAGGCAGAGCCATACTCTCCTCAGGTCGTTCGAGCTCCGGCAGTTCCAAAATGTTGCTGATTTCTCTGAAAATGGATGTCGCCTTTGTCACATCATCGTTATAACTCATCACTGTAATAAGCGGTGTAATCAGTCCGCAGGATAGAATTACAGTCATAATGAAATCAGGCAGTGACAACGACCCATGCATCGTAAATATTGCACCGATTGGCAGAACTGCAAGTAGTGTAGCCGGAGCAATCACCATACCGAGAGAGAAGGGGATGATACAGTCATACATCCAGTCAATAAAGCTGTTTGAGTTTTTTCTGGCGGCATCCGCAAACCGTTGATACGAGCTTTCCACTTTTCCGAATACCTTAATGACCTCAATGCCACCGATATATTCTACTGCCGTATCGTTTAGGTCTTTTGTGGTGTCCTGTGTCCTTTGGAACCTTACACTGCTGTCCTTAAGCATCCATACCATTGCAATTCCCGCAACAGGAAGCGTGGCGAGCGAGAGCAAGGCTATCCGCCAGTCGATCGTCAGAATATAGATAAACAACATGATTGGTGCGCATAGGTTGGCTGTAAACTCCGGCACGACATGCGCCAAAGTCGGCTCCATTGAATCCGTACGTTCACAGATGATGTTCTTCAGTGCTCCGGACGGCATTCCCTGTACCGTTCCAAGCGGTAGACGGGACAGCTTATCGACAAGCGCAATTCGCACATTGCCAATCAGCTTGAATGTCGTTTTGTGCGAGGTCTTAGTGGACAGTGTGTGAAAAAACACACGCAGAATCCAAAATGTCGCCATAACGAGTCCCTCTCTAAGATAAATGTTAAAATCTTGCTCTCCCGACAAAAGTTTCTTTACCATATCGCCCATCAAAGCGTAGGGTGCAAGGGAAAACGCTACCCCGACTACGGCAAAGACTACGCTTTTGATGTATGCGCCCTTGTACTCACCCGCAAATTGGAAGATGTAATCCAATATTCCTTTCTGTTTCTTCTTTTCAACATCCATAATAAAATCTCTCCTTTGC
>DAISVU010000040.1:0-4393 GCA_036839975.1 Bacillota bacterium | reverse complement strand
TCCTTGAAAATGAGGTTTAACTGCGTAACATAGGGGGCAAAAAAAAACGGACGCGGCAGCCATGATTTGTGGCCGCTGCGTCCGCTGTTTTTTTGTTATTAGAACCATAACGATTTTTCATCTCTGAATACGGGATTTTCGCCATCTGCATAGGGATCATATCTTTCTATATTGCAGCCGTACTCTTTAAGCTCTGCAATTTTTCCGTTCATATCCCATGTGATGAGCGAGATGCCGTCAAAGGCCTGCTCCGTGCCGTCTTTCATCCTGCATGAAAAGAACCAGCATACCGTCGTTTGATCACCGCTGTGGAAGAACCCCTGGATCTCCCATTTCAGGACATTGCCGCGCTCATTCCATTCCTGAAACCAGTGCCTGATCTTTTCGCTTCCGTGATATTCCGGTCCCCAGCTTTCGATATAAATTGCGTTCGGAGAAAACAGTTCTAAAATTCCGCCATCCTCCTTTGAAAGCCACATCGAAAACCATTTGCGGATGATTTCTTCTCTTTTCGTCTCCATTGTATCCTCTTTCTATATGTAACCTTCTTATTTCAGCAGCTTTTTCCATTTCCTCTGCCGGTGCGCATAGAATAGCTTTGCCCAGAGGCAGACGAACGCTGTTTTCCATCCGGCGTCGATCTCCACCTCGTCCTTGTACTGTGTATGGTTGCTGCCTAAGGGCTTTAAGCTGATCCGATGGTTCCATACCGGCACATGGGGATTGCCCTCATTGGAATAGATCGTAAGCGTTTCGCGGTCAAAGGTCACGATCCGTATGGTATGGATCCCAAAGGAAAGCAGCCCGAACAGGCGGAGGCGGAACCGGAATATCTCTCCGCAGCTCCATATCAGATCGTTCCTGCAGTCCGCCGGTTCAAAGGCTGCAAAGGGTGCGGCGACATATTGCAGGGAGGAAAGGTTTTGCAGCTTTTCCCATACTACTTCTACTCCGGCTGGGAATACAGAGCTTTTGACGATCACCCTGCTCATACATTGCCCTTATCCGATTTTATAAATTCTACATGGATCCCGCCGCCCTCTGTAAGCTCCAGCCGCTTATCGTCGCACAGCTCCTGGATCACCGCAAAGCGGGAGGGATCGGTGCCGTAGACGACCTTGCCGACCTCCCGGATCCCATTCGGATGGACAAAATTTACAGGCTTCGGATCAACGGAAAAATAAGTCATCAGGAACGGGACATCCAGAGCCTCCGGAAAAGCAAGGCGGAAGCGCAGATCTCTGCCGTGGGTATCTACCCGGCGGCTGGACGCCTTGCAGCTTTTAATTCCGTGCTTTTGCAAAATAGCAATTTCTCTGTTCAGGTCGGTTTCATAGTTCTCAAGGGCAAGCTCGCAATAGCCCGGGGCGCAGTCGTCAAGGCGCTGCAATCTGTCAACGATCATGCCTTTCCCAAAGAAACGCATGGCGGTCTTTGCTGCTCCGGGCATCCGTGTTCCGTCCAAAAGCTCGATATAGGGACCGTTTGAGAAGTAGATTAATGCGTTGATGGGATTTTTCTTTCTCCCGTATTCAACGGCAAAGCCCTTTTCCCTGTATTCCTGCACAGCGCGGTCAAGCCGCTCGACTTTTAAAATGATATGGCTTAATTTCATGGGTAATTCCTTTTCCAACTCCTAAAATGTAAGAATGCCAAAATGCCGGATCAAAAGCGCAAGCCCTGTCTGTATAAGCGCATAAAGAGGCACAATAAGAAACGGCCAGAAAAACAAATGTTCCGGCAGAGCGAGTTTTCGCATCCAATTTTTTGTTTCATAATCAGGGTGATCTTCTGTCCCCGGAAGCATAACGCGAGTTTTCTGCTTTGAGAACAGCACTCCGTCAAGAAAGATCAGGTCACCGAAGTTCACGATCATCCAGTTGATGTAGCCGGACAGGAACAGCATCCAAAAATCGCTCGTTCCCGCATAAACGGCGCTGACCGCTCCATAGAGAAACAGCGGTAAAAGCAAAAAACACATAATTTTCGCACCTGCTTTCTTTTCTTCTTTTGTTGCAGGATTCGGCGCTGCCTGTTGAATGGACTTCGGGTAACTGCTGAAAAAGTATCGTGAGTTAATTAAAATAAATACGGCGGCCAGTCCATTGAAATAGACCGCCATCATGATCCCATCCAAAATCGCTCTTATTATATCCATAGAAACCTCGTTTCTCTTTAATTCTCAACATGAACATCTATCTTACTATTTTCCCGACAGTGAGCAGCTGGTATGCCGTAAGCGGGATATAGCATGCAGCGACAAGCAGATTCCACAGAAGAACAACAAAGCCGATCATTCCGCCTGCTATGATATTTACGGCAAATATTCCCACCGTTGTGGTAAAGTCATGATTTACCGGAATCAGCCATAAAAACATTCTTCTGATACCGAAAGGAACGCCACAAAACAGCCATACATAAAAATAGTTTGTTTCTCCGTTTTGCGTAAAGATGCTTTTTCCCCAATAAAAGAGAAATGCTGTCAGCAAAACAGGCACTATTACTTTCTTAAAAAAATCTTTCCATATTTCTTCGCGTGTCATTCTATCAGCTCCTTTTCTTTCGGGAACTGCTTTCTGTCCTTAAATATATTGTCTTTCCCGTTTCTTTAGTTAGTCATAGCATACCATGAAATTTATTCTCCATCCACAAGAAGAATCATTCAATGGTTTTTGTATGCTCCTTGCCTGTATTTTCTCTTTGTAAAATCGTATCAACATTCTGTTTGATTTTTTGATATTCTTTGACTTTACTTTTGAACTTTCCATAATCGGAATAGAGAACTTCCTTATGCTTTTGCAGGACGGAATATTCTTTCTGCAAAGTGGTAAGATTCGGAAGCTTTGTAAGCCCTGCATCTTTTAATGCCTTTGTTGCAGCTTCATAAAGAATCAGGCTGCTTTCATGCTTACGCCTGTATGCGTCTTTATTCTTTGCTTTGATATATCCTCTGTAAATATCCTTTGTCTTTTGATAGGTTGAGATATTTTTTATCAGAACAGCCATATCGGAAAGCTTCTTTTCTGCCTGCTTTAAGCTGTCTGCCGTCTGTTCACTATCAAGGATCAGTCCATCTATTTTCTTTATTAAATCCTCATACTGCCTAATGTTATTTTCAGTTAGAAAATTCATTGTCTTTGCAGCCTGTTTCAGATTATGGATTTTCGCCCAATGTTCATAGCCTGCCGACTGCTGTGCCTTGATATTGTTTTCAATATCAATCAGTAGGGATATTCCGTTCTCCTGTGTTAATTTCTTTCCGGTGCGGCTCTTTATTCCTGCAATCCGTTTTTTGATTGCTTCTTCCGTATAATCAAATCCGAGGGTTTTCAGTCTTGTAAATCGCTCCTGTCCGGGTGCCCTGCAGGAAATATATTTTCCGCGTTTGATTTCATAACCGGAAGCTTGAAGCTTTTCTAAAAGTTCTTCAAAATCCGTTACCTGAGGAATCAGAAGATCAACCGTTTCTTTCAGTTTTCCTTTCCAGCTTGTACCTTTCTTTGCTGTCTGATACTCAATATAGCTTTTTCCTTTTTGTCCTTTTTCCGGAGTGATGACCGATAAGCCGTTTTCATAGCATAAACGGTCGCTGATATTTCTAATCCCGTAATAGCTTCTTTTGTTGGAATTATATTTGTGATAATCCACGAAATTGACGGCACAAAAAATAATGTGATTATGGACGTGCCCCTTATCAATATGAGTGGTAAGGACATATTCATACTGTCCTTTCGTTACTGCATCTGCAAGCTGATTTCCAATCTCATGGGCTTTCTCAAAGCTGACCTCTCCCGGTTCAAAGGACTGTATCAGGTGATGGGCTAAATTGTTTCCTTTATCGAGTGCCTGTGAAAGCGTAAAGGCAAATTCTATATCTGCGGTTTCATAGCTGCATCCGAAAGAGGAAACGAGCATTTTATCATCGGTTTTATCGGGGTTTTGGATATATTCAAGAGCCTTTTTTAATGTGCTTTTAATAGGCTTAATCTTTATAACCGCCATATCTCTTTTAATGCTCCTTTGATTTCTTCTATATCTTTCTGATACACATTTCCCGTCGCGTTTGCTCTTTTTGCAATCTGATTGATGTTGACACCGATTTTTTGAATCTCCGCTGTCATTTTCTTTATATCGCTGTGATCGACCTGAATGATATATCCGTTTATCGCCATTTTCCGAAGGTATGCTTCCATGTTGCTTGTAGGCACCTGTTTCATTTTTTCTTCAATCAAGCCGCGTTCTTCTTCCGTAACACGAAATTTAATCTGTACATTTCTTTTTCTGTTATTCATAGGTGAATTTCCTTTCTGCGTTCATAGAGGGTTTGGGAGACTTCCCAGCAAGCAAAATCTTTATCGCCGGAACTGCGGAAAATAGAGATTTTTTACGGAAA
>DAISVU010000039.1:0-4492 GCA_036839975.1 Bacillota bacterium | reverse complement strand
TTTCACACCATTCAAATCAGTTATTGAATAAAATCTTACTTGTTGAGCTAATACTTTTTATCTCTTTCCAATGTGGGATAAAGGGCTGTTAATCTTCCGAATCTTAATCCGCTTAAATTTTTGTAATTGACATTTTTAGCATTTATTTTACAGCCACAGCTTGTTACATGCCCTGCCTTTAGCTGCTGCGCAGTGCATACCTTTTGATTTCCGCAGTCACACTGACAAAGGCATTTCGCATAACCCCTTACTCCATCTTCAACTCTATATTGTGCTGTCAATTTCCCGAATCGTTTCCCTTTCAAGTTAAGATATTTACCCATTTTATATTCAATTATTTATGTGTGTAAAAGTATAAAATCCTTGTAAAACACAATAAGGGATTGACATGTCAATCCCTTATCATTTTGAGTATTAATTTGTGGCTTAATCTACTATGTTTTTACATCATCTTTTTATCAGGATTGCACCTGTTTTCTCAAATATTTTAATTTCTCAGGATACATGGTTTCTCACTTACTGTTTTTTTCTCCTTCTCATAACAAGAATAGTTCCAAGTACTGCACTGGATGTAAGTATTAAGAACATGAATAACATGAAATTGGTATCATCACCGGTCTTTACCCCTGCGATTTCTTTTGGTGTATGAGTATTGGTTATTATGATATCACCATGATTTTTATCATCTATAGTTGTTGTATACCCGGAAATGTTTCCTACTTCTTTCACGGTATACGTAATATCTTTCCCGGATTTCTTCTGAGGCAGTTTGTTCCATGTTGTTGTCCAATTGTTTTTTTCATTAAGTTCAACTTCATCGCCTACTTTGTTTCCATCACCAAAGACTTGTACCTTTATGCTGCCCGGTCTGATTCCATCCTTATCATTACTGTCATTCCAGTGTTTTGTAACTGTAACACTTGTTTCGCCCGGAGTATAACTATTAGTAATATCATGTCCTTTGATGCTGGTACTGTATCCTTCCACCGTATTTTCAGTCACTGTATATACGATTTCTTTGCCATTTTTATACTTTGGAAGATCTTTGAATTCGTATTTCCAGTCATCGTCCTTGGTTACCGTTTTTTCTGCAACTTTATTCCCGTCCGCAAGAAGGTTTACCGTTATGCTTGCAGGACGCTTTCCATCTTGATCATTTGCATCCTTCCACGTTTTTATTCCCGACACCTCTGTCTTCTCCGGAGTATGAGAATTTGTAATCATAACATTTCCATGATTCGCATTATTTACTGTCGTTTTGTATCCCTCAACAGTTCCGACCTCTTTTACGGTATACACTATTGTTTTACCGGCTTTTTTCTCCGGAAGATCATTCCATGTTGTCGTCCAGTTGTTTGCTTCATTCAGCTCGACTTCAGCGCCAACCTTATTTCCGTCACCGAATAGCTGTACCTTTACACTGTTAGGGCGCTTGCCATCCTGATCATTATTATCGTTCCATCTCTTGGTCACTGTTACACTGGTTTTCTTAGGTGTATAACGGTTTTTAATGTTATAGCCATAAATCTCCGCATTGTATTCGCTAATAGTATTTTCAGTCACTGTATATACGATTTCTTTGCCATTTTTATACTTTGGAAGATCTTTGAATTCGTATTTCCAGTCATCGTCCTTGGTTACCGTTTTTTCTGCAACTTTATTCCCGTCCGCAAGAAGGTTTACCGTTATGCTTGCAGGACGCTTTCCATCTTGATCATCTGCATCATCCCATGTCTTTTCGCCGCATATGTTTATCTTAGGATTTTTTTTGTTTTTAATAGTCTTCAACACTGCTTTATCCGCACCAAAATCAGCCGGTGTAACATGAATATCCGAGTCAAGAGGGATATATCCTTCAGGGGCTTTTTTCTCTCTTATCGTATAATTATCCTTCAGCAATCCTCCCAAGCTACCGTTTCCGTTACTATCTGTAGTAATTTCTCCCACTTTTGCATGCGAGGAATCTCTTATAACCTCAAAAACTGCACCTTTTAGGTTTTGACCGTCTTCACTTTCTTTATGAATTTTTATAGTAAAATTATAGCCATTTGCTTCGCCTCCTGATTCTTGATAAGTGGCTTTAATCACTTTGTTAAGAAATATCTGACTGTTCTTTTCTCCAATGATCCTATTGTTAACCGCTTCCTGGTTTACAGGTGTATATGAAAGCTTCACATCATACTTGATTAAATATCCTTCTCCTTTAATATTATCGAATTGAACAGTAAAACTATTACCATTGTAAGTAAGTGGAAATTGGCTGGTTACATCTGTTTCATTTTCAAGAGAATAGTATCCCCCTCCTGCCGGAAGTTTCCATTTTCCTTTCTTAACCCGAACACTTTCTTTAACATAAGAAACCGATGGTGATTCAATAGTATCCTTCACTTTAATATATGGGAAGTTGCCACCTTTTCCGTTGACACGAATTCGGCAATGCACAATTGTCGGATCGTTCTTATCAAACCAACTCCACTTACCGAGTTCTTCATCAGGTTTATCACTCTGAACACCAACATAGTCCAAATTGCCTATCTCAAACGTAGGTCCACCTGCACCCATAGAAATTTTAAGTTTCAGGTTCTTTGCTTCTTTAACAACATTTGTATCAACTTTAACCGTAACATGCAATGATCCAGTGATGTCTGAATGCGAATCTACAAAACTTGTATAGGTCATAGTAATGGTTTTCGTATCAGGGTCTGTTACTGCATTAGCAACAACATCACCTTTTTCATTTTTAATCGGGAAAGTTTCCTTTTTAATAATTTCAAGTTCCTTTGGCACAGGGATAACTGTTTTATCTCCTGCGTGGACTTTATTATTAGGTAAAGAAAACTTAGCCAATAACTGCATTTGCTTTGTTTCGTTTGCCCACACGGCTGGTGTTGTCAAATCCGATTCGGTGAGCTTAATGTCAGTGATAACATCATTATGATAAGTTTCCGCAAAAGCCTGTTTTGTCACAGGTGTCATACCTAACAACATTAAACAAGACATCACGACTACTAATAGTTTTTTTCCCATAATTTTGAGCTTCGATTTCATAAATACTTTTCCTCTTATTGCTCGTTTCACTACTAAACAAAGATATACTTTTTAATTGCTTTCAGAATTAGAATCGTAAATTAAATCAGACTTTTTATTACAGACTAAAAGTTACAACACTGCTACCTATTTTATGACTTCTTTCCACTATCCCATTTTGCCACGGTGAGTATGGTCTTGTTCTGATATAGCCTATTCCTAAATATTCTAATACCTTTTCGAATGCCGATTTCTTTATCCCTCATGCTTGTGATATCGATATTTCTTGCTCAACAACTCTATTTCCTTTTCCGTATGCTGATTCGGATGGCCATGCGGGCGCCCGGACTTGTTTGCCAATGACTGTACTGTTCCGTCATATTTCTTTCGCCATCTTTGTACTTGCTGCCTACTTGTTTCATATCTTCCTGCCTTTGCATTATTGTTATGTTTCATGGCATATTCAACAACCTTCTGGCGAAATCTCATTTCTTCTGTTATACTTGTTTTCATAGAAAGCCTCTCTCTGATAATTTTGTTAGTGTTAAAACTTATTTTACCAGATGGCTTTCTATTTTTTTAGTTTTTTGTCACATATGTATTATCACCTGACAAAGTCCAAATGAAGTTGAACTTCCGATTATTTTTCGTGCGATTTTCATATTTCACGATATTGTCGGCGCTAGTCCAGATTGTACTTATTCTTGAACTTCTCAACCCTGCCGCCGCGGTTTATAAATTTCTGCTGTCCTGTAAAGAATGGATGGCACTCCGAGCAAACGTCCAATCTGATCTCGTCTTCTGTTGACATCGTGACGAATGAGTTGCCGCATGCGCAAGTTACTTCACATTCCTTATATTCAGGATGGATTCCTTCCTTCATGCTTTTTCACCTCTTTCCTGCTCAGGCAATGCCTTTGCATATTTGCTGCAAGACCGCACTCGATCGATGCGATTTATTCGACAGCTCATATAATATACCACAGCATCGACAGCAAAACAACCTTTTTTTTTAAGCCAGCGGCAATAATTCTTAATTGTCAAGACATATGTTACACTTTGAGAAATACTCTGCTACTACCCGGTCAGGGCTTTTGAAGTCAAGACTTGTCTTTGCCGTCCGGTTGTATTGGTCCTCATCATTTACGAACTCCGTTCCGTTATCTGCCCGGATGATACTGATTTTGAACCCCATCTTCTTCTCCGGGCTTTGCAGGAACTTCCCTGTTTCGCAGCTGCTCTTCTCCTTTACGATTTTTAGGACGCGTTTCCGACTGTATTCATCAATCGCGGTAATCTGACAGTATCGCTGCCCATAGCATGGGAACCGGATACATTCGTTTGGAACATATTTAATATCCACCTGTACTTTATGCCCCGGATATTTTCCGTCAAGCCGGTTGTAGTTCATATAACTTTTCCTATGGGGATTTTCGGTTTCCTGTAACCTTTGCTGCGTATCTGC
>DAISVU010000038.1:0-5314 GCA_036839975.1 Bacillota bacterium | reverse complement strand
CGCGTCCGTTTTTTTTTGCCCCCTATGTTACGCAGTTAAACCTCATTTTCAAGGATATAGATATAAACCCCTTGCCACAAGCTGAAACGCTTCTAAAAAGCAAGGATATGCAAGGCATTTACGCCCTCTATTTCGTAACAAGGCTTCTCTTTTTTCGCATTCTTTCTGCCGCTTGCTTTCCTGTGATTTTCTTTCTGCAATCGGAGCAATATTTCTCATTGTTGGACTTTGACGCAAAAGGCACTCCGCATATGGTGCAGCGGCGTTTTTCCTCCGGTGCGTAAAGCTCTGCAAAAAGCTCTCTGTCAAGAGGAAGCACCGCATCTGAAAACCATTTGCAAAGAAGCGAACAGGAAATAAGCTGCGGACAAAGGCAGGCTTCCCCATCATCAAGTAAAATGCAGTTTCCGTTATCAAAGTTGCAGCATTCTTTTTTCACAAGGCGATTGACACGCTTTACCTGCTTCGGTGAAAGCGGTTTTGATTTCCTCATATTTCATCGGCGGGATCAATGGAAAGCGTGGAAAATTCTTTATCGGACAGGCAGTTTACCTTTTTGACCGTGCGCTTTGCAAGTTCCCGCATATCACTATCCATAAAGGAAAGTGCAAATGCGATTTTTTCCGTTACTTCCTCTTTGGATTCTCCATTGTAAATAGCAAGTAAATTCATTTCTTCCACTGTAAAAGGATTCATTTTCATACATCCAATTCATAATTTTTTGTTTTCGTGTTACGTTTTTTCTGTTCAGTATTTTTCTGTGCTTCCTTTAGCTGCGCTCTGATAGACGGTTTTTTCTCCGGTTCTCCAGTGCTGCGATTTTCTGCCTTAACCGCCTTTGCAAGCTCGGTAAGGGAAATGGATTCCCCTGCTTTTATTTTCTGCTCATGCTCACTTACGGTAGGCGCATTCGGGGTATTGTTGATAATCCCGTCAAAGTTATTGTCGTTTTGCTCTACTATATCCTCCACGTGCTTTAAGTAATTTTTCGGTTTCAGAAATTCCGGTGCCTCCTTGTAACCGAAACGGTCAATATAGTGAGCACTGTCCTTTCCGTCCTTATGAAGTACAACTACATCGGAAACGGACAGGCTGTGCCCGTAAAAATCCTTTGGATGATCGATATTAAAGCGGGTGTAAATATCTTCAAGGGAAAGTCCGGCTGTAAGCTCCGCCTCATATACCTTGACATAATGATCTGGGTTAAGTGTCTGTCCTGATTCTTTTAAGCGGTCGTACGATTCAAATTGAAGCTCTCTTGTGTTTTCTCCTCGCTTTAGCTGATAAATCCGAAAGGTGTCTTTTTCAGGTCCGGTATTTTCAGCCTTTGCGTAAAGCTCTTTGATCTGTTCTCTTGTCAGTTTTCCGGAATGAACCTTATCTAAAAGCTTCTTGCATTGTTCCTTTGTTCCGGCATATAAAAGCTCGGACTGTGCCTTTCCGTTTTCCTTTACGATATATGCTTCAAGGCGAAAGTTTTTCATGCTGTCTTTTTCAGCAGGATCTTCCAGCACCTTGTAGATATATTCCGGGGCAGCTTTAATGCTGTCTTTCTTTCTGAAATTTCTTTGAAGCTCTATTACCCGTTCTCCCGTAAGGGGCTTTATGCTGCTGATAGCATCCGCCGCATAGATCGCATTGGAAGTAAGCTGTCTTTGCCACGCTAAAGCCTTTGGCGACCACTTAAAACCGTTTGACTTTAATTCATCTCTGATTTTGCCGTCCGGTTTATCATCAAAGAAAAGCTGCAGGCGGTTATCCTTTACATTGATTTCGGCTTTTCCTCCTGCAAACTCCCAACCCGTGAAAAGCTCTTCCTTATTTACGGAAAGACTTTGAATACGTTCTTTAATTCTTCTGATTTCCGCATTGTTATTGGAAAGTGCCCAAGTCGGATAGGGCTTATCCTGAATACCTCTGATTTCCATTCTTGCCTTTAGCTTTTGGATTGCTTCACCGTCAAGCTCCTGGCAGCCCTCAAGGTTTTTATGCTTTCGGTAGTAGGCATTGACCGCCTTCATGGTTTCCTGTGCCTTTGTCAGCTTCTCAAGTTTTGCATTCAATTTCTTTACAGCATCCGGATCGTCTGCACTGATTCCGCCCATTCCGGTGCTTCTGATTTTTTCAAGAAGTCCCTGAATGTCTTTCCATTCTTTGTAGTTCTTATCACGGGCAGCGTTTTGCTTTTCCTTTTTTCGCACAGGGAAATTAGAGCCTCCTGCAATCAGGACAGAGGGAACGCGGGCGTCAATGGCAAATCCGTTATTCATATTTGCGGCAAGCTTTCTTGAATAGGTATCAAGCAGGGCGTCGATTTTACCGTGAAAGGACGGATCAACTCTCTTTTTCTGATTTTCAGCAATTTCCGCTGCCTGATCCACAAGGCTTTTGTATTCAAGGGTTGCGCTACCCGGCGTATAGTCCGAAAAGCTGTTCATTTCCTTTGCCCTTTTTGCTGCAGCTTCATTGATGGGATAATACTTTACCTGCACGCTTACATCCTTTTCCTGTGAAGCTTCTTCCTGCATTTTCTCAAAATCATCTATGAGGATTTCTTCTAATCCTTGACCTGAAAGCTCGTGCATTTTTAATATTTCATCACGGGCTTTTTCGATGGAGATTTCCAGATTATCAAGCTGTCCGCCGTCAAGGTCTGTAAAGTCCGGCTGATACAGAGTATAGTCATAGCCTGTTTCGTAGGTCTGAATATAGAGATAGTTTCCACTTTCAAGCAGGTAAGCCGCTTCCTGTTTTTCTTCCTGTAAAGGCGATTTCATTTCTTTTTCTGAAAGCTCATTTTCTCTTTCCCTTTGAAGCTCCTTAAAATGTCCGTCTATGCTGTCAATCAGCTCCGATGCGGCAAGGCGGATGGCTTCAAGAGAGCCTTTTAATTCGGACAATTCCTTTCCGCTGCTCCAGCCTGCAACATATCCGAAAGAATAGTCGGATGTATCAAGTCCGTAGTGCCGGCATACGGTATAGGCAACGCTTTCCGCCTCAACCTCACGGGTACGCTGGTTCGGGTGATTTTCTTTTTCTTCTTTCGGTGCATTCAGGTCGATGTCAGACAGCTTCGCATGGGCGATTTCGTGAATAGCGGTCTTTAGCGTTTGCAGCTCGCTCATGTTATCGTCAATAGCAATTCTTTTTTCTGCAAGGTGATAGTAACCGTGGGCGCTTCCCTCGATATGCTCAAGGGCAATCGGAACAGGGGATGCCTTTTCAGTGCCCTAAAGAAGTCCTCATACTGCGACACATCGCCGGTCAGCTCATTTACTCCGATAGAGGGAACCTCTTTTCCTTCCGTCTGCGATACATCAAAGACAGATACCACCTTGTAGGCCGGGATGGTGATTTCCCTTTCTTCGGTAACTGCCTTTCCGTCCGCTCCCATAACAGGCATATTGGTTTTCGGATCAAGCTTTTCCATTTCCTGCTTTACCTTAAAGGGTGCAGGAGCGATAATGCGGATTCCTTTTTCTCCTTTTTTGACCGTTCTTCCGTGGCTGTTTTTCCATGCACTAAAGCCTGCAATCAGAGAAGCGTCGGGCTTTTGCAGAGCAATCAGCATGGTATTATTAAAGCTGTAATGATGAAACTTTGATATGACGCGAAGATACTCCTTGTACCTTTTGCTTTCAAAAACTTCTAAAATCCCTTGCTCCAAACGATCCGTGATTTCCTTTAGCCTGTCCTTTTGATTTTCAGAGGTCAGGACAATGGGCGTAACCTCTTTTATTTCTTCCGTTTGTTCCATATATGGCATGGCTTTTTCTCCTTCCTGTGAAATTAAATCAGATGGTGGTTGCTCCCACCGATCACCAAAACCGCGAATTATTCTCCGGCTGTTTGCACCGTTTGCGGAGAACATTTCCAGCGTGGAAAATCCGTGATTAAAGCGATCAATATTGTGCGTATTGATAGGCGGTGCAAAATGTATTACGCCGTCCTTGTAGCCTTTTCCTGTACCTATCCAGCCTCGAATGAAGTTGTCAAAGGGAGCTTTTGCACCGGCTTTTCCGTGTTCTTCTGCGTGGCTTGCAATAAGATCGTTTCCTTTGTACTGTTCTCCTATAATGAGCTCGCAGGAATCAGGCGAATACATAAAACGACGGTTTTCAATTTCCTGCATATCAAAGGAAACTGTATTTGTGTCAATCATGAGCAGGCGGTTTTCAAGTGTAATTTTTTGCATTAAATCGGCAAGCCTCCTTTCTCCAAATAACTAAGGGTCTGGGACTATCCCGGCAAGCAAAAATCTCCGCCGCCGCAGGTGCGGAAAACGGAGATTTTTCACGGAAAGGGTACCCCTTTCCTATGCTTGCTATTCTTCTTTTTTCTTCCTCTCTATCTCAATACGATAGTTCACATACTTATCTTTGGTATCGCAAAGAACTACATTTCCGTCATAGGTTTTGCCTGTTTTATGAGAGTAGATGTCCTTTACCTTTGCTTTTTTATCTTTGAGCAGTGCTTTTGCTATCTTTGGTGTAAAGGTGATTTTCCTATCCTCAAAGAAGCAGTCATTCTTCCACATGGAAAAGTTGCAATCCCTGTTACTGCAATAGTAGTTTTTCTTTCCCTCATAAACGGGACTTTGGCAGCGCGGGCATAAGCCGATTACAGTTTTTTCCTGCTTAAAAAGTTCCGGTTTTGCTTTTTGGGCATCCGCATTTTCTACAAGCTCTTTTGTCATGGCTTCTATCTTTTCCATAAAGCCGTCTGCATCCGCTTCTCCCTTTGCAATCCTTGAAAGCTCATTTTCCCACTCGGCTGTAAGAAGCGGAGAGGTAATGGTTTCGGGAAGTAGGGAAGTATCTGTTTTTTCAAGCTCCATGGTAGGAATAACGGCATGGTGATCCGATACCTTTTTGCTGTTAAGAAGCCCGGTGATCTCCGGTGTAAATTCAATGCTTTGCATAAAGGAAAACATTGAAAGAAGCATGCTGATAACCTTATCCGCTGTTTCTTTCATATCGTCCGTCAGGTAATTGCTGTCCGTTCTCGGATAGGTCAGAAGATTCTTTTCATAAAGGCTCTGTGCAAGGTCAAGGGTCTGTTTTGCGGTGTAACCGAAAATGCGGTTCGCTTCCTTTTGAAGTGCGGTAAGGTAAAAGAGCTTCGGCGGCAGCGCTTCTTTCTTTTTAGTCGTAAGAGAGGTGCAGATTGCACTTTTTCCTTTGCAAGATGTTCTGATTTTCTCTGCCGTTTCCTTATCTGAAAACTTTTCGCTGACAGCTTCCGCATCCCCTAAAGCAAGGCGGACATGGTAATACTTTTCTTTCTTGAAACTCATAATCGCCTCGTTTCGATC
>DAISVU010000037.1:0-5913 GCA_036839975.1 Bacillota bacterium | reverse complement strand
ATTTTGTAAAACGTGCAATAGCCTACTTTGGATATAAGCCTCAAATCATCCAAACTGATTATGTCGAATTCGCCATAATTCAGATCAAGGATCTGAGTATACCGCTTTTGCTTTTCGCCAAACGCTTGAGAAATGCAATGCCGTTCAATTTTTCTCCAAGAAAGGCTATCCTTATGATAATGCATGTTGTGAAAGTTTCTTTCGACATATGAAACGAGAATGTATCAATCGTAAATCCTTTCGCACCTTGGATGAACTGCGTCTATGTTGCTTTAAATACATTAATCGTTACAACTCGAAACGACTTCATTCTACACTTGGCAACTACACTCCGGGTGAAATAGAAGAATTTTTCATTGAAGGACAGTCATAACTTCGGTTTTTCTAGAATACTGTATTTCCCACGTGATATACAACCGCTCCATCACCAATTCCCTTCAATTTCCTTGTACACTTACCAACTTATGCTATCAGTACGCCCTAAGTACCACATGCAGCATCCCCTAATTTGAGGGATTTAACACAAGCATATTTCTTATCGTTAAAACGTGAAACTTTTTGAACATATTCACAACCGTTAACGGAGTCGTATTCATACCTGTTAACAGCTCTGAACATAGAGCTTATGCGGTCGTGATTCGCTACTCTTGCGTACATTTTCTGCCCCGGGTCTCTTTCATTTCAGGTGCGTCAGCGAAGCGCCTCTTCCAGTTCTTCCTCGCTATAGCCGAATGTATAGTCCTCGTCCTTTCCATTGGACATCCAGATTAATGCGGCATCATAAACACTCAGACTCTCGCTGTCATCATCGTCTGGTTCTCCAAACGCAATCACCGTTCCACACTTTGGGCACTTCCAGTCGCCATTTCCAAGATACTCCATATCTACACCACATCCATTTCCGCACCAGTAAGCCATTCACATCACCTCCATCATATATTTTTTGGGAATTCGCCAGAGTTAAATTTTTTCTGTATCCTCTGTGAGCCAGTTGCGAATATCGTTCTTTTTATCTTTAAAAAGGTGATCTCTGCTTCCTTGGAATGCAATGATTGTAGATTTGCCTTTTTGTTTCAGTTCTGCAAAGTATGAGCAGAAATTCAAAAATATCGGATCGTGTTCGGCTACAATAAATGTCTTCTTATTTTCGCTTATCTGTTCATATATCAATCCGAGTAATCTTTTGATTTCGCACTTTCCCAAACCCTTTGCTGGCTCATCAAGCCCTATAAAGACATATTTATTCTCGTTCAGTGCCTCAGCAAGCTTGATCCTCTGATTTTCACCACCGGACAGCGTCTTTACCTTTTGACCGAGTTTCAGATATCCAAGCCCCAGATTAGAGAGAAGTACCAGAATTTTATTCGCCTTGGCAGAAATACTTATTCCGGATGCAATCAACTCATCGATAGTCATTTGCTGAATTTCATAAATATTAAGGTCATTTACTTTCCACTCCAGCACTTCTTGTAGATATCCAGTGCCATCACATTTATCGCAGGTGTCAAATAATTTTTCCTCATAAAAGCCTCCAATTTCGATACCTCCGGAGCCACCGCATTTTTCACAAGCACCTTTTCCTCGCTGTGAAAAATAACCTTTGTCTTTTTCCAGAGCCTTGGCAAAATAGGTTCTTATCTCATCAAGTAGCTTTGTATAGGTAGCAACCGTGGTAAATGAATTGCCTTTTAGAGGCTTCTGTGAGACATAGAGGTAATCCTCATAGTACTTCGGCAGAATCTCCCGAAGAATGGTTGTCTTTCCACATCCGGACATACCGGTAATCCCCATGATAGAAGAATGTGGTATTTCCAATTCGCATCCTGCGTAATCCACATAGTCCGAATCCAACATACACCTATCAATGGCCGTTCCTTTGAAAAAGCTGTACTTAAGTCTGCCTTCCTGCAACTTCATATACTCATCCCGGCTAATCAGGTAACCACCATTCTTTCCACCATCATGACCAAGGAAAATATTATAATCCGCACTCTCGATAATCTTCTCATTATGCTCCACAACAAGAAGAGTATTTTTCTTCCGCATTTCATCGATAATTCCGATGGTGTAGTCAACCTCAGGTGGATACAACGATGCGGTCGGTTCATCCAGAATTATTAGGAGATCGTGCATTTTCCCAATCATAAGCTGTGCAATTCGAAGTCTCTGAAGTTCACCTCCAGATAGTGAGGATATAGACCTGGCGAGGCTTAAATATCCAAGCCCAACTTTTTTGCAAGCCCCAATAAAAACCAGAACGTTATCTATTGCTGGCTTGAGTGCTTTGTTCACATTTTTCTTGAGACTCTGCAGGTCATTTTCGAGAGTATCAAAATCTTCTGTGTATAAATCACCAACAGAAAACCCTTTGTTGAGTTCCTTTTCTGAGGTCTTTCTTCTTAGTCTGCTACCGCCACAGCAATCGCACTTCTTTTGAGCACAATACTGCTCACGATTATGCGAGAATAAATCATCTGATTTCTTATCCATCCCTGCTATGGGACCCATGTAGACGCTGGTTTTTGATCTGGTTCTTCCACTGGCTTTATATTTGAATGTTTGCTTCTTGCTTCCGATGTCATATAAGAGTTTGTGCTTCTGTTTATCAGACAGATCCTTGAAGCGTTTATCGCTGTCTATTCCACATTCATCGCAATAGGCAATCAGCAACTGTCTGAAGAAATCTATATAAGTTTTCTGCCAGCACCTAAAGGGTACATCACATATTTTCTTTTCATAGTCAATAATGCTAATAGGGTCTGGCTGCAGTTTATACCCAAGTCCCTGGCAATCTCTGCATCGGCCATTCCCATTGTAATTGAAATCGCTTAACGGAATGCTTGTCAGACTTCCGGCAACATAGATAACAAATTTCTGCAGGTCAAAATAGCTCATGATAGTTGATCGTGGATTCACGTTAAAGTTCAGCTGCCTTAAGGGAATTGCCATGATCACATCATCATAGGAATCCACATCATAATCGACATCAACTCTGTTATCATTGGTCATCTTGTCATATTCAGCTTTGCTGATACCAGCAATGGTGCTGAAAGCAAGACTGGATTTCCCACTGCCGCTAATACCGGCGATGCAGGTCATTCCTCCCTTGTATAGGTCGACATCAATATTTTTTAAATTGTGTGTTTTGATTCCCTTATAAGTTATTTTTTGCATGCTGCCACCCATAGATAATTGTCATCCAGTTCATCTTCCATTTCCTCGATTCCGCTATAATCCAACCTCCGTGCTAAAAAAAGAACTTTCATTCCAGCCTCATCAAGCATTTTTTCCACCTCTGGAATAAACGGGACATGAAGGAAAAAATCACTGCCATAATCCTCCAACTGCTCATCTCCCAATTCCAGTTGCTGATCCCAAGTCATATTCTGTACATCTATGTCAAGAGAAAATGCTTTTTCAAGCCAGTAGGACTTCAATGTCTTATTATCGAGGTATGGTGTTGTAAAGATGAAATTCCCCTCCGGCTTCAATATCCTGCAAGTCTCCTTAACAGCCTTCAGCCGTTCCTCATATGTACCGAGAAGCATGAGGCCATTAAAGGAGAACAGTATATTATCAAATTCCTGATCATCAAACCTAGTTGAAAGAATATCCCCAACACGATAATCAATTGCTCTATTCAATGACTTCGCGGCCATAATCATCTTTTCTGCGAAATCTAACCCGATAACTTTATACCCTTTCTCAAAAAGAGGAATCGTAGCTCGCCCGACTCCACACCCCACATCAAGAGTTTTTCCTCCTGAAGCGAAGTATTTATCTATCAACAGTTCCTCATAATGAAAAAGCCCGGTGCTGACAAAATCACTGTAGTAATCTACTATCGCACTATTGTTATAGCTTGCTTCATTTGATCGTTCTGTAGTCATGTTTCGTTACTCCAAGTAGTCCAACAGAAGTTTTCTGTACTGACTTTCTTTAAAATACGGAGTGCAGTCCACAGCCAGCATATCACCATGCCGATTCATATAGTCTATCCTGCACCCGCCAGTGCAGATGTATCTCAGTTCACATTTCCTGCATTTGTTCATAAAGTCATTAGATGTTGTCCGATTCAGGTCATTAAAATCCCGAAAAATCTCTAACATATTATCATGAAGTTCTCGGTGGTAGGATGAGAACTTGTTACACGGATAAATCTTGCCATCAGCATCTATCACAATATTTGTGCCGATTCCACAGTTTCTAAACCTGACATTCCTCCCACTGCTTGCCGCCTTTGTAACACCGAGATCCTGCAGCTGACTGACAAGTGAAATCATCAGCTTATCAACTTCATACTTATCAAATCCGGTGAAATCAAGCGACAGGGCATTACCAGCCATTTCAATATCATCGTTCAAACGTATCTCAAGGTTGGTGTAGCCAATTGAATTGACAAAAGGAATCAGATTATCCCGAATATCTTCTACAGTGGAAGGCAGGATAGTTACCGCAAATGTTATCTTGATTCCCGTTCTCTTCAGTAATTCTATGGCATGCAGTGCCTTTTCATAATTTCCGCTCCCCCTGATTGATTCATACACCGCCTGCGTAACGCCTTCAAAGCTTATCTGAACCTCCTGACAACAATCAGCTATAGTCTTGTAATTGTCATCATTAATCAGAGTCCCGTTGGTAAACAGCGAAATGTTATGGTCTTTTATCCCTTGGAGAAGCCGCATGATTTCACGATGGATCAAAGGCTCACCGCCTGAAACCACAATATCCGTAGTTCCGTTCAGCTTGCGAATATTCTCTACCACAGCCAAAATCTCATCAACATTTAACTCTTTTCTTGGCACCAATCCGGCAGACACAAAGCAGTGAGAACAGCACATGTTACAGCTGTTCGTCAGTGTAATATGCACTTTCTTATTTATTGACTCGATCGTTTTCTCTTCCTCAGATATGGAATCTCCATAGAACTGGCAATTCTCAACTTTTGCCAGAAAGTTCGTAAACGCAATAACGCAGTCATCCTCTGAATTCCCAGGGAATGCTGCGTAGTATTCGTTAAGTCCATCAATAATTGTATTCTCTGAGAGTATTTCAAAAATGGCATACTCCATGTCATCAAATACAATCCAGTTGGGATATTCCGGTGCTATAACAATGTGGTAATCGTCTATTTCCCTACACACAGTTTCGTGAGGAAAGTTTACTCTCGAATTAACATCAAATTCTCTGCTCATATTCTTTCGGCATGTTGTAAAAAGCCCCGGGAACATGTCCTGGGACTTACAACTCAAGTTTCTCACTGATTAGCAGTCTTTTCTCTTATGAGTAGTTCTGCACTGCGATCTTTGGCAATGAACGCGAACTAAGTTCTCTTTCTTTTCTGGAACTTCTATCTTCTTCACCTGCTTGAACATACCTGCCTCCTATTGACTTTTTTAACCTCGAACAACAATCTTTTTGCTTGTGCGTCGTACGTCACTGCATATGTTGGCCGATAACAATGACTTGAGCCTTACTTTTGCTTGGTACAACAATGGCCTTCAGTTCTTTGAACATCCTTTGCCTCCCTATGCTTTTTGTTACCATATGACACGACGAATTTATTGTATCACCGATTTCTTGATTCTGTCAACGGCTCCGCAATAGGAGGGGGGTGTCAAGTTTGTAGCTGTTAATTTGATTATTTCTTTTTCTTTGGTTTGGGTGCAGGTAATTCATCATACATTGAATTGAATAAGCCAATTAAAAAATCTTTGTTGTCAACATCATCTACCAACAGCATTTCCTTTGCTCCATCATATGGTAACTCGTACTTTGCATTTGGCATATATGCTATTGCAGATTTAACAGGCTTCACTAAAAATCTATCATCATAAATTCCACCCACAATTTTTCCACGATAATAAACAATATATTCGCCCATCATTGATCTATATGTTATTTCTTCCAACT
>DAISVU010000036.1:0-6031 GCA_036839975.1 Bacillota bacterium | reverse complement strand
GTCTATCTTTTATACAGTACACTAACAAAGGCAGACTTTATTAAACATATTTAAGATACAAGTCTAAAACTTATCTGACATGCATTAAACTATTCATATTATTGTTTTACTTTGGCATAACAACATCCTTCCTGACAGCTGTTCTGCTTGCAAGGTGTAAAAGTTTACAGATCATTTAGCTCATTGAAAAATTCACTGCTTAAACTTTATGGAATCACGCGATCATCGTATGTTTTTTGTAAAACAAACCCGATAAAGAGAGTTTGCCTATTTACTCCCTTTACCGGGTTTGTTTTTCTCCCGCTTATTTTTTTATTACATCCTTATTCATTTCTTTTCCCATCATCATTCCAAGCCAAACCTTCCTTTTTTATTTCCCCATCAGAGTTAATCTTATGAATTTTTTTACAACTTTACTCCTTTTCACTAAGTAATGAAGTATTTCATTGAGCAGAACTCCAAGTCCCGTAATCTCCCTGCTAATTAGCAATCTTCCAAACAGTTGCTTTATTTTTCATATTGATCAATGTTTTATATAAACCGCCTTGCTTCATCAGTTCTTCATGATTTCCTTGTTGTTCTATTTTTCCGTTATTTAAAACTAAAATCTGGTCGGCGTTTCGTATCGTAGAAAGCCTGTGAGCAATCATAATAATGGTTTTGTTCTTTGTCAGTTCTTCAATAGCAGCCTTTAGCTTATCTTCATTTTCCGGATCAATATTTGCTGTGGCTTCGTCAAAAATGACAATCGGGGCATCTTTCAACATAGCTCTGGCAATGGAAATCCTCTGCTTTTCTCCACCGGAAAGAGTGGCTCCACCTTCACCAATCAATGTATCGTACCCATTCGGCAAGGCTTCTATAAAATCATGGCACATCGCCTTTTTAGCAGCGTCTATGACTTCTTCTCTTGTCGCATTCGGCACACCGAACTTGATATTATTTTCAATCGTATCTTCAAAGAGATAGACACTCTGAAATACCATAGCGATATGACTCATCAGATGGGGCAGAGTATACTCTTTAATGTTCTTCCCACCTATTAAGATTTCTCCTGTATTCACATCCCAAAATCTTGCAATCAGATTGCAAAAAGTCGTCTTTCCGCTTCCGGACGGACCGACAATGGCAGTAATGGTGTTTTTCTTCATCTCACAGGAAATATGATCTAAAATCGTCTTTTCATCATAAGCGAAAGAAACATCTTTAAATTCAATATTAGGGTGACGGATTGGACTTGTTTCCTGTCCTTCTTTTATTTCAGGAATCTGTTCCAAATATTTCAAGCTGTCGATGGAGTTTTCCGCAATTCTCAGTATTGCCATAGAACTTCCTGCCGCCTTGATTCCCTCAAAGATAATAAAACCGGCAATCATCGACATAATTGCATCTGCCAAAATCATATTTCCCTCCATGTAATACTTGACAGATAAAATAATAATAGCAGCAATACTGATTCCAAGGACAATTCTCTGCAAGGCGATATATGGAGTCATGGTTTTTTCAAGTTTCATTGTAATATTGCAGTTTTCTTCAAACGCATTGCTAAGTTCTTTATTATTCTTGCCTCCTAAATTGTACGATTTAATCACCTGCATTCCCTGTACGGTTTCCAGTACCTGTTTTGTCAAATGTGTTTGAGCGATACCAATTTCACTTGCATTTTCTCTTGACTTTTTCTCCATAAAATAAGTGACAATAAAAAATGCAAAGATTCCTAAAACTGCGGTGATTCCCACCATTATATGCAAATAAAACAAGGCTAAGGCAAAAACAAAAGTATTGAGTAATCCGCCTAAAACAAGCACAAGCAACATCGGTACCTGCATTTCAATCTGGCTGAGAGTGGTTGTACTCATTGTTGTAATCTTTCCTAAGCTGAATTCACTGAAAAATCCCATCGGTACTTTTTTCAGCTTGTTTCCGATACGAATTCTTTTATCCGCTGCCATAAAATAGCCGGCATGCGTTTGTTCCAACTGAGAAACATATTGCGTGATAATCTTTCCGACTAAGCTGACAAGAAGAATCCCTAAGACAACGGCTATATCCTTCACGGAAAGAGTTTCGTCAAATATTTTAACGAGAACATAATACACACCGCCCATTTGCATTGCGTTAAACGCCGCACAAAGGAAGCCGACAATAATGGACTTTCGTATATTCGATTGTTCCTTTTCCGCAAAGTTCCATATTTTCTTAAATACTGTAATCATAACGCTCCTCCTTTCCCGCAGCTTTCCACAAAGAGGAATAGACTTTTGATGTTTCTAAAAGCTCCTCATGCTGTCCACAGCTTTCAATCTTCCCGTTTTCGACCACAAATATTTTATCTGCATTAACAACGGTTCTAAGCCTATGTGCAATTAAAATCAATGTTTTTCCTTTCACCAAATTGCTGATGGCTTCCTGAACGATGCTCTCATTTTCGGTATCCATATAGGAGGTTGCTTCATCTAAAATGACGATTGGTGCATTTTTCAGCATGGCTCTTGCGATAGAAATTCTTTGCTTTTCTCCTCCGGACAAATGCCCTCCGCCTTCACCCGCAACCGTATCATAGCCATTTGATAATCCTCTAATAAATTCATCACAGCCGGATAATTTTGCTATTTCTTCTACTTCTTTATCACTTGCCGACGGCTTTCCGATTCTTATATTTTCTCTGACAGACATATCGAATAGATAGTTGTCCTGCGATACATAAGAAATGGTTTCGGATAACTGTTCCAGCGGAATCTCTTTGATGTTTTTTCCTCCGATACTTACTTCTCCGGCATCTGCATTCCAAAAACCTGCAATCAGTTTTGTAATGGTCGATTTTCCGCCTCCTGACGGACCGACAAATGCGGTTACCTGATTTTCTCCAATAGATAAGCTGACTCCTTCTAATATCTTCTTATCTTCCACATAGGAAAAATCCACATTTTTCAGTTCAATAGCACTACCGAATAACGAAACATTCACTTTACCATGCTCAAGATCAGGGGCATCCAAAATCAATCCAATTTCTTTGGTAATCGTTCCTATTCTGGACAGATCGTCCATATAATTGGTCGCCGTCAATATATTTTCCACCGTTCCGAAGGAAAGTACAATAATGGTTATAAAGGTCGCTATTGTTAAAGAGCCATTTAAATAAAAATAAATTCCTAACGGCAGGATTGTGAGCAGGGACATAGGCGAAATTTTTCTGTATGCAGACACACCGATCATCGCTTCCTTCATCCAATGATAGTAAAACGAGGCATTTTCATGGACTGCACCACTGTATTTCTGATAGGAAGTTTCGCTTTGATTGAACATCTTGATGACCTCAATTCCACCGATATATTCAACCACTGCATTATTCATTCTTTGATTGATTTCTACCGATTGCTGATACTTTTTTCCATAAGAACTCATCACCGATTTCATACAGAACATTCCAATCACAAGAGGAATCAGGGAAACAAGTGCCAATCTCCAATCCAAAATAAACATATAGATCAGCAAGAGAATCGGACCGATGATATTGGCAGTCATCTCAGGAATAATATGTGCTAAGGTTGTTTCCATGGAATCGACCTGATCCACAATAATATTCTTGAGCTTACCGGAAGAAATATTCATAACCTTTCCAAGGGGCATCCGAAACAGTTTTTTAGAAATTTCTTCCCTTATTCTTTTTAAAGAATAAAAAGTTGCCTGATGCGATATGGAAGTGGAAGCCGCCGCAAAGATTTCCTTCAAGACCATTGCGGCTAATACCATAAGACCGTATTTCAAATAAAACCCGAATTCTGTGTTTTTTCCAATCAGTCCTACAATCATTTTTGCTAATACGATATATGCGGCAAGACCGGATACCACTCCTAAAACTGCCAATAGAACGGATTGAATGTAAGTGTTCTTATATTCTTTTACATACTGTTTGATTAAATTCATAATTTAAATCCTCCTCTTATACCAAGAACTTTTCCCATCCCGCATTATAGAAAAGCATTAGTTTCTCTATGTGTTCTATGGCTTTTTCCTTGTCAAAGCGATGTCTGACAACTTCAAAAAAACCATCAAAAAAAGCTCTGTTAACCATATGAAGAAAATCAGCTGTTACTTTAGGTTTATTCTTGATCTCATCATCAATGACCCTTAAATATTTAAAAGTATATTCACTTTCTAAATCCGACAACTCTTCTATAAATTGCTCATATTTTGTGCCTTTTGAACAACAAATTAAAAGGTAAAATTTGTCTTGATATTTATAAATATATTCCAATAATTCTATTGCAAACTTAGGACTTGTTGTTTTTCTTTCTGTTATTTGTCTTGACTTATCCTTGTTCGAAAATTGTTCGAGATAGTTTTTCATTTTGTCTATTATATGACTTGAATGCCGTTCAACAAAATATGCAAATAGTTTCTCTTTATTACCGAAACGAACATAAATTGAACCGGGACTCGTCTGTGCCTGCTCTGCAATAGTTCTTATGGAAGATTCTAAAAAACCTTTTTCCATAAACTCCTTTTTTGCGGAGAGAAGAATATTTTCTTTTGCTGCTTCAACCCATAAAGCCATTTCTCTCTCCTAATTAAAACATCGTTTTAATCGATGTAAATAAAAAATCCGATATTTCAACTTCATTCTCTTTTACAGGTATTTTTTTATAAGTCTTGTCATCAATCATCAGCACCGTATTACACACCTCAAAGAGAAGTTCTAAATCATGGGTAATAATAATCACCGGTCTCTTAGCGGCATACTTCCTTATCATAGCTCCTATTTCTTTCATTCTTTTGTAATCAAGCCCTGAAGTCGGCTCGTCCAATATAATGATTTTCCTTTCACTTAAAAAGGCAGTGGCAAGTGCAAGCCTTTGCTTTTGCCCACCGGAAAGCTCTTGCGGATGATCCATTTTTTTATCCCACAAATCAATCGCCCTAATGTAGGAGGTGACTTCTTTCAGATATTCACTATCTTTCACTTTATTTTTAGGGATCAGTTCATTTTCCACCGTATCAAAGAAAATTTGATAATCCACATCCTGCATCATATAGTATGATTGCTTCAATCTTTCTTTCGTTGTTTTTCCATAGCTTATTTTCCCTTTATTTTTAATTAAGCCCGCTAAAGTTCTTCCTAATGTTGTTTTCCCGATTCCATTTTTCCCGATGATTGCCATGATTTCTCCATAATGAAGATCAAAGGAAAGATTCTTTATGAGTTCCTGTTTTCCGATATTGATACTTAAATCCACGATACTCGCAGTCTTCTCTTGTTCCGCACCCAAGTTTTGTACTTTCAGGGACCTATAACTGATTGCTCGCAATCCATATTTTTTGCAGTCATTCTCTGTGAGTTCTCCTTGAGAAAACACCCTTTTGATCGTCCCGTCTTTCATATAGATTAAGCGGTCATATAAATCATTTAAAAAAAACAATCGATGTTCCGCAATAACAACCGTCTTTTCCATCTCTCTCAAAGTACAAACAATGTTTCTAAACTGAACAATTCCCTGATAATCCAAATTAGAGGACGGTTCATCAAAGAAAATAATTTTGGTATCATATAGCAAAGTGGAAGCAATTGCTACTTTTTGCTTTTGTCCTCCGGAAAGTTCGGAAAGTTTCTTGTCCATCAAGTCACTAATTCCCATTTTTTCAAAGGCTTCTTTTGTTTTTTGCTTTAATTCCTCAAGGGGCATTCCTAAGTTTTCTCCGACAAAGGCGACTTCTTCTTCCGCAATGGTAGCAAAAAACTGATCCGATGGATTTTGAAATACATTGCCGATATATTTTGCAAGCTCGCCTTTTTCATAGTTCATCAAATTTTTATTAAATAAATTTACTTCCCCGTCTAAATCACCCTCATAGTGATTGGGAATTAAGCCATTTAATATTCTTGTCAAAGTCGTTTTTCCACATCCTGAAAGTCCTGTTATAACAATCAATTCACCCGGCTCAACGCTTAGACTTAAATTTTTTAAGATAATCTCTTTGCTGTTTTTATACTTAAATTTGTTGATTTTGACATCTAAAATATTCGCCGACC
>DAISVU010000035.1:0-6180 GCA_036839975.1 Bacillota bacterium | reverse complement strand
ACTATCTGCTCTTAACTTTGTCAATCTCTTTTTCGCCTTTTTTCGCCTTTTTTTCCCTACATATTATATCTTTAATTTTATATTTTAATCTCGCATTGAAATATATCTATTACCAACCGGTCTAGCTTTAAAAAGATATCTTTCTATTCCGTAATCACAATAAATTATCCTGTTTTTCAAAAATTTTTTTGCCTGCCTGTCGGTATCCACAAAATAATTCCCCTCATGTACATCTATGAATTTCCACTTACCATCAGTCTTGACCATATTGAACTTATGGCCAAAGCCTTTGCTTCCATGTGCATTACACGTAACAATCCTTGCAGGTACACCTATTTTTTTACAAATCATATAAAAAAGTGCCGCTCTGCTGTTGCAAGTCGCTTGTCCCCTCGTCAACGCATAGTAAGCTGTCCCACCTTCAGCTTTTCTCCCCTTGTACTGTTTTAGCCCATGACAATAATTTGCAATCCTCCGGGCTTTTTTACGGGCACTTCCTATTATTTTCAATTCCACTGCTTTTTTACTTATAAGAAACATGGCCTCTTTCTCCCGCTTCTTTGAAAGATAGTATTTGAAGCAAAATTTAAATCCATACACATCTTTGCCATTTATATAAAGCGTTTCATCAGAATCCCTGAATCCATATATATCAGATGCCGAAATCTTCATATTAGAGCGAACATAATGTCCGTTTCGCTTATTGCTGAGCGCATCATCCAAAAGTTCCGCAGCTGTTTTGTTGGCTTTCTTTTCAAGAATAAAAACAGTTACATATTTTTTACGTTGTTTTATACTTTTCCATATCGCATCGCTTGCCTGCTTATTAGTTTTGTATATTTTATATCTGCTGTCGTATTCTGTTTCAACTTTTTTAGATACTGTATCACCTTTCCAAGAGTCACCATCTTTAATATACTCAGGCGTTACTTTTACTATATATTTTTTCCCCGGCAATAGTTTTTTGAATGTATATTCTTTGTCTCCAGTGGTCTTATTTCTTAATTCCTCCTTGTATATTTTATCATAAAGCTCGTACGTGTAACAGTATGACCTGCCCGGATCATTTGTTATGATTATGCTTATGTTCCTCGTTTTTGCCTTGACTTTGTACATCACTTTTTCAGGAGTATAATCGGGCTCGTTATGAGATGTTCTTGCACCGCTGTTGTTTTTTGCAGTCGCTATTGAAGCTATAAGTATAACGAACACGATCATTATTACCACTGCAAATCCCTTTGCTCTTTTCTCCATTTTTTCCCCTCTCTTAATATAAAATCCCCATTCTCCCGATTTTATCTGATATAATAGATAAAATCTCTGTTTTGGTGCTTATGTACACTTTTTCTCCTTACTCCATTGTGTTTTCTAGTTATCAGACATTCAGGATTTATAATCCCATCATGACTGCGTGCCCATTTTGTTGAATTTTTACTGATATTTGCTTCAAAATGCAGATGTGTACCGGTGCTCTGACCTGTATTTCCCGTCTTTGCTATCACTTGACCCGCATTCACACGCTGCCCCTTTCTCACTCTTATCGTACCGTTTGCAATATGTTTGTATATAGTCTTGATCCCATCTGTATGCGCGAGCACTATGCAATTTCCAAATGCCGCATTGTTCCTGAATATCTTGACCACCTTTCCATAATTTGATGCAAGTATCTTTACACGCTTTCCGCCTGTTGCCATATCAACGCCCATATGAGGACTGTACTGATCCCAGCTTCTATTAACCAGTGCATGCGAACTTATCATGCATTTTTTAGCGAGCGGATAGTAATACATGCTGCGCGTATCCTTTATCATAAATCGTTTCATTTTTTTCTTACCGCCTTTGAGCTCGTACACAACCGTATGTTTGACTGTCTTGCCCAGCTTTTGCTTTGGAATTTTTATTCTTTTACTAATACTGGATTTTACAGATTTGAAAGTCTTTCGATATATGGGATTATTTTCACCTGATTTTAAAACTCGAAGTGTCCCCGGATACGCATAGCTTACCTTTATCGTCACTTTTGCAGGCCGCGCTTTGCCGAATTTTACGCTTCTTCGTATAAATATACGCTTTGCCCCACTTCCATTTACATAAAGCGCCAAAGGCACATCCTTTACCGAAAATTTTACTTTTGCAAAAGCCTCTTTGCATTTTCCGGCTTTTGCTTTTGAAACTATTCGCAATAAACTATTTGTACTCTTTGCATAGTCTTTAAATTTCACTGTGAATTTATATATCGCCGCCTTGCCATTATTTTCCGCCGTCAGGGTCCTGATTGTCCTTGCGCCTTTCATAAGCTTTATTTTCTGGCCAAAATTTTTCGAAACACTTACGCCGAATGTCTTTTTAATCTTTTTCAAAATGACCGACCCGTTTTTCCTGATCTTTCCTTTTCGTTTCAAAGAAATCCCATATGTGTAGACACTTCCGTTTTTCTTTGCCTTTAAAGGTGTTACTTTAATTGTAGAAATAACAGGCTTGCATTCCTCCCAGACAGCATAAAGCGAAAACGTTTCGCCATCCTTCAAATCCATATTCGATATATCAGTTCCTGGCACATACGACTTGCCACTGCCGTCAGGCCTGGTATTCCAGTTTTTGAATCTGCACTCTGTACCGTCCGATAGCGTATAATTTTCAAAAGTTCCGTTTTTAACTTCGCTTCCGTCTGCAAAAGCAACAGACTGCATTAAACTCGAGAGTCCATCCCCGGTCTTGCCTCCATTACCATTGTAAATCACCTTGTACACAGGTCTTTTCATATAAAGGCTTAACGTATTATTAAAATATCTTTTTTTATCACTTGTCCTCACCCCCGTAAGTATCTGATTTACGGAAAATATTGTTCTGTATACAGCATCTTTTGTCGATGCTTTTATAACATTGAGTGAATTGCTTGATCTGCTGAATTTAAGATTAGGATCTATTATCGGTTTAAAAAGAAAAGGAACTACGGACACGCTTTGACTGCATTTGTCAGCATAACTATGACATGTATTTTTTCCGTAATCCGTACCCCAACCGTAATAAGCATAATATTTTGGCGTTTTTATATACACAGGTATACACATATAATCATAGTATCCTTTGTTTGATCTAGAAGCTGTGACCCTTATAGTCTTAAGTTTTGCTGTTGGCAGGTGCAGGCAATCTTTACCGTACACCTTTGTATTAGAGACCAAATAACGGTGTGAGCTTGCCCTGAGCGAACCGATCGACTCATTTTTTACACCCGAAATATTTGTGATATCTATCCTATTTTTCGAATATACACTGCGGTTCCCATGTGCATCAACAAGATAAACATTATAGTTCAAATAATTCGGTCTGTGCTTAAACGTACGCTCGGATGAATATTTTTCAACCTTAGACACACAGTCAGCAAATGCAGCGCAAAATACTGTTGCTGCATTCAAAACATACATGATCATAAACACAGATATAATGACCACTTTCACTTTCATCATTTTCGCTTATCCTCCTTAGACTTTTTCAGACGCTCTGTTCTGCTTTGTTTATCTCATTTTCCTTTCTTCTGTCTCAAAATTTCCGGGATTTTCTTTATGATTATACCTTTTTTAGATATTTTTGTCAATAAAACCATTTACTTCCTCTCAATTTTCTGACATTAAAATACTCTGTATTCGTATCCGAACGTTCATAATTTAAATTTATTTTAAGTTCTTAATATCAATAAAAAACAAGTTATAAGAAGATGCAGACATGATGCAGGACATATAAAAGGCTCCGGAAGGCGTCAACTGGAATAACCTAAAAACAAGGAGAAGACAGCTGTAACTGATGCCATGAGATAGAAATACCCGCTACCGAAACGCCTTCACAAGATTGAACTGACGGTAAGTAGTTACTATTACCAGATAAGGAGACTTTTCTAAGAAGATAAATACGAAAGTTTATACATTGAAACAGCTCGTATTTTAAAGACAGACAAGAGAAAATACGAATGCCTTATGAGGCAATGCTTTTCAAGAAAATGTCCGCGACACCCCTAAATCTTATCTGTTGCATTGGTAAACTCCCTGTGATAAACTCATACGTGTAGAGTAGACATTGTGCGTCAAGTGTCATCGGATGGGATGTAGCCGATGAACGAAAAGCCTTTGCTTGCGTTGCAATGTCGCGTCCGCTACTACATTAAGTTTGAGAATATGCTCCTTCTTAGTGTAGCGATGCACTACAGAAAGGAGTTTTTAATGAACAAAAAATCATTTACAACCCAGCTGGTAGTTATGGCGCTTCTTATAGCATTTGAGATTGTTCTTACCAGACTGTTGTCAATCAATACCCCAATAGTCAGGATAGGTTTCGGCTTTATGCCTGTAGTAGTAAATGCTATGATCTTTGGCCCCGTACGAGCCGGTACATGCTACGCCGCCGGTGATATCATAGGTGCCGTCTTATTCCCTACCGGCGGATATTTTCCAGGCTTTACACTAACAGCATTTTTCGCAGGTGCAGTATACGGAATATTTTTGCATAAAAAAGAAATCAAATGGCTTAACGTCATTTTAGCAGCCGGCACAGTGACTTTGATACTCAATCTGTCCATGGACACATTATGGCTTTACATATTAACGAATACCGGTGTAGTCGCACTGATAGTGCCTCGTATCGTAAAAGCCGGCATAATGTTTTTGATTCAAACTGTAGTGATAAAGCTGCTCGCAGATCATGTAGTCACACGACTTCCGATTTACAAATCACTTAAAGCACACTAAACACTGAAGCTCAAGCAACATCTAACTAAACCGTATGCTTCAATGTTGACATACAGATGAAACATCCCGATTAAAATTGCCATCTGGAAGAGGCTCTGCTATATTATCTCATACATATCAAAGGCCTCTTCTTTTTTGCACGTTTCAAGAAGCTTAATGACTCTGACTTTCATAGAACTGTTTCCAAACTGAATAAAAATCTCATCTCCCTCTTTGACATCAGCACCAGCCTTTGCCTGCCTGCCGTTGAGGCAGATTCTTCCATTGTCGCATGCTTCTTTTGCGACACTCCTTCTCTTTATCAGTCTCGAATTTTTTAAAAATTTATCTATACGCATGTTTATATTGTATCACAACAGTCTTGCCCATGTGAAACTTTATTGTCTTTTCTGAATATAGCATATGCATTTTCAGTATGCATAATTGTCAGGCTCTCTTTGATAAATGCACTGTCATCCCTTTCTCACTAATAAAATTAATCTGCGATGCTCAATAAGCATTTAATTAGTAAGCGTAAATAAATAAGAGGTGATATTTACTCACCTCTGAATAGTCCATTGACTTTTTATTTATCAAAATTATTTGTTAACCGAATTCTTAAGAGCTTTGCCGGCTTTGAATACAGGCGCTTTTGAAGCCGCAATCTTTATTACCTCGCCAGGTTTTCTGGGATTTCTACCCTGTCTTGCCTTTCTATTACGTACTTCAAAAGTGCCAAACCCAATCAACTGAACTTTTTCGCCATTTTTGAGTGCATCTTCAACACTTGAAACAACAGCGTTTACAGCTGCTTCTGCATCCTTCTTAGTGAATTCTGTTTTCTCCGCTACTGCTGCGATCAATTCTGCTTTGTTCATTAATATATCCTCCTTAAAATGCTTTCGTTAAACGCTTACTCGTCTGAAATCCCATGGTCTTTAGCCTTCTCCCAAAGCTGATCAAACTCCGACAATTCGAGAGCTTTTAAATCCTGCCCCCGTGCAGATGCAGACATCTCCATAAATTCAAACTTCTTTATAAATTTGTCAGTTGCCATTGATAGGCATTCTTTGGGATCCACCCTTATGAATCTCGCTATGTTAACCACTGAAAAAAGTAAATCGCCCAACTCGTCAGCCATATTTTGCCTATCACAACTTTGATATGCGATTTGCAATTTATGAGTTTCCTCTTTAATCTTAAAAAAGGCGCCCAAAATATCCTTAAAGCCAAAGCCTATCTCAGAAGCTTTTTCTTGAACTTTCCTGCTTCTGGACAATGCCGGCAGTGCTTTGGGTACGCTCTTCAGATTGTCAGAATAACTGTTTCATTTATATTCTTTTCGTTTAACATTTTCCCATTTTTCAAGGGCTTTGTCAATACTTTTTGCCTCAGCCCCTGAAAAAACATATGTCTTAACTGTCAAGACATATGTTACACTTTAAAAAATACTCTCCTACTA
>DAISVU010000034.1:0-6712 GCA_036839975.1 Bacillota bacterium | reverse complement strand
GTTCGGCGTGTTTCTTTGCGAAAAAAAATATTGATCGCATCGGTATATTTCCATCATGCAAGAGGAGAGATAGGAGAGGATATCGGAACAATAAAAGAAAGATTGTCTAAAGAAAAAGAAACATTGGAACACAAAGAGTTGAATTTCAAAACCCCGGAATTACAAAAAATAAGGGTGAGAAAAATTCCGAGTCAGCGCTTCTTTTGTTTTGATCTGTCAAGAATTATACCTGCTGATTTATGCTATGATGAACGAAAAGAATCCTATATTGAATACTGCAAAATTAAGGGTTTGCTAAATAAAATCGATTATGCCGCAAGTGCACATGAAGAAATAGAATTTCCAAGCAATTTTATTGAGGCACACCTTGAGAAAATGTTGAAAAAGCTTCAGGTGAAAAATCCGCGAATACATTGGAACAAGCTGCAGTTATATATGAAAGCACATCAAAATCGTAATATTATTGCAGTGGCACAGACAGGAATGGGTAAAACTGAAGCCGGCTTACTGTGGATAGGTAATAATAAAGGTTTCTTTACATTGCCGCTAAAAACAGCAATCAATTCGATATACGAAAGGATAATCCAAAATATAGATTGTGGACTTTCTGAAAAGGTGGGCCTGCTGCATTCGGATATCGCCGCTCAATATCTGAAGCTATTGAATGAGAATGATTTTTCGAATGATGCGTTTGAACTTGATGAATATATTTATAATACAAGGCAACTTAGCATTCCTCTTACCATATGTACGATAGATCAGATATTTGATTTTTGTTATAAATATGCGGGCAGTGAAATAAAACTTGCGACATTGGCATACTCTAAAATTATAATTGATGAAATCCAAATGTACGATCCGGGACTCCTTGCGGTCATCATTGTAGCTTTAGAATGGATTGTTGCAGCGGGTGGAAGTTTTGCAATATTAACGGCTACTATGCCACCGTTTTTAATTGATGAATTTAGTGCTTTGAAGATTCCGTTTGAATTGCCGGATCCTTTCATAAATGATGATGTTCGTCATAGCATTAAAACTTTTGATAAAAATATAGATTCGGAATTTGTAAAGTCCCTATTTGCCGATAATAAAGTTCTTGTGATTTGTAATACGGTAAAAGAGGCCCAGAGAATTTATCAAGAATTAATGGAAGACGAAATTTTTATTGACCGGGTTCGCATTTTTCACAGCAGCTTTATTAAAAAGGACAGAAGACGAATTGAGAGTGATATATTAGCGTTTACCGAGGAAGGGAATACCGAAAAAGGCATTTGGATTTGTACTCAAGTTGTAGAGGCGTCTCTGGATATTGACTTTGATATTTTAATAACCGAGTTGTCTGACATAAACGGTTTATTTCAGAGAATGGGACGTTGCTATAGAAAACGAATATTTGAGAACGAGGGATATAATTGTTTTGTATTTTTAGGGAATGATATTTTAAAGCCAAGCGGTGTCGGCACTGTCGTCGATGATGAAATTTTCAAGCTGAGTGTAGAAGCAATTAAAGAAATAGATGGCAAAGTCAATGAGTCTAAAAAACAGGAACTGATTAATCGAATATATACAAGCTCCAATCTGAGAAACTCAAAGTTTTATAGTAGGTATGTACTGGCAAAAGATTCACTGCGAGTTATAGAACCGGGCGACTATACTAAAAAAGAAGTGAATCGGATATTTCGTAATATAAATTCTGTAGAAGTTATACCAAAAGTAATATATGGTGAATTTGAGGAAGAAATTAAAGCGAAAATAAATAAATTACGAAATAGAAATTTTTGTAATGAGCCCAAATATGAAAGGCTGAAAATCAAGCAGGAACTTGAAGATTTCACCGTAGATATACCACTTTTTATATTTCAAAAGATAAAATCCGTTGATATGAGAGTTACACCTAATTGGAGTATACATATTGCCGACATCGAATATGATGAATATGTAGGTGTCAATAGGATGAAGGCGAAAGATAATACGGCGGAAGATATATTTGCTCGAATGATATGATGTATGGTGGAAACAATGGAAAGAGTAACAGGAATAATGATATATTACTATTTTGTTTGCCATAAGAAACTTTGGTATCATATAAGAGGGATCAATCTTGAACAATACGATGAAAATGTAAACATAGGCAAAATAATAGACGAGGCTACATATTCAAATGCCCATAAACATATTTCAATTGATGGTAATATAAATATTGACTTTATCCAAAAATGGAAGGTACTGCATGACATTAAAAAGTCCAAATCGATTGAAGAGGCGGGTATATGGCAGATGAAATATTACATGTACTATTTGGAGCAAAAAGGAATTAAAATTGAATATGGAATGATAGATTATCCGATTATCCGAGAACGAAAAAAAGTTTTACTGAGTGAGCATGACAAAGAAGAATTAGATGAAATAGTGAAAGGCATTGAAGAAATTAAAAATCTTAAGTCGCCACCTTCACATAAAAAAACAAAAATATGCGATAAATGCGCTTTCTACGCATATTGTTATTGCTGAATTATGCAAAGAAGGAGAGAAAAATGGGTGAAACTTATTATCTGTTCAGCAGCGGTGAATTAAAAAGACGTGATAACAACTTGGAATATTGTACTCAAGATGGCGATAAACGAAATTTAAAAATTGAGATGTTGGATGAAATATTCTTGTTTGGAGAAGCAGGGATAAATACAAAAGCGTTGAACTTCATGGCTCAAAATAATGTCGTTATGCATTTGTTTAATTATTATGGTTTTTATAGTGGTAGCTTTTTTCCGCGTGAAAATAGCGGTTCAGGCAATATTTTAGTAGAGCAGGTCGAACATTATAAGGATTCAGCAAAAAGGCTTATTATAGCTAAAAGACTTATTGATGCAGCCTATCATAACATGCATAGAAATCTAAGGTATTATAATGAGCGTTCAATAGATTTAATAAATCCCATGAACGAAATAGAAGCTTTGGGCAAATCAATTCCAAGAGTAAAAACAGTTAAAGAATTGATGGGAATAGAGGGTAATATACGCAAAACATACTATTCAACATGGAACAGTATTGTGAAACAAGATATTGACTTTCAAAAAAGAGTAAAACGACCACCCGATAATATGATTAATTCGCTGATTTCATTTATCAATTCTTTGATTTACAGTGTGGCACTGGCAGAAATCTATAAAACCAGCTTATCGCCTTATATAAGTTATCTTCATGAACCCGGAACGAGAAGATTTTCACTGTCACTTGATATAACCGAAGTTTTTAAACCGCTTATTGTAGACAGAATGTTATTTTCTATGCTGAACAAAAATCAAATAACTCAGAACGATTTTGAAAAGGCGTCAAATTTTACATACCTAAAGGACAAAGGGAGAAAAAGTATTATTAAAGAGTTCGACGATCGTCTCAAAAGAACAATTAAGCATAAGGAACTTGGCAGAAATGTGTCATACAGATATTTGATGCGACTCGAATGTTACAAACTTATTAAGCATATAACTGGAGAAAAGGAATACGAGGGATTTAGGATGTGGTGGTAAATAGCAGTGCTGATAGCATGAGATCTATATTTGAAACGAATTTTATTACGCATATGATGCAGTGGCAGATAATCAATCCGCTATAGATAGAAAAGGTGACTATTATGTATGTGATTCTTGTATATGACATCTATTGCGATGATGAGAGCGCGAAAGTACAGCGTAAAGTGTTTTCCGCATGTAAAAAATACTTAGTGCATATACAGAAATCTGTTTTTGAGGGTAACGTAACAAAACCTAAACTTTTAGAATTGGAGTATGAGATCAAAAAGTATATACGCCCTGATCGGGATTCCGTTTTGGTTTTTGTAAGCAGAGGAGAAAGATGGCTTGAAAAAAGGTTTTGGGCGAAAATTGATGATGCAACAAGTAGATTTATATGAGCATAATACGGCGGCGGTAAGGTTGAGTATAAACTGAGCACAAATGGCTTTTAAAATGTTAAATTTAATAACGATGGAAAGGACTGAATTATGGATGAAGGGAAATATTTAGAGCATATTAAGGAGAACTATTTGACCATGGGTAATGACATTGTAAATCAATTGAAATACATATGCGATCAACCAACTACACAAGGATCAAATCGTGAAGAAATTTGGAAGTCTATGTTTGAAAGAATCATTCCGCAAAAATTTAATATAGAACGCGGGGTGTTCATAGTGGACTCTAAGGGAAACATATCTAACGAAGTGGATTTGGCTATATACGATGAACAATATACTCCGTATATTTTTAAATACGGAATGATAAAATTCGTACCGGTTGAGGCGGTGGCAGCAGTTGTTGAATGTAAGAGTAAAAGCCAAAAAAAAGAAGACTTGCAACCTTGGTGTGAAAAAATAAAGGAATTGGAAACAGGAGAACATGTCGTTGTCAGAATGGCATCCCAAATTGTAACCGAGACTTCGAGCAGAACACAAGAGTCAACAAACCCATTGAAAATTCTGTGCTATATCACGGGAACAGACAAGTCCGAAGAAAGGAATCGAGAAGAAGTTAAACAGAAGTTCTGGGAATGCGAATTTGATATTGTAATTAGTGCAGATGAGAAGAAGGACATCAGAATTGATTTTAATAAGGTATATGAAGATTTATTGGACTGGCATATAAGATGTAATATGTACAAGAAATTTGATTATGCAGGTGAATACAAGAAAAAATATAAAAGTAGTTTGCTTCCATTGGATGCTAAACCAGGTGAAGAAAATAAAAGTGCTATAAAATATTTATTGGAACAGAAATTAGACAATTATAAAGTGAAGGGGAATGAACTTATGTCATTTGTGTTTCAATTCAATCAGATTTTAATGCTTATCAATAATCCGATATTTTTCCCACATATGGATTATGTGAAAATGTTTAGTGGAGAATGTGTATGCGATAAAGACTCGAAGAAGGAGGAATAAGCGTATGATTCATGTAGTAGGCATACAAGTAGAAAAGATACAGAGTTATATATTTCAGAGACTTGATGATTTGAGATCCGGTATGCAGAATGATGCTAAAGCACTGGCGACAATTGTAGATGCTTCAGAAAATGTTAGTGCTAACATAATGAGTGAAATAGTATCCGGATATGCAATAGATAAAAAGATATTAAAAGCTTCGGGAAAGATTATTTTTGTTACAAGCTTATCAGAAAAAGACTGCAGCGATATATTTAAAAAATTGTTCGAGTGGGCCTATATAAAATATGACGGGAATGTATTTTTGAATTATTTATTTAAAGAATATGATAATCTGAATGAGATGGAGATAATAAGCGAAATTACAAAAGAATTCAAAGGGAATAAGGCAAAAAATACTGTTATAAGAGAAAATAGGGAACTGTTATTTAGCTTTACAGAACTGAATGAAAGTGACATTGGACGGAATTTGAAAGAGGTGAATAGTGTTTTTGCAAAAAATCTTGATGATCTTGTAACTGAAAATGCACCAAATAAAGTTGAGAGTACAAACGGTAAAATAGCAGTGGTAAAAGCCGACATAGACGGGTTGGGGGAAACTTTTGCAAATATAAAAGAGTACGAAAACTACAATAAACTCAGCAAAATCCTGGATGGAATAATCAATAACGATTCATTTGCGGAGAGAGTAAAAACTGGAAATGATTTGCAAGGAAAAATATTTCCCTTCTACGTTGCCGGTGATGATATTTTTTATGCTGTCACAATAGATGGTATGTTGGATTCGGTAGAAATAATAAAAAATATGATATCTGAGATCAATGACGAAATTGAGAAACTGGACAAGGTCAAAAAGATGTCAATTTCTATTGGAGTGAGTTTCGTTAATAATCATATGCCATTAAGATATTATCGAGACATGGTAGAAAAAGAATTGCTAAAAATAAAAAAATGTATGATAGATAAGAATAAGAATGAATTTAAAAGTATCTTAGGACTGTCGATATCCGGGAATTGTTTTTTTGTCTATGCTAAAAGTGATCAAGAAAGAATTGATGCATTTTCAAAATTAAAGGATGAGGTTAACGTACTAAATTGGATTAGGAATAAAAAGGTAGATGTAGGGAGTTATTTGAATAAGATGCTTTTGGCTCTTGAAAATAGCAATTCGGATACTGAAAAGTTCAATATGGCACTGTACTGGCTTTTGCCGTTCATACAAAACTCAACAGAAAGTAAACTTGAATCAATGATGAAGTATTATTTTTTGTCCCATCTTTTGACGGGCAAAAAACCCTGTGAGCCATTGTTTGATGAAAAGAAAGTTTCTAAGTGTTTAATTCCAAAATTGAAGCTGTTATTAATCTTGACTGATAAAAGGTATATTGGAAAAGTAAGCGAGCCTGTTTCTAATTGTCTTACAGAAGTGAGAACAGAAAAATTCTGCAAAGAATTCAAATCCGCAATGTTTGATGAACCGATTAGACACTTATATGAGAAGAATAAAGGATACATAAAGACGTTTGAGGAAGAATCATCTAAAGAACATAAGCTACGCAACATTAAGCCTTCAACCTTTATTAGAGCGAAGAAACCGGTTAAACAGGGTGAGGAAGGATCATCTGAAGAACATAAGCTACGCGACATTAAGCCTTCAACTTTTATTAGAGCAAAGAAACTGGTTGAACAGGGTAAAGAAGAACTTATAGGTGAATTGTTGATTAATAACAACAATAAAGGAGAGTCGATTAGTAACAACAGTAAAAGACGCCGACC
>DAISVU010000033.1:0-7651 GCA_036839975.1 Bacillota bacterium | reverse complement strand
GGTACCCCTTTCCTATGCTTGCTATTCTTCTTATCCCTTAATCTCTATAACAACGGTAATTTGCCTTTTGCCAAAGCACAGAAAGAAAAAACGCTACAATTTTTTATAACTGCAACGTTTAGTTCATAACACTATTTAAGTTGTATCTGATTTTTTATTTTTACGGTCTAACAATACCAATCATATATTAAACGGGATTTACATGCATATCGATTCTGCCCAGTCTGTAATCATTTGGGAGTAGCCCCATATATTTTTTAAATTGAGAAGAAAAACTTCCTGCATTTTTATATCCAACAAGATGAGCAATCTCTGCAATATATAAATTACTATATGATAACATTTCACAGGCACGTTCCATTCTTTTCTGCGTCATATATTCTGAAATAGATTGACCAATAACAGCCTTAAATACATACTTAAATTTTGAAATGCTCATATAGGCATCTGCGGACAATTCCATCAGTGAAAAATTCTTTGATAAATTTTGATTCAAATATTCCGTGATCTCTATAATGGCATTTCGATCCGCGACGGAGACACTTGCGTTTAAGCCTCGAAATACATCTGCCTTTTGAATAATAATGGCAGCCAACTCATCGATTTTACTTTTGAAAAATAACTTTGTACTATATTTATTGCCTTTGAAATTTCGGATTTGATTAAAAACAGATGATATTTCAGGTATAGAAATGCCATGTGGAAATACTTTCAGATCTTCTTTAAGGTCTATACTGTTTATACCAAATTCTCTTTTCAAGTACATATCGTAATATTCCGGCATAAACTGTACACCTATAAGCTTTGCGGGAATATCTTTTTTGATAACATATTTATACACTTCATTATCAGGAGTATAGTCAATGTACTGCATTCCGGAATAAACATCACCTTTGGGATAGCTGTGTTCCGAATCAATTGAATCGTATTGTTGTATAGATATGCAATTATCCGATATCACAGCATATTCAAAATCGCGAATATATGAATGTTTTGCAATGCAAATACTTGCATAAGAATCAAGTTCATATATGGATGTATATCCCTTACCTAATTTTGATGAGAACTGATATGTATCGAAGTAAGGATTCATAAAAGAGTTGATTTTTGAAAGTTTGCTTTCTGTATGTTCTATAAAACTCTGATATCCTTTATTCAAAACTCTCCCCCCTTATTTTGATTATGATATAAGCCAAAAAGTATAGCTAAAAGTCAAAAGCTTTCAAAGCGTTAGATGTGACTAACTATAATATGTTATTATACCATAAAGTCTGACGTAAAAACAGGCTTATTCAAGGTGCTTATTACAGGGAGGGATCACAACGAATCGAACAATAAAAAATCAAACTTTTGATTTCAGGACAATTCTTTTTTTGGATTTGCTGATTATGGTATTTATGTTACTTTCAGGAAAGGCGGAAGTGACATTACTATCCTTTTTTGTTGCAGTAATTGTGTTGATAGCAGGGAGACAATATTATATTTTAATTCGTTATGCGATAACTTTTGGAGTTCTTTATTTTTATTATTATGCAGTTACTCATATGCAAATTCCTATATTGCGAGCTCCTATATTTTTTATTATCGGTATTATCGCTTTTATCATTCAGCGAATCATTCCGTTTATGATGTTAGGATCAGCAATCAAAGAACAAAAGAATTTATCCGAAATTACGACTGCTCTTGAAAAGTGCAGGCTTCCAAAAGGTATTATCCTCAGTATCGCAGTAATGTTTCGCCATTTTACTTCACTAAAGGAAGATTTTTTTACTATAGTTGAGGCAATGAAACTTAAAGGAATAGATACCTCTTGGAAAGGAATAATATTCCATCCGTTAAAGATGCTTGAGTATTTATTAGTTCCTATGCTGTTTCGCAGCCTGCATACAGCAGAAGAATTTTCCTGCGCGGCACTTGTAAAGGGGATAGAAAATACGAATTGCCGAAGTGCATATTTTGATGTGAAAATTCGCAAAAAAGACATCTTATTTTCAGTAATCACCATTATTGCATTTATATTAAGTCTAACAATAAATTTTTTGAGGTAAGAAAACAAAATGATACGATTGGAAAAGTTGAGTTATAGATATAAAGATAGTGAATTTCAAACGATTGAAGAAGTAAACCTTTCTATTAAGAAAGGAGAATTTGTAGTTATTACCGGAAGAAGCGGTTCGGGGAAATCCACTCTATTCCGTTGTATCAACGGTTTATGTCCCCTGTTTTTTGACGGGGAAAAATCAGGAAATATTTACTTGAGCGGTAAAGATATCGCCCAGTTTCGTATATGTGATATATCCAAAATTGTATCTTCGGTTTTTCAGAATCCGGAAAATCAATTTTTTACAGCAGATGTACTGTCAGATCTCGTTTATGCTTGTGAGAATTACGGAATTCCCAAGCAGGAAATCGAACAGCGAATGAAGGATATCGTTTCATTACTTTCTCTTAATAACATAATCGAAAGGAAATTGTCGGATTTATCCGGTGGTGAAAAACAAAAAATTGCAATTGCTTCAATTCTAATGCTCAAGACCGATATTCTTCTATTGGATGAGCCTTCATCAAATTTGGATTATCAATCTATTATTTTACTGTCAGAAATCTTCGAGAAGCTAAAAGCAGGCGGTTACACTATAATTGTTATTGAACATCGCCTTTTCTATATGAAAAATCTTTGTGACAGGCTGATTGTAATGGGAAATGGAAAGATATCCGGTATATATGAGAAATCTGAATTGAAAACTATGAGTAATGACATGCTTCATGAAAAGGGATTACGAGGAATAAATCTTTTTCAAAGCGTTGTCAGAGACCCTCCGAAGGATATATTTGATGACCCTCTCTTGGAGCTGAAAGACATTACTTTCGGATATAAAAAGGAAAGAAAAATATTGAAAGGAATTTCATTCTCTGTTTTTCCGGGGGACAAAGTGGCTTTACTCGGAAGGAACGGATGTGGAAAAACAACACTTGCCAAAATTTTATGCGGTTTAAGAAAAGAACAAGGAGGAAGTATTAGCTTTGATGGAAAAAGTCTTGTAACAAAGGATAGAAGTAAAACCACAAGCTATGTAATGCAGAATGTAGATTTTCAGCTTTTCGGATACAGCGTATATAACGATTTGCTCCTTGGAAATGAAAGTCAAACTAGTATAGAAAGCCAAATACAAAAAGTTCTTGATATATTACATCTTTCTGATATGAAAGAACAGCATCCTACGGTTCTATCCATAGGACAGAAACAGCGTTTGGTTATTGCAGCATCTTATCTGTTAAACAAGAGGGTTAATGTATTTGATGAACCCACAAGCGGTTTGGATTACGAAAGTATGCAAAAGGTTTGTGATTTAATCGATTCTATTACAGGAAACAAAAACGCATCCATTATCATTACACATGATTATGAATTCATTTTATCCGTTTGCAATCGTGTAATACTTTTAGAAGATGGAAAGATATTAAAGGATTTTTATTTGAGAAATACAGAACAGCTTAATGTTATTTTTAAAGAAAATTTATAGGAGGAATAAAAAATGAGCAATAAATGGAAAATCAGTGATTTTGTCTTAACAGGTTTACTGGCAGCCGTCCATGCTGCGGTAATATATGGGGTCGGGATGTTAACCGCTGTAATGATCCCTGTTATGCATGTATTTGCGGCAAGTATTACCGCGATTATCATGGGAAGCATAGTTCTATTCGTTGTTAAAAAAATTGAACGCTTCGGAGCGATGACCTTGCTTGTAAGCTTAGGAACTGCCTTCTTCACTCTGACCGGTATGGGAAGTATTACCAGTTTAATTTTTGTTATTGCTGTAAGTTTTATCGCAGATATCATCGTTTTTAAGGCAAGTTTTAAAACCATAGCTATCGGTATCGGCTATGGCTTTACACAGGCTGCCTATTTCTTTGGCGGATGCTTTCCGTTCATTTTCTTTTTTGATAGAGAAGTGAAAAAATGGATCGATATGGGACTCGGTGAAGATGAAATATATGCCTACGCAAAATATCTTACCGGCGGATTTGCAATATTGGGAGTTGTATCTGCTATTATCTGCGGAGTTATCGGTGTCTATATAGGAAAGGGCATTTTGAAAAAACATTTTAAGAATATAGATTAAGTAAAATATAGGAGGCTTTATGTACAAAAACAGTGAAAGAAGATTTATTGACTTCTTAAAACCTTATACAACCTCATATATTGGTTCCGTTTTGCTGGCAATCGCGAGCGTATTTTGGAGTCTTGCTCCCTACTATATCCTTTATCGTTTATTAACCGGACTTGTGTCGGGATTTAGCTATAAAGATATTATCATGGGCACACTTTTTATTCTTATAGCTTTTGTTTTACAGCTTATCTGCCACGGTTTGTCCACCGCAATTTCTCATAAAACTGCTTTTCGTATACTTAGAGAGATACGAATTGCTATAACGAATAAGATGTTACGGATGCCGCTGGGATATATGCAGCTGCATGGTACAGGACATTTTCAACATATGCTTATTGACGGAACGGAACGGCTTGAGTTTCCTTTAGCTCACGCTATACCCGAAACAACATCAAATGTTCTGATTCCTGCGGGAATTATTGTTATTTTATTTTTTGTTGATTGGCGAATGGCTTTAGCTGTAATGATACCTGCTGTACTAACTTTGATTTTTTATTTACCAATGTATATCGGTATAATGAACGAGTTCGCAAATACGTACTATTCGGCATTGGAATATATGAATAATAGAGTTATTGAATATATTCGAGGCAACAAGGAAATTAAAATATTCGGTCAAGAAAAAAGGGCTTATTCTAAATATGAGGAAGCCATTCGTAATTACAAAAAATCCACATTAAAACTATATAACAAAATGTATATAGTTTCAGCGCCGGCATTGGTTCTATTGTCTTCTATTACAGTAAGTGTTTTGTGTGTTGGCGGATACTTCTATGTGTATAGAGGTCTTTCGGGACAGATTTTTCTCTTTTCTGTGTTGCTTTCCGTAGGACTTGGTTCATCCTTACTTAAATTTACCGAGTTTATGGATAATTTCTATCACATAAGAAATGGAAAACATCTGATTGACGAAATTCTTTCTGCATCGGAATTAAAAGAAATTTCTTCAGGAGAAACGATTTTAAACAATAAAATTGAGCTGAGCCATGTTTCTTTTACCTATGGAAAGGAAACGGTTTTACATGATATTTCTCTTACGATTGAGGAAAACACTAAAGTTGCTATTGTTGGTCCTTCAGGTAGCGGAAAGACCACGATTGCAAATCTCCTTGCAAGATTTTGGGATGTGACGGACGGATGCATTACAATTGGCGGTGTAGACTATAAAAGTCTTTCACTGTCAGAGTTAATGGCAAAAATCAGTTATGTAACACAGGATACATTTTTGTTTAATATGTCCATCATGGAAAATATACGATTAGGAAACCCGGCGGCAACAGATGAGGAAGTTAAAGTTGCTGCAAGAAATGCACAATGTAGTGATTTTATCGAAAAACTTGAGTAAGGGTATGATACTGTTGTTGGAAATGCGGGAGCAAAGCTGTCCGCAGGACAGCGCCAAAGAATTGTCATTGCAAGAGCAATTTTGAAAAATGCCCCTATTTTAATTCTGGATGAAGCCACTGCCTATACGGATATGGAGAATCAGAATAAAATTCAAGACTCATTGATGGCTTTATGTAAAAACAAAACATTGGTTGTTATTGCACATAGACTTACAACAGTTATAGACTGTGACAAGATTATTGTACTTGATGCCGGAAAGCTGGATTCTGTGGGGAGGCATGAGGAGCTGATTGAGACCTCCGCCTTATACAAAAAAATGTGGTCTGCCTATATTTCGGAAACCTCGAAAATCAGTGAAAGAAAGGAGGCGCGCTATGCTAAAAACAGTTTATAAATTTTTGGAGCTGATGAAAGCACAGCGCAGAAAGCTCTATCTTTCATTCCTATTTAATTTTTTAGATGGAATATTCATTATGATTCCTTTGGTCATAGCTTACTATATGGTTGCATCCATACCGGAATTAAATAAAAATGCAACAAGACAACTTGATGAAAAATCACTTATATTCTGTATTGCAGCTATGGCGGTGACGATTATCTGTCGCATTATTCTAAGATATGCTACCATGCGTTTACGTTCAGGGGCCGGGTATGAGGCTATATGTGAGAAGCGAATCTCTTTAGGTTCGCACCTTAAACGTGCCTCAATGGGATTTTTCAGCAAAAAGAATCAAGGCGACCTTATATCCACAATTACTTCAGATGCAGCATTCCTTGAAATAGAAGGAATAGGAGTTATTGAAAAAGCTGCAACGGGAATTCCCTCTTTAGTTATCGGCTTAATATTTCTGTTCTGTGTGGACTATAGGATATTTATTTTCTCTGTACTTTTGTTGATTCCAGCCTGGTATGCCTATAGGCGCCTTGCCTCAACACAGGATCGATTAAATATAAACCGACAAAAATTCATCGGTACGGTGACAGAGGAAACAGTTGAATTTGTTCATGGGATTCATATTTTAAAATCATGTCAAACAGAAAAGCAACATGAAACAAAAATCATGCAAATATTTGAAAGGCTTCAGGATGAATCTATTCGCAATGAACTTTCACATCTTTTCCCGATTGCCTTATTTCAATTTTGGTTTCGAGCTATAACCGCCGGTACAATTTTTTTGGCAGGAATGTTTTTCCTTCTGAATGACATTGACTATATGCGATTGTTTTTACTAACTCTTTCATCTTTCGGCTTGTTTCAAGGGATAGAGGGAATGGGTATTTTCAGCATATTTGCAAAAATGACAGCTCAATCCTTGGAACGCATGGATATGATTGACAATATTCCTGTTATGTCCGATATTTCCGGAGAAGAGGAACTGAATCAATTTGATATTTCCTATGAGAATGTCAGCTTTGCTTATGACAGTACACCTGTTCTTAAGGGAATCTCCTTCAATATTCCGGAAAGAACGACCACGGCATTGGTGGGATTATCCGGAAGTGGAAAGACAACCGTCATTAACTTGCTTGGGAGGTTTTGGGATGCTCAGCAGGGAAAAATAAAAATAGGCGGCAAGGAAATTCAAAATTTGTCTTATGAATATTTGTTACGCAATCTAAGTTTTGTATTTCAAGATGTTATGTTATTTCAGGATTCTATTTTGAACAATATTAGAATAGGAAAGCCATCGGCATGTTTAGATGAAGTCGTTGAAGCGGCAAAAAAAGCCGGATGTCACGATTTTATTATGGAGCTTCCCGACGGATACGATACTGTATCGGGAGAAGGCGGCTCAACTCTTTCCGGCGGTGAAAAGCAAAGAATTGCAATTGCCAGAGCTTTAATAAAAGATGCTCCGATAGTACTTTTAGACGAGGTAACTGCAAATATAGATGTAGAAAACGAAGTAAAAATACAATCGGCATTACAGGAGCTATTGAAGAATAAAACGGTTATTATGATTGCTCATAAATTATCGACAATACAGGATGTAGATCAAATTCTTGTTATTGAAGACGGTAGCATCAGTCAAAAAGGAACACATAATGAATTGATGAAGCAAATAGGATTGTATAAAAAACTTTGGGATATGCAATATCAAACAGAAAAATGGAAAATATAAGTTTTTACA
>DAISVU010000032.1:0-7821 GCA_036839975.1 Bacillota bacterium | reverse complement strand
ATTCTGATGGAGGTATGCCGGTTTGCTTCTTAAACGAGGTGGAAAAACCGGCAACAGTATCAAAACCTACTTTCTTTGCGAGCTCCTCTATAGATAAATCAGAATCAGCCAATAAATGAGAGGCGTAGTCGGCTTTTTTTGACAGAATATATTCGGTAATAGTACATCCTGTAAATTGCCTGAATAAATTTTTCAGCTTTGTTGTACTCATATTGGCTAATCTGGAGAGTTCCGCCAATTTTATTGTGTGTGAAAAATTATCATCAATGTACTGAATAACATGGACGATGCTTTCATAATCTGCACTTTTTTTAGGCAATCTTCCATTTCCCATTTCAAGCACCGCCGACATCAGCGCATAAGCACCTGCTATGTAATATAGTTCTGCGGCCATTCCGTTTAGAGAACATGCATATATTTTTTTCAGAACATGCATAATTTCGGCTGACCAATTGTGCTCGCCGCCCATATTTTTCAAAATCTCAAGCGGGCTTGCTTTTTGTGCCGTAAAAAGAGTTTCGAGATGCATTTTATAGAATGACGTAGAATATAGAACTTCGGTATAAGCAACACGACTTCCTTTGCGCATTAAAGTATTTACAGGGGTGCCGTTTTCCTCTAAGTAAGCGATAATTTTGCCCGGAGGAAGATGCTTTGCATATTCGAGGCGAAGCGAGATATAAAGCGAATCGTTCGGCATTCTAAGCTCTGTATCTTTTAAAAAATAAAAATCACATTTTGTAATTACAAAATGCTCTCCATGAGGCAGAAACCAAAAATACCCCTGCGTTATATGACCATCTCCCTGAAAGAAAGAACCACAACCAAAGGGATTGTTTTCATTATTTTTTACCATCCCCATATCATTACACGTGGAACTTATTATATTTATCATTACATATCACCACTTTTTCTATCAGACATTTTTCTTTTGAGAAAAGACATATACACATTCAATCTATTGCTCAAACGAATGAGGATATATTATACTTTCAGTTAGATATAGCCAACTAATGCGATTTTAGCACAAACAGGCTAATATTTCAAGGGAGATAACAGATTTGAAACTTGATGTGCGCTGTAAATTCTTTTTGTTGATACTTATCAGTGTAGTGGCGTTTTCCGCAAAGGATATTATATATGGGAGTATTGTCTTTATCATTGTATGTTTACTTTCTTTTCTTCTCGGACAAAGAAAAAAGACAATAAAATTCACTGCTGCTTACATTTTATTGCTTTTATTTATTATTTTTTCAAATTATATACCGGCAACTTTGAGCAGCATGATTTTAATGATTGTTTTATGTATAAGAATGTGCATGCCAATCATGCTCTATGGACAAACATTTTTGAAAACAACAGCGGTCAGTGAAATGGTAACAGGTCTTTATGCAATGAAGATTCCTCGTGCCTTTGTCATTACTTTCGCAGTTGCCATGCGTTTTTTCCCTACTGCAAAAGAAGAAATTTCTCACGTGCGAGATGCCATGTCACTTCGCGGAATAGGATTTTCTTTGCGAAATCTGAGGCTACGACCGGCGCTTGTATTTGAAGGCTTTATTACACCGCTTTTAGTTCGGGCATCTACCATTGCAGAAGAGCTCTCGGCAGCATCGATCACTCGAGGATTGGACAATCCCGCACCCAGAACAGCATTCACAAAACTTAACATAACATTCAAAGACACATTTTTGACTTTTATATTTGCAGCTCTGCTTGTTTCTATTCTGCCGTTGCGGACAATTGTCGGGAGGTGATGAATTGATCGAGTTGGAGCAGGTCAGTTTCCGCTATGCAGAAATGAAAACGGAAGCATTGCAGAATATTTCTCTTAAAGTAGATAAAGGCAAATGTGTTGTGCTTTCGGGCAGTTCAGGATGCGGAAAAACAACTATCACAAGGCTTATAAACGGATTAATTCCGGGGTTTTATCCGGGTGAACTTTCCGGAACTGTAAAAATAGACGGAGAAGATATTTCCGGACGAGAACCGCATGAATTAGCCACACAAGTCGGTTCCGTATTTCAGAATCCAAGAACACAGTTTTTCAACACAGATACGGATAGTGAAATTGTTTTCGGCATGGAAAATTGTGGGATTTCATATGAAGAAATGCACTATCGCTATGAACAGACAATAAATAATCTTAATTTAGAGAGTTTGTGCGGAAGAAATATTTTTGCACTTTCAGGCGGAGAGAAACAGCAAATTGCATTTGGAAGCATCTATGCTTTATCTCCCGAAATATATGTTTTGGACGAGCCATCCGCAAATCTGGACAGGATCGCAACCTTAAGACTTCGAAATCTTCTTTTGCAGTTAAAAAACAGCGGAAAGACTTTACTGATTTCCGAACATCGGCTTTATTATCTTCGTGATGTTGCGGATCAAATAGCATTGATTCATGAAGGCAGACTGACCGGACATTATGATATGGATCAGCTTGCGGCCATACCTGTGGAATCTCTTAATCGTATGGGACTTCGCACGCTATGGGATATTGAAATTTCAGTTTCTCCTGCAAGCTGTCCCGTTAAAATCCCCGCATTGGAGATAAGAAATCTTTCGGTTAAACGAGGGAAAAAGACTGTGTTGGAAAACATCAACATTTCGGCAGATCACGGAGATATTGTTGGAATAATCGGGGAAAACGGTATTGGGAAAACGACATTGGCGCGAACGGTCTGCGGACTTATGAAAGAAAAAACGGGAGATATTTATTTTTCGGGGCAACTGATGGATATTCGTATGAGAAAACAATTTGCTTTTCTTGTAATGCAGGATCCTAATTATCAGCTCTTCAGCGATAGCGTAATTGGAGAAACGGCACTTACCGCTTCCGGTGAAATGCCAAAGTCGGAAGATGTGCAAAGGATTTTATCATCTCTGGAACTTACAAGTGTCCGGGATAGACATCCACTCTCCTTATCCGGCGGGCAAAAGCAACGTTTATGTATAGCTCTTGCGGCTTTATCTCCTGCACAAATACTCTTTTTTGACGAGCCGACAAGTGGGCTTGATTTCGAGAATATGAATCGCGTGGCAAATATGTTAAAGGAACTTTCAAAGAAAAAAACTATTATTGTGATCTCTCATGATAATGAATTTCTGAATCTTGCCTGTACGCGAATCATATCCTTATCAAGATAAATTTAAAACAAAAAGTGAGGAGGATTTCAAATGAATCAAAACAAAACTACTTCCGGTACTAAACCGGGCGGCCGTGATTTTATCAATCTCGGCATTTTTACCGTTATATTTATTGTGCTTTTTATGGCATGCATTATGGTGATGAGTATGACCATTTATACCTTACCGTTTGGTGTTGCATTAGGTTCCTTCGTTGCAGCCTCTGTATATATGCTGCTTCGGGCAAAAGCGCCTAAAACCGGTACAATTATATTGTTCGGAGTTTTGTTCGGGCTGGTCATGTTCGTTATGGGCAGCGGTTGGCCAATACTTGCAGCGGTAATTACAGGTTCTGTTATTGCGGAATTGATCGCAAGAAGCGGCCGTTATAAGAGCTATACATGCGAGGTCATCGGTTATTGTGTTTTAATGCTTGGGACGGCCATTGGCTCTTATATCCCGTTTCTTGTCATGAAAGATTATTATCTTAAAGTTGCCGAGGGGAATAGTATCAACAGGGAATTTATGTCTCGCTTAGTTGAATTTATCAGTGGTCCGTATCTTGCTTTAGCTTTGGCTACTACAATTGTCACGGCTGTATTGGGGACGGTACTGGCCCGTGCTGTTTTCAAAAAACATCTTGTGAAAGCGGGATTACTCAAGGAGACGAAGTGATGAAAGAAAAGAAGGCAAAAAACGGTATGTCGCGCTTTTTTGAACTGGCGACAGATCACAAACGGCTTCTTGCGGTCAGCGGCGTTCTTGCGGCTCTGGCCGCAATCGCTTCTTTTGTTCCTTATGTTGCCGTTTATTATATCATTCGTGATGTACTTTCTGTCTATCCCGAATTTAAGAAGCTGAATATTGAATCAGTTTTAGGATACGGAATTATTGCGGTTATAGGTATTGCATCTGATGTGATTTTATTTTTCAGTTCTTCGATATGTGCACATCTTGCTGCGTTCGGGACGCAATACAAACTCAAAACTATATTAACGGAACATATTGCAAAGATTCCGCTCGCTTTTCATTTTAATATTGGAAGCGGACGATTTCGCAAAGTATTAAATCAGGATATTGAACAAATGGAAAACTTCATAGCCCATACATATCCGGATATGGTGGCTGCTTTTGTTGCACCGTTGGTTCTGCTCGCAGTTCTGTTCGTATTTGATTGGCGCTTCGGCCTTGCCGCGTTTGTTGCAGTTGTGGCAGCTTTCGGTATTCAGATGATTTCTATGGGTTCTTCAAATTCCGAACTCATGTCAAAACTGCAAAAAAACACAGCGGATATGACAGAGGCTACAGTAGAATATGTAAGAGGAATGCCGGTGCTTAAGGCTTTTGGGCAAACAGTACATTCTTTTAGACAATTGCGGTGCGCGATTACGGCATATACAAAATTTATGCTGACCTACACACTAAAATGGAAAAACTCAACCGCCTCATTTATGGCGCTTATTAACAATATTTATCTTTTTCTTATTCCTGTGGGAATTTTAATCGGCAAAGTAACAAAAGACTATAATGACTTTTTACTGAATTTCATTTTTTACTTATTGCTTGCACCCGCTATAGCTTCGGTGCTTCATAAATTTTTATATGTGTCTTCTTCCAGCATGAGAGTTTCCGGTGGTGTCGAAAGTTTTGATGCGATAATGGCATTGCCGGAGTTAGCCGAGACAAAGCAAGGGAAAATACCCGATGATGGAACAGTATCATTTCAAAACGTGTCGTTTTCATATAGCGGGGATGACAATCTTGCTTTATCTGATGTAAGTTTTACTGCACGAGCCGGAGAAGTTACAGCTATTGTCGGGACTTCCGGAGGCGGCAAAAGCACTATAGCTCACTTGATCCCCCGGTTTTGGGATGTATCAAAGGGCAGGATATGTATAGGAAATGTGGATATACGCGAAATGACAGAACAGGACTTGATGCGTCAAGTCAGCTTTGTTTTTCAGGATGTATATCTCTTTAATCAAAGAATTCGGGATAATATCAAAATAGGTTTCCCTGAAGCATCGAATGAAGAGGTTATAGCAGCGGCAAAAGCAGCCTGCTGCGATGAGTTTATTACGAATCTTCCGAATGGATACGACACGGTACTCGGAGAAGAAGGAATTCATTTATCCGGAGGTGAGGCTCAGCGTATATCTATTGCTCGTGCGATTATTCGAAATACACCTGTTTTAGTTTTGGATGAGGCTACAGCTTTTGCGGATCCTGAAAACGAAAGACTCATACAGATGGCTTTACGCAGACTCATGGAGGGTAGAACCGTTATTATTATAGCCCATAGACTTGGAACCATAAAGGATGCGAATAACATTTTGGTGATGAATAAGGGCAAGCTTGTTGAAAGCGGAACGCATTCGGCTCTTTTGCAGACAAATGGGGTGTATTCAGATATGTGGACGAGATACACACAATCCCTTGAATGGGGCATTGGAAAGGAGACGGTTATTTCATGAAAATGTTTAGAAATTCTTTGTTATTAGATAAAAGTGCGGAAAAAGGACTGCGAAATGCAACAATAGCCTGCTTCTTTACAAGTCTTTCACTGATGCTTCCTTTCATGATTACAATCCAACTTTTCATAGAAGTTCTGAAACCTCTAACAGGAGAAGACGTTTCATGGAATAAAATTTGGATATTATTTGGGATCGGTATAATAGCCTTTATCGCAGTTTTCTTATTTTCAAAACACGATTATATGAAAACCTATATGTCTTCCTATAATCAATCCGAGGCAACGAGGCTTCGCGTAGCAGAACAAATGCGAAAATTACCGATGAGTTTTTTCAATGCAAAAGATTTGAGTGAATTATCCTCCAATATTATGACGGATTGCACAAATATCGAAACAGCGACTTCTAATATTGTGCCCCAGCTTCTTGCGAATGTATCATCATCAGCATTTGTTTTGATAGGTCTTGCTTTCTTTGATTGGCGAATGGCATTATCTATATTTGCTATGCTTCCTCTTGCAGCACTCATCTTTTGGATGAGCCGCAAGTTACAAAATCGGTTATTTTCAAAACATATTTCCACAAAGCTTACAGTAGAAAAACAGTCGCAGGAATATCTCGACGGTATTAAAGTGATACGTTCCTGCAATCTTGGGGGAGAAAAATATAAAAAGCTTGATGATGCTTTTACAGAATTACGGTCAGTGGCAATTCGCATAGAACTTGTTTCCGGTTCGATTATGGCATTGTCATCAATGCTTCTTAGATCGGGTATCGGCGTTACAGCTTTTGTAGGTGTACACCTGTTGACATCAGGACGGATCGATTTTCTCGTTATGTTGATGTTTTTACTAATTGCAAGCAGAATTTACGGTCCTATTCTTACAGTGTTAACACTATTGCCGGATATACTGTATTTACGGGTTTCTACTAAGCGGCTTCGTGCTTTGATGGAGAGTGAAGCGATGACCGGAGAAACAAACACACCAATAAAAAATACAGATATATCTTTTGATCATGTTAATTTTGCCTACGGTGAGGAAACCGTGCTTGATGGAGTAAGTTTTACAGCAAAAACCGGACAAATAACAGCACTCGTAGGGCCTTCGGGCAGCGGCAAAAGTACCATTTCAAAGTTGGCTGCAAGATTTTGGGATACAGACAGCGGAACAGTGAATGTCGGAGGTGTAAATGTAAAAGAGCTTGATCCTGAATACTTAATGCAGCATTTTTCATTCGTATTTCAGGATGTTATTCTCTTCAATGACACGATAGAAAATAATATACGCATCGGAAAACCGAATGCCGGCGAGGAAGAGATTAAATCCGCCGCAAAAGCAGCTTGCTGTGACGAGTTTATAGAAAAACTGCCGGATGGTTATAGAACCATGCTTGGTGAAAACGGAGCGACACTTTCAGGTGGAGAAAGGCAGCGTATTTCAATAGCCAGAGCCTTACTTAAAGATGCGCCTATTGTAATACTTGATGAAGCAACAGCCTCGCTTGATCCGGAGAACGAGGTGTTTGTTCAACAAGCAATCAATCAACTTGTAGTCGGGAAAACTGTTTTAGTTATAGCTCATAGACTGCGTACCATTCTTGATGCAGACCATATTGTAGTATTGGATCAGGGGAAAGTGATAGAGGAAGGAAAAAGTAAAGAATTGCTTGCCTATAATGGACTATTTTCAAAAATATATCACCTTCAGCAAAATAATTGTGAGTGGAGATTTTGATAATGAAAAGTCACAAAAGAAAAATCAAAATAGTTATGGCATATAAAAATCATAGTTCCACCTCTGCCGCCTGTGCGCTGTTCAAAAATCAAACGTAGTATCTAACCATATAATATTCGTATGTCTTCTTGTCTTGAGGACATATCTGTACTGTCATGCGTCCCATTGGATTTATTCCGATGGGGCGTTTTTGTTTGGATCAAAAACACTATCCTTTACCTTATCCGGTAATCATAGCCGCAACCAAGGGAGAGCCGCAGGCAATGAATATTGTCGTGCAACATTACTCAGGCTATATCGCACACCTTTCTATGAGAAAGCTCTGTGATGAACGGGGAAATACCTATTACGGCCTATACTTTTGGAAATCCGCAATTTGTGTACGCATGGAAATCAGTTCCTACGGATAAGATCCCTAAGGGAAAGCGAGAGGATAAATCCCTGCGTGAAAAAGTCAAGGAGATACAAAAAGACCTTGATGACGG
>DAISVU010000031.1:0-7974 GCA_036839975.1 Bacillota bacterium | reverse complement strand
AAATACCTTTTGGAGTTGATGTCAATAAAAAACTCCACAAAAACTTGACACCGTCACACGATCAGCTAATATTGACTACTATAAAATATAGTGATATAATTTATAGTAGTTTTGTTTGGAGGAATGATATGTCAACAATAGATTTAATAGTTTTGGGAATGATTAAAGAAAAAGAACAAAGTGCTTATGAGTTGCAAAAGAATGTTGAGTACAGAAATATTTCTAAATGGGTAAAAGTCAGCACTCCATCAATTTATAAAAAGGTAATTCAGTTAGAAGAAAAAGGCTATATAAAAGGTATTTTATCAAGAGATGGGGATATGCCTGAAAAGTCAATTTATTACATTACAGAAAAAGGAGACAAGTATTTTTTAGAATTGATGAAGAAAATATCTGCTCAAATGGTCAATGTATTCTTAGATTTTAATGCAGTTATTATCAATATGGCAATGCCATCAAAAAATGAAAGCAAAGAGATTATAGACAATATTGAAACAGAGATTGACAAGTACAAAAATGCAGTTAGCAAGTTAGAGATGGAAAGAGAAAATATTCCTGTTTGTGCCAAATCTATCTTAAAGCAACAAGCATTGCTATCAGAAGCATTGAACGATTGGATAAATGATTTTAGAAAGCTATATTTAGAGGAGTGATTTTTGAATTGGTAAATATAGGCGAAGATAGAGAGCTACTAAAGGAATTAAGAGAGATAACGAAAAATAAGGAAATTTGGAATGTAGTTATTAATGAAGTTGCTGCTAAATTAAATGAAAATCATTCTGATGATGTGAAAGCAAAGGTCTTATGGCTTCTTGGAGAAATGGGATTAAATCATCCTTTAGAAGTAGAAAAGTATGTTGCGGATATTGCAAGTTACTTACATGATGATTGCTCTAAATTAAGAGAGCGTTCAGTAAATGCACTTGGAAGAATAGGCAGAGCTGATAAGCATTTGATTGTTCCATACTTAGATAAAATAATGGAAATGAGAAAAAATAATGTAGATGAAGTAAGACTTGCATTCGTTTGGGCTTGTGAAAATATTGCAACAAATGCTCCAGAACTGTTCTGTGAAAACTTGATTTATTTTATGAAATGATACAAGACAAAGGGGAGAGAGTACGGATAGAAGCACCTGAAATGTTCAGAGTAATAGGAAAAAGAAAACCGTACTATGTTAAACCATACTTAGAAAAATTACAGTGGTATGCAGATAATGATTCACACCCTGTTGTTCGTATTCATAGCTTAGGTGCAATTAGGATTACTAAAAAAGCCTTAGAGGAGTGTGAGATAAATGCCACAAATGACTAAAGGTGGGAAATATATTTTTGGTTGGTCGAAGATAAAAAAAGATGGGAAGTTAAGTTTGCCGACTATGGCAATAAAGGAGTACAAATTAGAAAAAGAAAAGTATATCTATATTGTTTCAGGAAGCAAGCAAACAGGAGGATTCTGTGTTATGCCGGAAGCATTACTTTCCGATTCAAAATTAAATAGCATATTAGTTAGAAATAAATGTTTGGCAGAGAGAAGTTTAAAAGAAGGAGAACTTATTTTATATAAGGGAAGAATGTACGGATGGCTATCTTTGAATGGAACAAATGTAAATCTTCCTCAGTCTTTAATGGATTCTTTGGGTGTTAACATAGGAGATAAACTTTTGGCAATTAGAAGTAGTAACATTGCTTTTACAATGGGATTCAGAGGTTCGTTGATAGATAAAGCGAACAATTTTACGGGAAAAATCGAAACTTTCTGATGTGAGTATGCTGTTTTGACGATTTTTGAAAAAGATGATAAAATACTACTATATAGCTGAAAGGGGATTGTTATGAGAATTTACTTAAGAAATCATCCTAAGAACAAACTTAACTCTGTACAAATGAAACCGATGAAACATTGTACAGAGTATAGCAAATAGATTGCATTTAAGATTTCATCGGGAAATACAAAAAATTAGGTCATTTAGTTGGCTTTATTTTTGTACGCATTTCTCGATATATAATTAAAATGTAAAAGGCTATAGGCAATGTTTTGTCTGTAGCCTTTTGTTTATAAATTATTAAGCAAAAGGCATATACTATTTTGTATTTATGCCTTTTTTTGTTGCATAAATACAGAAAATAAAATATTGAGAAGTGGAGAAATGTTACATGAACGAAATCAGAATGAAAATTTTGAAAAAAGAAAATATTGATAAAGCACTTTTTAAATTAGGTATTCCTATGGTTATCAGTTTATTGGTAGCTGCTTTATACAATGTTGTGGATACCTATTTTGTGTCCGGACTTGGGAAAGAGGCAGTAGCTGCCGTTTCAGTTGCGTTCCCAATTCAACTTATCTTTTTAGGAATAGGATTAACATTTGGTGCAGGAGCAGGCTCTTATATATCAAGGCTACTTGGAGAAAATAATAAAAAGGAAGCAGGCATTATAGCGACAGTTGCTTTACTATCAAGTATTATTTTAGGGATAATTACAGCTATTGCATTGTTTTGCAACTTAGATGGTGTTTTGAAATTTATGGGAGCCATACCCTCTATTATTGAAATTTCTAAGTCGTATACAGGAATATTCATAGTAGGCGGCATTTTGGGAACGATAAATGTAACACTTGGGAATTTAGTCGTTGCACAAGGAGCTGCTAAAATTTCATTAAAGGCTATGATTGTAGGCTCTATATCAAATATGGTTTTGGATCCAATATTCATATTTGGACTTAATTTAGGAGTTAGAGGTGCGGCTATTGCGACACTCATAGCCAGAGTGATAACGAGTTTAATGTATCTCATTTACTTTGTAGGAGATAAAAATTTAATTGAGATAAATTTTCCTAACTTTAAACCTACATTTGTAATTTATAAAGAGGTATTGAAGATAGGAATTTCCATGTTAATACTTCAGATTCTACAAACTATATCTATAAGCAAAATATCTTATGCAGCGTCCTTTTATGGAGAAGAAGCAATAGCTGCAATGGGTATTGTTCTTAGGATTATAACATTAGGAACAAATGTTGTATTTGGATATATGAAAGGATTGCAACCATTAGCCGGATTTAATTACGGAGCTAAGAATTATGAAAGAGTGAGAGGTGCTATCAAGGCGAGTATTAAATGGACAAATGTATTTTGCATAGTGTGGACTTTGATAATTTATATATTTTCACCAAGTATATTATCTATATTTGGGACTGATGAAAATGTATTAAATATAGCGGTGCCAGCATTACGAGCGGGTGTCATTATGTTTATAACATTTGGATTTCAGTTTACCTACTCTACCTTATATTTGTCTATGGGAAAGGCATTAGGGGGAGTATTTCTAAACTCATTGCGACAAGGAATTGTATTTATCCCTATCATTTTATTTCTGCCTAAAATCATGGGCTTAAATGGTGTTATATATGCACAAGCAATTTCAGATTTGATAACAACTATAATAACAATTCCTTTTGCTATTAGCATTCATAAAAAATTAAGATTGGCAATAAAAAATAATTTGTAATTACGAATTACATCTGCTGATTTAAAAATAAGGAGGCGTCTAAGTGTAGAAATAGTTATGGAGGTAATGTGAATGAGTGCATATTCATGTTTTGTAAATAGATTGTTGTTAATTGTGCCTTTTTGGTTCGCTTTTATATAGATATTTTCTTGGACAATCAAATAATGCAATAACAATAAAAGCTAATTCAATTGTTATTTCCGGAGGACTTTTTACGCCAAAGTGTAGAAGTCCTCCTTTTTTATTCTCAAAAAAGCAAAACAGAGAACATAAAAAGGAGGTTAACACAATGGCTAAAGAATATTACATCTATGTCAAAGGGAACGCCATACCCGTAAGTGAAGAAGCCTATAAAGCCTACTGGAAGATAACAGAGCATGAAAAATATCTTTACATGATAGATAGAGAACACTGCGTATTACCATTTTCTTCTTTTGATTATGATGGACATTATGCAGACAATATCGTCGATGAAAGTGTTGATGTAGCAAGAATTGTGGAAACACAAATGATGATTGAATCATTGAGATATGCTATATCAAAACTGAACGACGAAGAAAGGGACATCATAGAGCGTTTGTACTTCAATGATGAAACTGTTCGTTCGGTAGCAAAATTAAAAGATATTACACATCCGGCTTTAATCAAAAGAAGAAACAAAATTCTTGAAAAACTGAAGAAACTTATCGAAGATTTATAAACTTCGGTAACCAAGGGGGTCAAACTTTCCTTATATAAAGTGAAGGGGAGTTTGACCTCCGTTACTTTTATAAGAGATATAGCCTATTTATGGCAAACAGGAAGATGTAAAGAAAATCCCTTTCAAATAATTGTTCTTTGACAATTGAATAGACCAAGACGGGACTTTTAATTACTTAGTGAGCGAAAGAAATTTCACGCCATAACTTTCCTGCTGAAGAATTTCGGTTTAAATGAATACTGTCAAAGACAAGGATATAAGGAAACGAGCGATAAATAAATTCTCTTAAAGCAAAGAATAGGATAACTTTGTGAGCGATGATCTAAGTGATGATAATGATACTTCTTTAGTGAAAGCCGGCTCATCTTAACAGGGGCGGTGGTGAGATTCCAATGTTGCTGATCCTAAGCACCCGTCAATGTCGTGAAACTTAGCTAGATGAGAAAGTTATAGAATTACCATAAAAGAATTTGAAGAAAGGGGGATGTCTGTGGATAACGACTGGAATGGATTAGCTGATTTGTTTGCAAATCTGATTACAAAGTATGCTGGTGTTTTAGATTTGGATAATCTGCCAGATTCAATGCCAGTAAATAATAACATTGAAAATGAAAATATCTTTGACATGGTAAAAACACAGATTGAGAAAATGGAATAAAAGTGCTATAATATACTTGAGATACAAGTCCAAACTTTTTGGAAGTATAAAAAAGATATAGAGAAATATATTGAGGTTAATGCTATGTCAAAAGAGAAAATAAAAGTATACCTCTACACAAGAGTATCTACATCAATACAGATAGATGGTTATTCTTTAGAGGCACAAAAATCAAGGATGAAGGCTTTCGCCCTTTATAATGATTATAAAATTGTTGGAGAATATGAAGATGCTGGCAAGTCTGGAAAATCTATTGAGGGAAGAATACAGTTTACTCGCATGATGGAAGATATAAAATCCGGAAAGGATGGAGTATCTTTTGTTCTTGTGTTTAAGCTGTCAAGATTTGCAAGAAATGCTGCTGATGTTTTATCAACTCTACAAACGATGCAAGATTTTGGAGTCAATTTGATTTGTGTTGAGGATGGGATTGATTCATCGAAAGATGCAGGCAAACTGATGATTTCAGTTTTATCAGCTGTGGCTGAAATTGAAAGAGAAAACATTCGTGTTCAAACAATGGAAGGTCGCATTCAAAAGGCAAGAGAGGGAAAATGGAACGGAGGGTTTGCTCCGTATGGGTATCAGCTTGTCGATGGAAAACTGTTTATCAATGAAGAAGAAGCTGTAGCTATAAGAACTATTTTCGATCAATATGTTAATACAACCATTGGAGCAAATGGACTTTCTAAATATTTAGAGAATCATGGAATAAGAAAAATTCCAAGACAGAACGGAAAAAATCCATTATTTGATGCGGGTCTTATAAGAAAGATATTAAAGAATCCTGTATATAACGGGAAAATAGCCTTTGGAAGAAGAACTTTAGAAAAAGTTCATGGTACAAGAAATGAATATAAGCAAGTTGAACAAGATGAATATTTAATAGCTGAAGGTATTCATGAAGCTATAATTTCTGATGAGCTGTGGCAGGCTGCTCAGGTTAAATTAAAATCACAAGCAAAGAAATATGAGCATGTGAATAAGGGAAAAGATGTTAGAACCCATTTGTTATCAGGAATTGTAAAATGCCCGATATGTGGAGTGGGAATGTTTGGAAACAAATGTATCAAGAAAAAGAAAGATGGTACAAAGTATAAAGATTTTTATTACTATGGCTGTAAACATAGGCATATGATAAGAGGTCATAAATGTACTTACAATAAACAAATCAGAGAAGAATTGTTAGATGATGCAGTTGCTGAGGTAATTATAAAGATAGTAAGCAATCCCAAATTTGCTTCTATGATGCAAGAAAAAATTAATATGAAGGTAGATACCTCTGAAATAGAAAAAGAGATAGATAATTACCAGAAAGAATTGAGGAAGAGCCATTCCACGAAATTTAAGCTAATTGAGGAAATAGATAATTTAGATGCTGATGATAAGCACTACAAACGAAGAAAACAGGACTTAGACGATAGACTTTATCGTATGTATGATAAGATTGAAGACTTAGAATCATTGTTAATTGATGCGAAAGCAAAGAAACAAACTATTGAAGCTGAGAAACTTACAGGAGATAACATATATAAGATTTTGATCTATTTTGATAAACTTTACAAGGTAATGAATGATGTAGAGCGTAGACAGTTAATTACAGCTTTGATTTCTGAAATTCAAATTTACGAAGAAAAGCAACCGAATGGGCAATGGCTAAAATCAATTACTTTTAAACTTCCTATCATTGATGAAGATTTAAATATAAGTTTGGACAATAATGAGCATGTTGAAAGTGTGGCACTATTAGTTAAGTCCGGGACGGACGTAAATTAATAGCCGGAACGACTCATGCAAAGATTCCCCACGAACGAAGAGAGCGGTTGGAATCGACTGCGGAAGAAAAAATAAAAGAGAAAGAGGTAAATATCTTTAAAATAAGAGTTATATAAATTAGAATTTGTAGGGTGAGGGGATGCTTCAAGTCTATGAGAGTTAACGGTGAATTCGTCGATGAGTACTGTATGAGTAAAATCATGGATTGGCAAAAGAGAATCATGGGAGGAAATACACAAGTGATAGGAATATATTTAAGTGGAACCGGAAATACGAAGCACTGTGTTGAGAAACTTATATCTTTGATAGATGACACGGCAGAATGTGTTCCGCTGGAGCATCCGCGGATTCTACATATATTAGGGAAGCAGGACACAATTATCTTGGGTTATCCAATACAATTTTCCAATGCGCCCTTTATGGTACGCGATTTTATTGTGAGAAATAGCTCCGTATGGAAAGGGAAAAAAGTATTTTGTGTCAATACAATGGGACTTTTCAGCGGCGACGGAACAGGATGTACGGCAAGAATTCTAAAGAAGTACGGTGCAGAAATCCTTGGAGGTCTGCAAATAAAAATGCCTGATTCTGTTTGTGACAGTAAGTTATTGAAAAAAGATATTGAGGAGAACAGACAAGTTGTTAAAAATGCCGATAAGCGTATTGAGCAAGTTGCAGGACAAATCAAGCAGGGAAAATATCCTCAAGAAGGATTATCTCTTATAGAACATATCAAGGGATTGCTTGGACAGAGACTATGGTTTTATCGTAAAACGATAGGATATACTGATAAACTGAAAATAAGCGATGCGTGTATTGGTTGCGGCTTATGCAGTAAAGAATGTCCGATGAAAAATATCCAAATGAAAGGTAAGCGAGCGGTTTCCGGGAATCAATGTACAATGTGTTACCGCTGTATTAGCCTGTGTCCTCAAAAGGCAATCACGTTGCTCGGCGAGCAGGTGAGGGAACAATGCCGATACGAAAAATATAAATGAAACGGTTGAATCGTATTATAAGGACATAGCATAAGGTTTTAGTCGGGTGGCTCTTGTCACATATATTTGACAATCATAGGCACCGGAATTCCGGTGTCTTTGTCTTCTTCTTGAAAAGAAGAAAAGGTTTCGTTACAATAATCCTGAAGGGAAAACGGATTACAAATTTGAGGGCAGTTGATTTGAGCGGGAAAACAATCATTCCATTTTGTACTCATGGTGGAGGTGGTTTTGGGAGAATGATCGAAGATTACAAAAAGGAATGTGAAAATTCAATTGTAGGAGAGGGAATAGCTTTAAAGGGAGATTATAGTTTTGATGAACTTCAAAATT
>DAISVU010000030.1:0-7981 GCA_036839975.1 Bacillota bacterium | reverse complement strand
TTCTTAAATTTTTCGTTTATAAGCTCCTGTTTCTGTCCTGCAAGAAGAGTTTCCTTTTTATTTAATACAGAAGTTTTCGAGCCGTCCGGATTTACAATCTGGTCAAATACCTTTGTTTCTTTTAAGTTCAGTGCATCTTCAATCAGCTTATAGGCATTTACCCTTGAGGTGCCGTAGGTCATCTCTGCAAGGTCATTTCCTCTGTCCCTGCTCTTTCCTTCTACATTCCATTCACTTGTCAGATTTGAAAATTTAACCTTAATATCCCATTTGGCATATCCCGGAGTTTTCAGCGTTTCAAAGATGAATTTTTCAATTTCTTTTATCGGTATCCATGTTGCACCAAGTCTTACATTGATTTCACTTGCTTCAAGCTCTTTTGGAAGAACTTTTGTAAGCTCTGCCTTTTGGTATTCCAAACGGTTCATCTCATAGCTTATCAGCTCTTTTTCTTTGCCATCTTCCGCATAGCCAAGATGAGGTAACTCTCTTTCCGTTTGCCTTAACTTTGCAAGGTAACTGTCAACAATCGCAATCTTATCTCTGATGTTTCCTGATAGGTACTCGTCTTTTGTTACATAGCCGTACTTATATGAATTACTGCCATTTGCACAGGCAAAAGGTAAATCCCCATCCTCCAAGTTAAAGGATAATGGTCTGTAAAAGTTTTGTTCTTCTATGATGTTTAGGTATATTTCTCCCCTTAATTCTTCTATCAGAGTCGGTCTGTCTTTTCCTGTAAGACTTCCCATATACTCAAAGTCTACATAACCTTTTTCAGACATAGATAACACAAGAGCTTCAAGGGAAGTATCTACATGGTCGATTGTCTTTGCCTTTGTGATGGTTCTCTTACTGAAAATATCGCCCTTTGCCTTAAAATTTTCTTCTTCATCAAGGATTTCTATGGAGGAAACAAGTGGGAAATTACTATCTTCTTTTAAGACTCTGGTATTACTTAGGTTATTGACATACCCATGCTTTTTAGAAAAACTGTCATAGACTTCATTTAACCTCTCCTGAGCGTTCTTTACTTCATCATCGGAAAAATCTTCCTTTTGCTTGTAGATTACATCTTTTAGAGCATCATTTAACTCAAGGTAATCCTTAATCTTTTCCTTATTTTTCTCCGTTACTTCTTTCTTTACGAAAAGTGAGTTTTCTCTGTAATAAACCTCATCATCAATAATGGTATAGGAAAAGTTCTTAACATCATCCGTTGCAGGCATTGTGCTGATTTCATCATCAAGCAGTTCTATTTCCTCATACTTTGCGTTCTTTGATATTTCTGTGCCTGCTTTTGTAAGAAGTTCCTTTATGTCTGTATTTTCTTTCGGCAGGCACGCAAGTGTGTTTCCAAATCTTCCTGAAACTTCACGCATTGTGCCGAGTACCTGTTCAGGATGATCTACAAAATATTTGTTATAGGTAAGACCATTTTCATCTTCAACAAGGTGAATCCAGTCCTCATCTCTTTCTCTGATACTGTCCCTTTTCTTTAGGAAAATAATGTCCGATGTTACTTCCGTTCCGGCAACACCCTTAAAGGTATCATTCGGAAGTCTGATTGCTCCTAAAAACTCTGCTCTTGCTGCAATATAGCGTCTGACACTTTCGTCCTTTTTATCCATTGTGCCTGAAGATGTGATAAAGGCGATAACACCACCATTTCTTACTTTATCAATGGACTTGGCAAAGAAATAATCGTGAATAAGGAAGTTATTCTTGTTATACTCCCTGTCATTTACCTTATATTCTCCAAAGGGTACATTGCCGATAACCGCATCAAAGAAGTTATTGGAAAATGAAGTTTCTTCAAGTCCCTTAATCTGCACTTCACTTTCAGGATATAAGAGCTTTCCGATTCGACCGCTTACGGAGTCAAGCTCCACACCATAAAACTTGGACTTTTTCATTTCATCAGGAAGATTGCCGATAAAGTTTCCGATGCCCATTGACGGCTCTAAGATATTACCACTTTTAAAGCCCATTCCTGACAGGGTAGAGTAGATACTGTCAATCACTGTTTTCGGTGTGTAAAAGCTCGTTAATGTAGATTCTCTTGCAGCTTCGTATTCTGCCTGTGATAGATTTTCTTTTAAAAACACTCTTACTTCTTTCCATTGACCACCTCTTTCTTCATCAAATACTTCGGAAAGTCCGCCCCAGCCGACATACTTTGCCAAGACTTCCTGATCTGTACTATCAAGCTCTCTTTGTCCGCTTTCAATGCGGTTAAGCATGGAAATTGCTTCAAGGTTTTGATTTAATCTTTCGTTTGGACTTAACTTTTCAGGGAGCGTTTCTTCTGTAATTTTAAAGTTATGAGCTTCCGCTTTCCTTATTTGAATTTCTTCAGTAGTCTGCTCTGGCTGTTTATATGTCAGGTTTTCAAATACCCTCTCAAGGTCGCTTTCCAGACGATAAGGAATGACATCGGAGCCTGTTATCATCCCATCAAAATACTCGGTGTTGTCCTTCACCGTTACCGTATTTAGGTTCTTTCCCATATCATCAAAGCGTGTTATGGTATGGTCTTTGTCCTTGTATTTAACTTCATCACCGACAATAAAGTGCGGTCTTTCAAGACTTATTTTATTCAGCAAGTCCTCATTATCTTCAAAAGCTACAATCGGTATCTGATGATTTCCGGATCTATTAGGATCAAGCCACAAATCATATCTTCCTGTGATTTCATTCTTAGAAATTTTTCTGACTTTGTATTCTTCATGATTAAAATAGACGGTATCGCCTGCTTTAACTGCAAACTCTTCTAAAAGGCTGTCCTCTTTTTCATTCAGTTCTACTTCTTCTTTTTCTTTGAGGTAATCAAATAAGGTAGCTTGAACTGTATCACGCTTTGTAGCTTCTTCTGTTTCTTCAGGTGCTTCAAGCTCTACTTTATCTTCAAAGCTAAGTTCTCCATTAAAGACAAACTGAAGCTCCTGCTCATCCATCTGCTTTTTAAGTTCACTGTCTTTAAGTTCTCTAAAGGTCTTTGGAAAATCTTCTAAAATGAGCCTTTGTGCGTTTAGTTCTTTCAACTCCTCAAGATTAAAATATCCCCATTCAGGCTCAATCCCAAGCACAAGTCCAAAGGCATCGCCGCTTTCCCTGTCATACTCCGTCATATACCAAGTCCAGTTACTTCTAAAGGGAATAATATATGCAGCATGAACCTGCTTATCCGCTAAAGCTACATCCTCCTGTGCGTAAAGCTCCGGTACTCTTTCAAGCATTTCATCTGTCATTAAGTTTTCAGGATCATCTTTGGAATAATATTGTGGTTCTTCTATCTCTGCCTTACTTCCTATTTCCGTTTCTTCAATATAGAGATTTTTAGAAAGCAGCTCATCGATATGCTTTGCCACACTTGACCAAGTAAGGAACACATCATTACAATCATTCTTCTGTAATTTAAGTCCCTTTGCATCGTGCCATTCATCACTTCCCATTGCCCCTGAAACCGCATGGGAATGTCCTCCGATTCCATATTCGTCTTTTAAGAAGTTCGCTTTTTCCTGAAGCGTATGATTTTCTTTAAAAAACTTGGTGATTCGTTCTTTTCCTCTATCAACGCCGCTTCCTCTTGAAAGGCTTTCAAGGACTTCATCTTCTGTAATAAAGAGCTTTACCTTCGGAAGTTCTGTCAGATTGGTACTGTACTCCTTTCGTGGCAGTTCAAATTCCTTGAGTCTCTGATAAAGGCTGTCAACCTTGTGATAATGAAACCTTAGTACATCTCTGTTTTCTTTGTATCCTTCTAAAAATCTTTCGTATTCCCTGATTGTTTCTTTCAGATATTCAGGATTTTTTAATGCTTCAGATAATCTTTTCGTTTCTTCCGGAAAGCCTCCTCCACTTGTTTTTAGTAGTTCAAAATATCCCTGTGCCTTTCCTTCTTCGCTTAAATCATGCGTTAGATACCATAAGGATTCTGAAATCCGATCTCTTTCATAGTCAAGAGCCTCAGAAAATTCTACATTTATGGCAAACTCTCCATTTTCTAAAAGCTCATTTATCTTACTTGCAGCATCACTCCAGCTTAAAATTTGCGTATCATCTTCTCTTGCCGATGTTCCGTAAGCTAAATGAATACCTTTATCCGAATACCAGGAAGATACTTCTTTTTCATCAATGTAAAATCCGTTCCCCCCTTTAAAGGTATCTTTGAGGTATTCTCCCAATTTTCCTATCCTCTTATCTTTAGAGAACTCAGCGATAATAGGAAGTCTCCCGCCATCATGATTTCCTCCGTTAATAAGGATGGTATCTATATCCTTCTCAGTTAGTGGAATAGTAAGGCTTATCTGCCCGTATGTTTCTTCAGGCAAAGAAAAAGAAGCCTTTTCAGCTTCTCTTATCCCTACCTTGGTATTTTCTTTTAGATTTCCACTATTTCCTTGATGGTCATTTCCTTTAGAGCTGAGATCATCGCTTTGTACTGTGGACTTTCCTCGCTCTCTATCTTCCAAGCTGACATCAGCTTCGGTTTCTCTGTTCTCATAAACTGAATTGCTTGTTTCTGAATATCCATCAGGTGATTTGTCAGTTTCTTCTCCTTGTATAGATCAACTAACATCTCGAAATGCTTCTGTTCCTCGCTCTCCGCTAAATAATTCAGTCTCATCACTGCGTAAGTCGGATTCGGGAATTCCGTTATAAAGTCCGTCTGTTCCTCCAAACTGTTTAGTGTATTCTCCCTGATTTTCTCTATTATCTCGTCCGTACTCTCCATTTCGGAGAACTCGCTCGTTTTCACTAATTCTTTCCTTATCATCTCGTCGAAGTACATTTTCCTCTCCTCCTTTAATTTCTTCTTTAATCTTATTATATCCTGCTTCTTTACCTCTTAAAACTTCTTTTTGAAGCTCAATCTCTTTGCTCTTTTGAATCGTCTGATCAATGACTGTGCTGCTAATATCCGATATGGTTTCACCAAGACTCATAAGGGATATGCTGTCAAGTCTTGTAAAATTCTCTCTTAAAAGTTCACTATCCATAGGATAATCAAGCTGAAACCTTGAAGCTATGGCATAGCTTATTGAGTCCCTCACAAACTTTGTAAAAGATATTCTATCTTCATCTGCTATTCTAAGCTCATTCATAAGGCTATCTATCTTTTCATCACTGTAAAGCCTGCTTAAAGAAAAGATATTTTCTAAGATGCTTTCACTTTCCTCATATCCCTCACTTTTTATCATTTCCTTTAAGACATCCCTATGGTCTTCTTTGTCAAACTTCCAAAGATTTACTTCATTGACATCCCTGTTTCTTGAAACTGTCTGAGCTATATCAAAGGTATAGTCCACTTTTTTGTATGTGCCATAGTCCTCTAAGATTGGAATACCTTTTTGTCCTCGCATAACGGTTCGGTTAAATCGTTCCCTCCAATAATCGAACTTGGCACAGGCTGTCGCTTCAGGATTTCTATCATAGATACTTAATTGACTTCTAAAGTCATATCTCTGATTGTTTCCGACAACTTTTAGGAGCTTTAGATATTCTACTTCACTTTGCAAAACATCTTGTTTTACAAGCTCCAAAATGTTATGAAAATCATTTATTCGCATTTTTACCTCCTTCTTTTTTACAAACAAAAAAGGTGTTAGATTTTACTCTAATCACCTCTAAAATCTGTGTATTGCAACTTACTGCTATTTAAATTAAGTTTAATATGTTCCTGTTAAATATATAGAAAATTCTATCAGTTAAATCTTAAATGTACAACCAGTGTCCTGTTCCATCTATCTGCAAAATACATATATATTTTTGTACTTAACTTTAATCCATGACAATCCTTTAATGCCTTTTGGGAAAATCCATCTACTTCTAAAAGCTTGCTGTTCGTGTACTTTGCAAATTCTTTTGGGCTATCTACACTAAAATACATTTGTGCATTTGTATTTCCCGTTTTCTTCACATATTTGTTGGCAAGTTTTAACCCTTTAGAATTTGTAGCATCAAAGACTAATTCTCCATTAGGAATTTGAGCTTTCATCTTTTTAATCATCTCTATAATTTTAGACTCATCAAAATACTGATAAACACCCGAAACAGAAATCAGTGTTGGAAGTGTTGTATCTATTTCTTTAATCCAATCAAGCCTGAACATATCACCTGAAATAAAATTTTCGTTATTGCCATTTCCAAGCACTCTTTTCCTAATTTCGATAACACTCGGCAAATCTACTTGATAAAAGTTGGCAGTTTTATTTCCTATACGATGATAAGCAGTTTCTAAGCCTGCACCTAAAAACACTACATTTCCATCAGGATTATCTTTAAGAAAACTTATTATCTTTTCATCTATTGTCTGTTGTCTACAAACACTCGCCATATAAAAATATTCGTTGCTGTTTTTGTCTATGCTGTCTGTCGGTATATGTGACTCTAAGGATAAAGCCTTTTCATCATAGAAAAATTCAGGGAACTTTTTTGTTGCATATATTCTTCCTACAAGCGGGATATACAGGGTATCTTCCACACCATTTAGTATGCTTTCAACACTCATCATTTCACTCCTTTCTTCATCTTAATTGCCTGCAAATCAAAGCTTCTCCTATAGTATTCCTTTTTCATTTTTCCTCATTTGCTTCTACTTTTTCCTCTGCAATTTCAGTGTACTCTTTCAGCTTTTTCTGCAATAAATTTTTATCTATCAGTTTTAAGGTGTATTCCGATACCATTGTTGGTGAAAGACTTCTGCTAAGTGCAAATTCTACAACCTCATCATCTTTTGATGCACAAAGAATAACTCCGACACTTGGATTTTCCGTTTGTTTCTTAATTTCTCTATCTAATGCTTCCAAATAGAGATTCATCTTTCCTATATATTCAGGCTTAAATTCTCCAATTTTGAGTTCAAATGCAACTAAGCATGACAGTCCTCTATGATAAAATAACAGGTCGATGTAATAGTCATGATTTCCAACCTGTACCCTATACTCATTTCCTATAAAGGAAAAATCTTTTCCAATTTCTAAAACAAAGTTCTTCAAGTTCTCAAGTATTGATTTTTGAAAATCTCTTTCGTTACCACCCTTTGGTGCATCAAGGAACTCTAAAACATATTTGTCTAAAAATAAATTATGTGTTTCTTGTTTTGCTTTTTGAATTGCCGGCAACATATTGCCATTTGAAAGCATAAAGCGTTCATAGTAACCACTATCCATCTGCCTTTCCAACTCACGCTTTGAATATCTTTCTTTTACTGCCAATTCAATATAAAATCTTCTCTCTTCTTGGCTTTTAGAAGCTGACATTATTTTCAAGTGATTAGTCCAACTCAATTGTGTCACCAGTGGTGACACTTTTTCATCATCTTTATATAACTCGTAGAATTGCTTCATTCTGTAAAGTCCTCTACGATTAAATCCCTTCAGCTCAGGATAGTTTGTCGAAAAAAATTCTGCCACATTATCAACAAATCCGGAGCCATAAGATGCTTCTTCAGTTTTTTTACTAATATATTTTCCTATCTCTTGATACATTAAGATCAACTCTTCATTAACTTTTCTATATGCACGATCTTTTGCATTTTCTACAATCGTAACAATCTCTTCAAATGGATTGTTGTTTTTCTCTGCGTTTATATTTTGCAAAGAAGTCTTTTCTTTATCCATAAGTTCCCCCTATCGGCATCTGACATCTACAATTTATTTCCTACTCTGTATATTATCTTCGATGAAAGTCTTTGAATTAACAATTTGTATTTTCCCCTCATCTACTATAAAAGTTACATAATCTCCATTTTCAATTTCTAATATGTCTCTAATTTTCTTTGGAATGGTAACTTGTCCTTTTGCCATAACCTTCGCATTATCTATAAATACTTCCGCCATAAAGCACCTCCGAATTTCCTACTTTCCCTACAAAAAGATTATAACACTTTTAGGGCATTTTTTCCACTCTGAAATTAGTGGGGGGGGGTGCGGACAAAAACCTGTACACATATAGGGCTCTGAAAGGAGTCAACAAA
>DAISVU010000029.1:0-10397 GCA_036839975.1 Bacillota bacterium | reverse complement strand
CTTTTTCTATTTTCCATAGGCAAAATTCCTTTCCGTTTTCATAGAGGGTTTGGGATACTTCCCAACAAGCAAAATCTCTATCTCCGGAACTGCGGAAAAAAGAGATTTTTTACGGAAAGGGTACCCCTTTCCTATGCTTGCTATTCCACTTATTCCTTAATCTCTACAACAATGGAAAGTTGCTTTTTGCCAAAAATTCAAAAATCCAAATTTCTTGAAAAAACTTCAAAAGGTAGGTATGGAGAAATAAAATTTCATAGAGAGTTGGGATGATAATCAAACTTGATTTTCGTGCAAAGATTTTTATGATGATAGTTTTCATTGATAAAGTTTGTAGGTTTGTCAAATAAAAATAACACTGCTATCTTGACAAGGGTGTAAATTTAGGTATAATAAAAATAGCACCGCTATTTTTATAAAAAGGAGTTCATAATGAGTAAAAGCGACGATACAAAACAATTGATTTTGGATACGGCAAAAATCGAGTTCATGGATAAGGGTTATAGTGATGCTTCGGTTCGTAACATTGCAAAACAAGCCGGACTGACCACCGGAGCAATCTTTCGATATTTTGCTGATAAGGAAAGTTTGTTTGCGTCACTTGTTTCACCTGTAGCAGACCATATGTTGGAGTTATATCGCAAAGGTGAAAAAAGAGGATTTGATTCTCTAACAGATGGATGCCCTGAAAACATGTGGAACATTTCGGAAGAGGTCATTTCTATGCTGGTGGAATACATTTTTGCTAACAATGATGCATTCTATCTGCTCATCAGCAAATCAGCGGGAAGTGCTTACGAAAACTTTGTAGATCAGCTTGTTGCGGAAAGAGAAAAGCAAACTTATGAATTTCAGCAGGAGATGATCCGGCGTGGTTACCCTTGCCGTGCGTTAACTCCGGATGAAATCCACGTTCTACTTAGTGCACAGTATTATGCGATCTTTGAGATTGTACGTCATAAGCTGGAAAAAGAGGAGGCACTTGACAGAATACGCCTCATTGCGGATTTTTTTGGCAGTGCATGGAAATTGTACTTTGCGTAAGGAGGTGTTTTTTTGTACGTTAGTTAGCCTAATCTAACTTATCGCTTTGTGTATCCTACAGATCTATTTTTTGAAAGGAGTTATCTATATGAATACTACGACTGAAAAGAAAAAATTTATTACACGAGATGTGATGGTGATTGCAGCCATGATGGTCTTGACCTTTGCAGTATACGGAGCCGTTGGCACGCTGACACTACCGTTTCCATTTTTCTACCTCTACCTTGCTGCCGGCATTCAGGAGTTTTTCTGCGCAACATTTTACCTCGTTGTTGCCAACCGTCTGAACAAACATGGGATTTTGCTGATTTGGAGTACTGTGTTTGGCATCATCAGCGCTCTCGGAGGTTATGTGTTCCTGCTTCCTTATTTCTTGCTGGTAGGCGTTCTTTGCGAGCTTGTTATGCTTGGTAAGGACAGTTATCGGAAACCTTTGCGCAACGCTATTGGTTGGTCTTGCTACGGGCTTGGTATGATTATCGGAAACGCTGTTCCAATTTGGGCAGCATGGGAAAGCTATGTGGCGAAGGCATCTACGGAGGGATTTTCAAAGGAAGTATTTGATATGCAACTGGGTATGCTCTCCAATCCGTGGCACATGATTGGAGCCTGCGCTATCACGGTGGTTCTTGCCTTACTCGGTTGCCTCTTCGGACAGCGGATTTTGAAACGCCATTTTCAAAAAGCCGGGATCGTGAAGTAATGGGGGAAATAATAAACAACGGAAAAATAATTCGCCGTGTCAATATTTTTACATTGCTGATACTGTCCATCTGTGTTTGTACCGTAGCCTTTTTCTGCAAAAATATGTGGCTGCATATTGCTTATACGACTGCGTTGTTTTTGGTGATGGCGATATTCGGATGCTTAAAAACGGGATTAAAGTTTTTAATCTCTTTTCTCATCAGCTACGGATGGCTCATTTTCAATGTGCGATATGGGATCAATATACCCTCTCCAATGCTCTTTACCTTTCTGATTGAGTTGATTCCCGTTTTTATGGCGGTCTACCTGCTTTCACAGGCACCGTCTGGCAAACTCACAACAGCGCTTCGGCAACTGCCGTTGCCATCCTCTATAAGGTTGACGGTGATTGTTATCTTGCGTTTTATTCCTACGGTCGCTTCGGAGTTTTCCGATGTGCTGGACGCTATGAAAACACGAGGACTTATGCGTTCTCCTTTTCAAGTCATCTTACATCCTCTTAATACCTTTGAGTATGTGATTGTACCTATGGTCTTTCGTTCGCTAAAAATTGCGGACGAACTTGCCGCATCCAGTGTTGTCCGTGGGATTGAGAGCCCATATAAGAAAAAGGGTTACTATCTGAATAAAATGGCTGTAAGCGACGGCATTATGATCGTTTTGTTTGTATCAACAGCGATAATATGTATCTTATTGTGAGGTGAGAAATTGAATCCGACAATTGAAATAAAAAATCTCAGCTTTTCTTATACAAGCACAGATGACCAGTTAAAAAATATCAATCTCAACATAAGACCGGGAGAGGTCATTGTACTTACAGGTCCATCCGGCAGTGGGAAGAGTACGCTAACCCGCGTAATAAATGGTTTGATTCCATATTTTTTTACAGGAGAATTGAGTGGCGAAGTCAAACTTTTCGGAAAAAACATGAATGAAATTCCCTCTTGGGAACGCGGCAAATATGTGGGGAATGTATTTCAAGATCCACGCAGTCAATTCTTTGCCAATGAGGTGGCCGGAGAAATTGCTTTCGGCTGTGAAAATTACGGTATCTCCCATGATGAAATTGTAAAAAGAGTTCAGGGTGCAGCGGAGACGCTGAGTATTACAAACCTGTTAGAACAAAAGGTCAGGTATCTTTCCTACGGTATGCGTCAGCGTGTAGCAATCGCCTCCGCCGAGGCCATTGACCCAGATATTTATGTTATGGACGAACCCTCTGGCAATCTGGACATGGGAGCCACGGAGGATTTTGCTGCATTTGTACGTCTTTTGAAAAAGCAAGGAAAAACGATTCTGATTGCGGAGCACAGACTCTACTATCTTCGTGATATTGCGGATAGGTTTGTCTATATGAATAATGGCGAAATTATCAGCATAATGACTCCGCAGGAAATGAAGGAATTATCCTACGAACAGATTTCGGAGTGGGGGCTTCGCGGTATGGAGCTTTTACGTTTGCCGATTTCTGCACAGATCTATAAAGAAACTGCATCCGGTCCGGTACTGAAAGTGGAGAATCTGTGCAAGCATTTTGGAACTCAATCGGTCTTGTCGAATGTTTCGTTTTCCTGTGCACCGGGAGAGATCGTTGCAATAATCGGTCCAAACGCTGCGGGAAAAAGTACGCTTGGGAAACTGCTGTCCGGACTTTTACAGGAGGATGCAGGTATGATTCGTTTCGCGGAAAAACCGATGAAAAAGAACAAGCGACGCGGACTAATCTGGTATATCATGCAGGATTTGGACAGTCAGCTGTTTGGAGAAAGTCTGACCGATGAGCTTTTGATCGGCAAAAAGGAGACATCCGCTTTGATGCAGCGGGCGAATAAGCTGTTGGCGCTCCTGAATTTAGATGAATTCTCAGAGCGTCACCCGGCTACCCTATCAGGTGGACAAAAACAGCGTCTTGCCTTGGCGATCGCGCTTTTGAATGAAGCTCCGGTGATTGTTTTGGATGAACCTACCAGCGGTCTGGATGGTCGCAATATGCACGCTGTAAGTGAGCAGCTTCACGCACTTGCGGCAAAGGGACACATCATCCTTATGATTACCCACGATCTGGAATGTGCTCTTGCCACTTGTAGCAGGGCTCTGGTGATCCGTAATGGTACTTTAATTGATGATTTTCAAATTGAGGAGGCGGCGAAGCTAATGGCTGCCATGCGGGAATAACAGGAGGAAATATGGAAAAGAAAAGAAAATCCGGCGCTGCTTACCTAATGCAACTGGCCGGGAAATACAAATTACATCTATTTGTATCTGCGTTGTTTGGAATAGCCAGTGCATTATGTACATTTTTGCCTTATGTTATGGTGTACCGAAGTATTCTGGTTTTGCTGGGTGGTGAAGGAAATGCCCTGCACTATGGTCTGATTGCCACAGTATCGATCCTTGGGAAGTTTATTTTCTCCATCATTTCGGGAACATTTTCTCACGTTGGAGCTTTTAATACGCTTTACAATGTTCGCGTGCAAATTAGCCGTCATATTGCGAAGATAAACTTGGGATTCTTTACAGATCATGCTTCGGGAGAAATCAAAAAAGTCATCATTGAGGATGTGGAACGGATTGAAAAATTCTTGGCTCATCAGATTCCGGATGTGACCGCAGCCATCTGCGTGCCGATCATTGTCTTTATTCACCTGCTGACAATCAATATCCCGATGTCCTTATCTCTTCTGGTTCCGGTGATATTGGGGCTCATCATCCAAGGCACGGCTATGGCGATTACCGGCAAGCAAATGCCGACCTATCATCGTCTGTTGGAAAAATTGAACACGGCAATCATGCAGTTTATCAACGGAATGCCTGTTATGAAAGCCTATAATATGACGGCAGAGAGCTATCGTGATTATGCAAGCACCGTAGATGAATACAACGCCTTTTGGAAGCAATGCACCAAGAGTCAGGGCTATACCTATGGACTTTTCGTCGCTCTCGTAGAAAGCGGAATCCTATTTGCACTGCCATTGGGCGGTATGCTCTACTTCCGTGGAACACTACCTAAGCAAGATTACCTTTACTTTATGATTATGAGCATAGTATTTCTCTCCGGCTTGCTGAATTTGTTAAACCTCGCCATGATGTTCAGTCAGATCATGAGCGGCGTGGGACGGATACAGGACATCATGGAGTTGCCTTGCACGACCGAGGGAGACAGTACACTAGACCGCACACAGCCTCATGGCGTAAGCTTTGAGAATGTTACTTTCCGCTATGATAAGTCCGACGTGCTAAAAAATATCAACCTCACCATGCCTGCGGGCAGTCTAACCGCTTTTGTGGGAGCTTCCGGAGCAGGAAAAACGACCGCCGCACAGCTGATTCCCAAATTTTGGGAAGTCACCGACGGAAAAATTTGCATCGACGGCAAGAATATTTTGGATCTGAAAAATGAAAATCTGATGGACTTGGTATCCTTCGTCTTTCAGGAAACCTTTACTTTGCACGACAGCATTCATGAGAATATCGCCATAGGAAACAAAAATGCTACTCGCCAACAAGTGGAGGATGCCGCTAAGGCTGCGCAAATCCATGATTTTATTATGAGTCTTCCAAACGGCTACCAAACCAAGCTGGGCGAGGACGGAGTGAAATTATCCGGAGGTGAGAAGCAGCGTATCTGTATTGCACGAGCAATCTTAAAGGATTCGCCCATCATTATCTTTGATGAGGCAACAAGCTTTGCAGATTTGGAAAATGAGCATAAGATCCAGCTTGCCCTGTCACACTTGTTGAAGGGGAAAACAACCATTATGATCGCTCATCGGCTTCATACAATTACCGGGGCGGATCAGATTTGCGTATTCCACGAAGGACAGCTTTCAGAAAAAGGAAAGCATGATGAGCTCCTGTCCGAAAACGGGCGATATGCTGATATGTGGAAAAGCTATACTCAGGAGGTAGCCATATGATGTATATATTCAAAATGATTCAACAGGTCGCCGGCAAAAACAGCAGATCTTTGTATTTACCGGTTGCATTGTCCTGCGTGGACGCTTTGCTTCACATGGGGATGTTCAGCACGATGATATTGACGATTATTGAACTGATCGGCGGCATCTTTACAGTGGAAAAACTGACTTTATACAGCATTGTCCTCGGGATTCTGTTTTTGGTGCGTGCGATCCTCTTTTCTATAAACTATACACAAGTTCAATATCGGGGTGCGGATATTTCGGCACAACAGCGTCTTTTCCTCGGAGACCATATCCGCAGCTTAAATCTCGGATATTTCAACAAGAACAGCATTGGACGACTGATGAGCACATTGACAACCGATATTACGGACTTTGAACAGATCTTAACCCATTCTTTGGCAAGCTTAATTAAAGTGCTGTTTTTCAGTGCTTTGACGCTCTTGTTTGCCTTCATGGTTTCGTGGCAATTCGGATTGACTGCTACCGTGCTGATTCTAATTGCTTTTCCCTTGATGCAGCTCAGCGGAAAAATGTCTCAGAAGTACGGCGGCAATCAGCGCACGAGTATCAACCGAGTGATTTCTCGAATCGTGGAATACATTAACGGGATCAAGACATTTAGGCTCTATAATTTGACCGGAGAAAAATTTGAACGATTGGATGACAGCTTTACCACCTTAAAAAGAGATTCTGTAAAATTGGAGCTTGCGATTATGCCGTTCTCCGTTTCCTTTGGCTTTGTGACATCGTTGATTCTTCCTGCCGCATTGATTTTGGCTCCCGGTTTGTATCAATCGGGAGTGATTGACACAAACCGGATGGTCGCTCTTCTGATGATCGGCGTTTCTCTCTCCAGCATGATGGCGACACTGGGCAGTCTGTACCCGGAATTAAAATATTTGAGTAAGGCGGCAGAAAATATCTTGGCGGCTCGTCAGGAGGAGCCCCTATCGTATCGTGACGATGCGGTACAGCTCAAAGCATTTGACATCAGTTTTTCTCATGTAGATTTTTCATACGAGAAAAATGTTCCTGTGCTACATGATGTCTCTTTTTCTGTAAAACCCGGAACGACCACGGCTTTGGTCGGTCCGTCCGGCAGCGGTAAAACCACAATTATCAGTCTGATTTCACGGTTTTGGGATGTGACGAAGGGCACGATTACCATCGGAGGCTGCGATATTCGAGAACAATCGCCGGATACACTCGCTGAGAATATCGCTATTGTCTTTCAGGATGTATATCTTCTACACGATACCATTGCAAACAATATCCGCGTCGGAAAGCCGAACGCTACGATGAAGGAAATTGTCGAAGCGGCAAAGGCGGCACAGTGTCACGAATTTATTTCCGCACTGCCGGACGGCTACGATACGATGGTGGGTGAAGGCGGCAATACACTTTCCGGAGGGGAAAAACAAAGGATTTCCATCGCCCGCGCTTTGATTAAAAATGCACCCGTCGTTTTACTTGACGAAACCACTTCCAGTCTGGATGCGGACAACGAAAAAGAAATTCACAAGGCATTGGACGCGCTGATGAAAGACAAAACGGTAATCGTCATCGCTCACCGTCTGAACACGATTATCGGCGCCGACCAAATCCTTGTGCTGGACAAGGGGAGAATCCGTGAACAGGGAAATCATGAGCAACTGTTAGCACAAAATGGCTGGTATGCTCGCATGATTGCGGAGCAAGCCAAGGCACGAAACTGGAGTATCGAATGAGTACAAAAAATATACAATGCAAAAAGAGAAAAATTGTTGTATGGATTATTTCTATCGGCATTATCGCGGCATTGTTCTTTGGTATAAGTAAGTTTATCTCATATCGAACGATGCCACCTTTTGCTGCGGAACGGGAAGCTCTTGAAATAGACTATGGTGATTATTTAGAAATCGATGGCTTCAAACTTTGGTTTGAACTTCTGAATGAAGATTCAGATAAAAAGCCAATTATAGTGATTGCCGGAGGCAGTGGTTTATCTTCGGATTACATGGAAGATTCACTTTGATTTCTATCTATTGACCATCCTCTTTTATTTTACGATGCCAGAGGATGCGGGCGTTCACAAATAAAAAAAGAATTATCATATTACAGCACAAGCAAGTTTGCTGACGAGTGCAAGGCAATTAAAGATTACTTTTTCCCCGATAGGAATGTCATTGTTTTAGCACATTCTTTTGGTGGACTTATTGCTATGGAATATGCCGCAAAATACGAAACTTCACTAGAGGGATTGGTTTTAATATCTTCTGTTTATACGGATTATAAACCACAGAACACATTTGCATTTTTGAAAACAGGACTTCCACCAAAAAATCAGATCGATGCAAATAAATGGTATATGGAGAATATAGATGCTTTTCTTGGTGGATATTTTTATAACACTCAAGCAAAAAACATCTTTTCAAATACTGTAACATCTTATTCGGTGAGTGCTCATGTAGGTGGAGCAAAAAATGATATTTCCACAATGGTACGGGGATTAGATATTCCAACTCTGATTTTGGTTGGTGAAAAAAACGAACATCCTCTTACTACAATTGATACAGCACAAAAGCTCAATCGTTTATTTCTAAACTCAGAATTGCAGCAAATCAAAAATTGTGGACATTTCATGTTTGCTGAAGCTCCCATAGATTTTCAAAATATTGTGCTGAATTGGATTAAGCAATATTGATAGTCACATAAGATGAAGGAGAAGGCAAACTCAAGATAAACAGTTAAACAAAGGAGATTATACAAATGACAGATGTAAGAGAGCGTCTATTGACGGAAAATCCATGGAAGCTAATGATAACATTATCGCTTCCTGCAATTTTGGGACAGTTTGTGGTAGGGCTTTATGCCTTCGTCGATTCAATTTATGTTGGGCAGATGGTGGGAACATCTGCCATGAGTGCAGTTTCGGCTGCATCACCTTTTGTCCTTATCAATAATGGCATTGCCGTTTTGATAGGTATAGGCTCCAGCTCGGTACTTTCCCGTGCCATTGGGAAAAAAGATATGGACACAGTAAACAGAATTATGGGAAATCTTACTTTTCTCGTGCTGTTACTTTCATCTATCAGCATGGTGGCGGGAATTACTTTTGCTCCTATTTTGCTGAGTCTTTCTGGTGCAGAGGGAGCTGTTCTGGAGATGGGTGTGGTATATCTGCGCACCGTATTTTTGGGTTCTATTTTTGTCAACTTCATGCAAAGTGCCAATATGGTTATACGTGGAGAGGGTCGGATGGGTCTTGCCATGGTAATCATGGCCGGTGGCGCGATATTAAATATCGTTTTAGATCCGATCCTTATTATAATTTTTCCTGAAAGGGGACCTCAGGCTGTGGCGATTGCAACAGTTATCTCCCAGTTTTTCCAAGCTACTGTCACCCTTATTTACTTTCTGAAAAAGAGTCCTATCGTTCGTTTTCATGGGGTGCGTCCGGCAAAAGATTTGATTCCTGAAATTCTCTCTGTCGGAGTCAGTGCCATGTTTATGCAGGTCATGATGTTGATACAGATGACAGTGGTGTATAATACAGCGGTAAAATATGGAGGAGAAACGCAAATTGCATTGATGGGTGCCTCTCAGCGTGTTATGCAGCTTGCTTTCGTTCCCATTTGGGGGATGAGTCAAGGTCTGCAGCCTGCTGTCGGCACGAATTACGGGGCAAAAAATTATACGCGAGTAAAACAGCTTACTAACATCTTCATTATTGGCTCTACTGTCCTTTCCGGAATATTCTTTGCCGTAATTGAGCTTTTTCCAAATCAAATATTGTCGGCATTTATTACAGAATCAGATATTGTTGAATCAGGAATTTCATTATACCGTTTGATGTTTTGTGCATTTTTTACTTACGGTCTGCTGATTATGACACTTACCTATTTTCAAGCACTTGGGCGAGCAAAACTGGCCGGTTTCATTGTCGTATTTCGCCAGTTAGTTTTGGTGGTTCCTATGGTTCTTTTGCTTCCTGTCTTGATGAGAGGGAATGTCTTGGGAGTATGGCTTGCTCTTCCGCTGAACGATATAGTTATCCTTTTTATCGCTGTCATCCTGCTTATGCGTGAATACAGACTTCTAAGAAAAATGCAAAGCGAGCTCGTATTGGACACAATGTAATTTATATCATGGCGATGATAAAAATGAATTTATAGATTAATCTAACGATAAGATATATGAGCTTATAAAATGAACGTAGAAGGATTACGCAATGAAGAATAAAAAAGTTAAAAGGCAATGGTTACTCTGCCCTGTTTGCAGAAATAAAACACGATTGCAAATCAGAAGCGATACAGAGTTAAAAAGCTTTCCCTTGTTTTGTCCGAAATGCAAACAAGAATCTTTAATCAATGTCAAACAATTTAATGTATCAGTTATCAAAGAGCCAGATGCAAAGACACAGAGCCGGTGATTTACAGCTACGAAACTGTAATTACCGGCTTATTTTATTTAAGGAGAGAACCATTTATGCAAAAGATAGAATATATAATATTAAACCGCCTATATTATTCTGCTTGAATAAGGGAGTGAAGACTCAAAATCAATCATAACTTACGAAAAAACATGGCGGTATCAAAGGAGGTATCATCGTGTTCATTTTTTATTATGATAAAGCATTATTAAAGGGAATATGTTCTATTTACATGTTTCTATGCTTATATAGATGATCTGTTAAATCATATTTATATAGCTATCTTTTCATGTCCAATCCCGGCTGCCTTATGC
>DAISVU010000028.1:0-11856 GCA_036839975.1 Bacillota bacterium | reverse complement strand
AAGTATCTCTCTTTTTTTATCTATTTCTGTAACATATGTCTTATCACATTACATTATTGTTCAACACCATTGCTTTATTATACAGCGGCATTCTACTCTGCCATATCTGTATCTTCCGAGATTTCTTCAAATTCATTTTCGGACGCTTCATTTACAAATGTATCCACATTCTCAGAATCTTCAGTATCTTCTTCAGGTTCCAAGTCAATGTATGTTACAGGACTCTCTGCGGTTTCCGCGTCTGTAAGCTCTTCAGCGTCTTCCAAAGTCTCCGAGTCCTCAAAAGCTTCCGTTCTTTCCAAAACATCTTCATTATCATAGGTTTCGGCACCATCAACAAAAGTTCCCAATTTTGAAAAGTCCTCTACAGTCTCTTCCTCCTCTTTCTGCTGCTGCAGCATTTCGACATACGCTTCCATCAATGCTGTATTGATACCATAATCAAGCTCCACATTCTTATACCTCTTCATACCTGTTCCGGCAGGTATCAGCTTGCCGATTATTACATTCTCCTTAAGCCCCTGCAGTCTGTCATGTTTACCTTTTATTGCCGCATCAGTCAGAACTCTTGTAGTCTCTTGGAATGATGCCGCCGAAAGGAATGACTCTGTTGCCAGTGAGGCTTTAGTGATACCGAGCAGCTGGTTTTTTCCATATGCCGGCTCCCCACCTGCCTCTATCGCCTTTTCATTAGCGTCATCTATCTCATATTTGCTGTACATTCCTCCAGGCAGTAAATTCGTATCACCCGAATCTTCTATCTTATATTTTGAAAGCATCTGGCTTACAATCACCTCTATATGCTTGTCATTGATATCAACACCCTGAGTCTTGTAAACTCTCTGCACTTCCTTTATTAGATATTGATATACACCTTCAGCACCTCTGAGTCTTAAAAGATCTTTTGGGTCGAGCGGTCCTTTAGTTATATTATCCCCCGCTTCAATGAAATCTCCCACATTCACACTCAGCCTGGAGCCGTATGGAACAACATATGTCTTTTCTTCTTCACCGACAACAACTACTTCTGTCTTATTGTCTTCTCGGGGTTCTATAGACATTACAGTTCCGTCGGCTTCGCAGATCTCAGCAATACCCTTTGGCTTTCTGACCTCAAAAAGTTCTTCGACTCTCGGAAGTCCTGATGTGATATCTGCGCCCGCTACCCCGCCTGTATGGAACGTTCTCATCGTCAGCTGAGTACCCGGCTCACTGATCGACTGTGCAGCAGTAATGCCGACAGATTCTCCGATGTTTACACTTTCACCCGTTGCAAGGTTTCTGCCATAACACTTTGCACATATGCCGTGTTTACTGTGACAGGTCATTACCGATCTGATAGCAACTTCTTCAATGCCTGCCGCTTCAATTTGCGCTGCCTCTTCTTCAGATATTTCCTCATTCTGTTCAACTATCACTTCACCGGTTTCGGGATCTGTCACATCCTGTGCAGCGGTTCTGCCGATTATTCGTAGGCTTAATTCTTCTATAGTTTCCTTTCCGTCAGTAAAAGCTCTTACAAGTATGCCCTCATCTGTTCCACAATCAAATTCTCTAACTATGACATTGTGTGATACATCGACAAGCCTTCTCGTTAGATATCCGGAGTCGGCTATTCTTAACGCCGTGTCAGCAAGGCCTTTCCTTGCTCCGTTAGTCGATATGAAGTATTCCAGTACTGACAGCCCTTCACGGAAATTCGCCTTTATAGGGACTTCTATAGTCTTTCCTGAAGCATTTGCCATAAGCCCTCTCATACCACCCACCTGTTTAATCTGGTTCTTGCTGCCCCGGGCGCCTGAGTTAGCCATGATATACAGGTTGTTAAGATCGGACAGCGAATCCATAAGCGCATCCGCAACCTCTTCAGTTGCTTCTGTCCATATGTCTATTACTTTATTGTATCTTTCTTGGTTTGATACCAAACCCTTTCGGTAAGCTTTCTCGTATTTTGTGACCTCGGCATCCGCCCGACCCAGGATATCCTGTTTCTTTTCCGGTATTTCCATATCCGCCATGCTTATCGTAATGGCGCCGATGGTCGAATAATGAAAGCCCATCGACTTAATGTTGTCCAGCATAAGGACTGTACCCGTATTTCCATGTACCCTGTAGCATCTGTCTATTATATCGCCCAATGCTTTTTTGTCACACAGGAAATCTGCTTCCAGTGAATACGGGTCTTCATCTCTGTTTACATATCCCAGATCCTGTGGGATTTTCTGATTGAATAAAAATCTTCCCACGGTCGATTCGACCAGTTTTCCTCTATCTACGTCAGGAGCGAACATTCTAACCTTAACCTTTGCATGAAGTCCAACATCCCCGTTTTGGTAGGCAAGTGTCATTTCATCTATATCCGTGAATATCTTGCCGTCACCTTTTTCTGTCGCTGTGCTTCTGTCCGCTGTACCCGGATGTGTCAAATAATAACTCCCAAGAATCATATCCTGTGTCGGGGTCGTTATCGGTGATCCGTCCTTCGGTGCGAGTATGTTGTTGGCTGAAAGCATTAGGAACCTCGCCTCTGCCTGAGCTTCAACTGAAATAGGCACATGCACTGCCATCTGGTCTCCGTCAAAGTCGGCATTAAAAGCGGTACATACAAGTGGATGCAGTTTTATGGCCTTACCTTCGACCAGTACCGGTTCAAACGCCTGAATGCCAAGTCTGTGAAGTGTAGGAGCTCTGTTTAGCATTACCGGGTGCTCCTGTATTACCTCCTCAAGCACATCCCATACCTCAGGTCTCACTTTTTCGACCATCCTCTTTGCACCCTTGATATTATAGGAGTCGCCCTGTTCAACGAGCTTCTTCATAATAAACGGCTTAAAAAGCTCAAGCGCCATCTTCTTGGGCAGTCCGCACTGCCAAAATTTCAGTTCAGGTCCCACTACGATTACCGAACGCCCGGAATAGTCTACACGCTTGCCCAGAAGATTCTGTCTGAATCTTCCCTGCTTGCCTTTCAGCATGTCGGAAAGCGACTTCAGCGGTCTTGATCCCGCACCGGTTACAGGCCTGCCTCTTCGACCGTTATCAATCAAAGCATCAACAGCTTCCTGAAGCATCCTCTTTTCATTTCTTACGATGATATTAGGCGCTCCAAGATCAAGCAGCTTGTTTAGCCTGTTGTTTCTGTTTATTACTCTTCTGTATAAATCATTTAAATCTGACGTCGCAAACCTTCCGCCATCAAGCTGTACCATAGGCCTCAGATCAGGCGGTATTACAGGTATAACTTCAAGTATCATCCATTCAGGTCTGTTGCCCGAAAGCCGTAACGCTTCTATAACTTCAAGCCTTCTTACGATCTTTATCTTCTTCTGCCCTGTCGCATTTTTCAAATCTTCTCTCATGCTTTTGGAAAGTTCTTCAAGATCTACAGTTTCCAACAGTTTCCTTATAGCTTCCGCGCCCATCTGCGCTTCAAATTCAATGCCGCGCGTTTTTGCATCTCTATATTCCATCTCGCTGATAATCTCTTTATATGCAAACCCGGAATCGCCCGGGTCCATTACTATATACGATGCAAAGTAAAGCACTTTCTCAAGATTTTTTGGTGAGATGTCCAATACAAGGCCCATCCTGCTTGGAATGCCTTTGAAATACCATATATGTGATACGGGTGCAGCCAGCTGTATATGTCCCATCCTGACTCTTCTTACCTTAGCCTTGGTAACTTCCACTCCACATCTATCACATACAATGCCTTTGTATCTGATCTTTCTGTACTTACCGCACTTACATTCCCAGTCCTTTGTAGGTCCGAATATCTTTTCGCAGAAAAGGCCGTCCGTCTCCGGCTTAAGCGTTCTGTAGTTTATTGTTTCGGGTTTGCTTACTTCACCGTGAGACCATCCAAGTATCTTTTCAGTAGATGCCATGCCTATCTGCAGTGACTCAAGGTTGTTCAATTCATAATTACTATTTGTATTATTGTTCACTGATTATCCTCCCCTACTGATCTGTTACTGATCATCACTGGCATCATCGATGTCATCAATATCAGCATCTGTATTGTCTTCTTCTATTGCTTCTTCCAGCAGATTATCGTCAAGTTCTTCGTCTGCCGGCTCGGTATCTTCATCGTCGGATTCAAGATCGTCATCAAGGTCATTCTCAGAATTCTCCAGTTGTATAAAGCCTTCCGCATCAAGCTCATATCCTTCATACAGTCTTGTTCTTTTATACATCTGTTCACTGCGTTCCTGCTCTTCTCTGGCCGCAGCGTTTCTACCATCTATCATCTTTTCAACACCAGCAAATGTATCCGCACCTGTCTGCTCCTTTATCTCGATCTCCTCATCATTGTCTGCAAGGACCTTTACATCCAGTCCGAGTGACTGCAGTTCTTTGATAAGCACCTTGAACGATTCCGGAATACCCGGTTCAGGAATGTTTTCTCCTTTGACAATCGCTTCATAAGTCTTTACTCGTCCAACAACGTCATCAGATTTGACTGTAAGAATTTCCTGAAGGGTATATGCTGCGCCGTAAGCTTCCAATGCCCACACTTCCATTTCTCCAAAACGCTGTCCGCCAAACTGGGCTTTACCTCCGAGCGGCTGCTGTGTGACGAGTGAGTACGGTCCCGTACTTCTCGCATGGATCTTGTCATCTACCAAATGATGCAGCTTAAGCATATACATATAACCTACCGTAATCGGATTGTCAAATTCTTCACCTGTCCTTCCATCTCTCAAAATAAGTTTACCGCTCTCATCGTAGCCGCATCCTTTCAGCAGTTCAATTATGTCGTTTTCATTCGCGCCGTCAAATACAGGCGTCGCGATATACCAATCTTTCGTCTTGGCTGCGAGTCCGAGATGCACCTCAAGTACCTGCCCTACATTCATTCGTGAAGGAACACCCAAAGGATTGAGCATGAGCTGAAGTGACTGTCCGTTTTCAAGGAAAGGCATATCTTCTTCAGGAAGTATCCTGGATATTACACCCTTGTTTCCATGACGTCCTGCCATCTTGTCTCCTACACTTATCTTTCTTTTAGTCGCAACATAACATCTGACAAGTTTGTTTACGCCCGGTGGCAACTCATCATCATTATCTCTCGAAAATATCTTTATATCCACTACGATTCCTGTTTCTCCGTGCGGAACTCTGAGCGAAGTATCTCTCACCTCTCTCGCCTTGTCTCCAAATAGTTCGTTAAGTATATTTTCCTCCGGAGTGGGTTCAGTTTCCCCCTTAGGGGTGACCTTCCCCACGAGAATATCAGACGATGTGACTTTAGCGCCGATTCTTATGATTCCTTCCTCATCAAGGTCTTTAAGAGCATCTTCACCGACATTTGGGATATCTCTTGTTATCTCTTCAGGTCCTAGCCTTGTATCTCTCGCTTCAGCTTCATATTCTTCAATATGTAGCGATGTCAGAACATCCTCCATAATTAATTTTTCATTTAGTACTATAGCGTCCTCATAGTTATACCCTTCCCATGTCATAAAGCCGACGAGAAGGTTTTTGCCAAGTGCTATTTCTCCCTGATCTGTCGAAGGCCCGTCTGCAATGACTTCACCTTTGTCCAAATGTTCACCGTGGGAAACTATAGGCCGCTGATTAATACATGTTCCCTGGTTTGAACGTTTGAACTTCAGCATAAAGTACGTATCCTTGTCAGATCCGTCTGTACCTGCATCACTGTCACGTTTCACAACTATTTTTTCAGCATCCACGTATTCAACTGTGCCTGAATTCCTTGCAAGGAGCACAACGCCCGAATCTCTAGCCGCCTTATATTCCATTCCCGTTCCCACAACAGGAGCTTCTGTCACAAGAAGCGGCACCGCCTGCCTCTGCATATTTGATCCCATCAGCGCGCGGTTTGCATCATCGTTTTCCAAAAACGGTATCATCGCCGTTGCTACGGATACTACCTGTTTAGGAGATACATCCATATAGTCGATGCGTTCTTTATCCACCAGGTCTATATCTCCGCCAACACCTCTTGATGCCACTCTATTATTCACAAAATGACCTTCTGCATTTATCGGTTCATTTGCCTGCGCGATGATCATCTCTTCCTCGTCATCAGCAGTCAGGTATTCGATCTCATCTGTAACAATACCGTTTCTTACTATTCTATACGGTGTTTCTATAAATCCGTATTCATTTACCATTCCATAAGTCGTCAGTGATCCGATAAGTCCTATATTAGGCCCTTCCGGTGTCTCTATGGGGCACATTCGGCCATAGTGCGAATGGTGCACATCTCTGACTTCAAATCCAGCTCTTTCTCGTGAAAGACCGCCCGGTCCCAGAGCAGAAAGTCTTCTTTTATGCGTAAGTTCCGCAAGCGGATTTGTCTGATCCATGAACTGAGACAATTGTGAGCTGCCGAAAAATTCCTTAATTGCTGCCGTTACAGGTCGAATATTCATAAGCGCCTGCGGCGTAGTGATCTCAATGTCCTGAGTGGTCATTCTCTCTTTTACTGTTCTTTCCATCCTTGAAAGGCCGATTCTGAACTGGTTCTGCAAAAGCTCTCCGGCAGTCCTCAGTCTTCTGTTGCCTAGATGGTCTATATCGTCAGTATTTCCAATGCCGTGCGGCAGATTTAATATATAGCTCATGGAAGCGATTATGTCCTGAAGCAATACATGCTTAGGAGAAAGCTCACGCTTCCTTTTTACCATCATATCCTTGATTTCTTCATTTGTATCGCATTCATCAAGTATTTCCTTTAATACCGGATAATATACTTTTTCAGGTATCTTGGTATCCGAAAGGTCAATATCTATATACGCAGAAACTTCTACAAAATTATTGCCTATAACTTTTGTCTTTGCTTCGCTTCCTTCTTTTTTCGCATATACATAAATCGCGTCAAGTCCTGAGTTTTCTATGGTTCTTGCAGTCTCCTTATCTATCCTGGTATCTTTCTCCGCGATAATCTCACCCGTGTTCGGATCAACTGCATCTTCAGAAATGACAGAGCCCGCCAGTCTTCCAAAAAGTCCAAGCTTTTTGTTGTACTTGTATCTTCCCACTTTAGCAAGGTCATATCTGGTCGGATCATAAAAAAGAGCATTCAAATACGCCCGTGCACTTTCCACAGTCGGCGGCTCGCCCGGCTTCTGCCTTTTATATATTTCCTGAACACCGCTTTCAAAGCTGTCCGATGTATCTCTTTCCAGTGTCCTCAAAAGTCTTTCATCTTCCCCAAACAGGTCGATAATCTCCCGATCTGTGCCTATACCCAGGGCTCTTATAAGAGTTGTTGCAGGCTGTTTTCTGGTTCTGTCTACTCTTACAAAAATAATCTCGTTGGAATCAGTCTCATACTCCAACCACGCACCCCTGTTTGGAATCACCGTAGTTGAATAAAGAGTCTTGCCCGATTTATCAATCTGACTTTCATAATATGCACTGGGTGAACGAACAAGCTGAGTGACTATAACCCGCTCTGCGCCATTATATATAAAGGTGCCCTTTTCCGTCATCTTTGGAAAATCACCCATGAACACTTCCTGTTCCTTTACTTCTCCAGTTTCCTTGTTAATCAGTCTTACTTTTACTTTAAGTGGCGCCGCATAAGTTACATCTCTTTCTTTGCATTCCTCCTGCCCGTATTTTGGTGCTTCGTCCAGTGAATAGTCTATGAATTCAAGTGCTAGATTATCAGAATAGTCTTTTATCGGTGAAATATCCTCAAAGACCTCCTTTAATCCCTCATTTATAAACCAATCGTATGACGCAGTCTGGATCTGAATGAGATTTGGCATCTCTGCTGGCTCTTTGATCTTCGCAAAAGTCATACGCTCTTTCTTGCCTGATTTTACAGGTTTTGGCATGTTTATCACTCCTTAAAAAACTAACAGATTATACTTTCATGGCAGTCTATTATGATATCACAATGGTGTCAAACCGTCAAGAAATTTACAGGTTTTTATCAATCTTTATTATCGGTTGCAAATTGAGCACCTGTTGCATTCATTTTTTCATTCAATAAACAAGAGACCCTTATTATAGGGTCTCCTTTACTATTTTTATAAAAAGATGCTACAGCTCCATGATACTGCTATTTAAGTTCCACTGTAGCGCCAACTTCTTCAAGCTGAGCCTTGAAAGCTTCCGCCTCGCTCTTTTCACACGCCTCTTTCACAGTTGAAGGGGCTCCGTCTACGAGTTCCTTTGCTTCCTTAAGTCCGAGACCAGTAATCGTTCTTACAGTTTTGATTACCTTTATTTTTTCGCCGCCGATCTCTGCAAGTACTACATCGAAATCTGTCTTTTCTTCGCCTTCTGTTGCCTCGCCGCCTGCTGCCGCCGCCACTGCTACCGGTGCTGCCGCTGACACGCCGAACTCTTCTTCACATGCTTTTACTAGCTCATTAAGTTCAAGTACTGACATTCCTTTTATCGCTTCTATTATTTGATCCTTATCCATTATTTTTTCTCCTTTTTCTAAGTTTATTCTCAGATTTGAAATTAAAAACTACTATTCATTTTTTATTCAACCGGCATTTCATCTGCCGGCACTTTTTCCGCCGAAGCTTCGCCATCAACAGGCTTTTCGCCTGCTATAGCCGACAGCGTACGAACGAACTTGGATATCGGCGACTGTATGCTTCCCAGAAATTTTGCAATCAGACCATCCCTTGAAGGTATGCTTGCTATAGTCTGAAGCGCTTCTGCATCGTAATATTCACCTTCCACAAAGCCGGCTTTAAACTCCATTTTCTGATATTCTTTTATTGCATTGTTTAGTACTCTTGCCGGTGCAGTTGCATCATCATAACTGAATGCGAATGCGCTCGGTCCTGTAAGAACGTCTGAGATCTTAGCATAATCAGTATCCGCAAGAGCTCTTTTTGCCAAAGTGTTTTTGTAAACAGTGTAATCAACTTCAGCTTCACGAAGCTTCTTTCGCATCGCATCTGCCTGTGCAACCGTTATGCCAAGATAGTCTATTACAACTGCCGATGTAGATTTCTCAAATTTCTCTTTTATCTCATCAATCACTAGCTGTTTCTCTCTATGAGATTCTACTGACATATTTTTCTCCTTTCTTTGGACAGCTTCCGCCATCCGCGATTAATAGTAGTCCGGTACTAATATAAAATGCCTTATCTGCGCAGACAGATAGGGCAAATATAATTTCTATATCGTACCTCGGCGGGAAATTAAGCATTTCGCACCCGCTGTCTACGGTGTGTTTTCACTTTTTAGTTGTTTTCAGCCACTTATTGCAGAGTAATCTTTGCAGGATTTATCTTGATCCCGGGGCCCATTGTGTTAGCAACTGTAATACTTCTGAAATACTGACCCCTTGCCGCCGCAGGTTTTGCTTTAAGTATAGCTTCCATTAGTGCTTTGAAGTTATCACCAATTTTTTCAGTTCCAAAAGAAGTCTTGCCGATTGCCGTATGTATGATATTGCTCTTATCAAGTCTGTATTCAACCTTTCCGGCTTTAACTTCCTCGATAGCTTTTGCGACATCCATGGTAACCGTTCCCGATTTAGGGTTAGGCATAAGGCCTTTAGGTCCCAACAGCCTACCTAGCTTACCAACTACCCTCATCATGTCCGGTGTTGCGATAACTACATCAAAATCAAACCAGCCTTCACCCTGTATTTTCTGAGCCATCTCTTCAGCACCTACAAAATCTGCTCCTGCCTGTTCAGCCTCAGTAGCTTTCGGTCCTTTTGCAAAGACCAGAACTTTTTTCTCCTTACCGGTTCCGTGCGGAAGCACCATTGCGCCCCTTACCTGCTGATCCGCATGTCTTCCGTCCACACCAAGTCTCACATGTACTTCGACCGTTTCATCGAAATTTACATGGTGTGTTTTTTCAAGCAGCTCCATAGCTTCTTCCACGTCATACAGTTTTGTTCTGTCAACAAGCTTAGCTACTTCATTGTACTTTTTACTTTTCCTTGACATTTTTTGCCTCCTGTGGTTTTAACGGCACGATCTCATCTTATAATAATCGCAGTTCTCCCACCTTTTATTCCTCTACTGTAACTCCCATACTTCTTGCAGTACCTTTGATCATCTCGATTGCCGCATCAATATCTGCCGCATTAAGATCGGCCATCTTTGTCTTTGCAATCTCTTCCGCCTGTGCTCGTGTAATTGCAGCCACCTTTGTCGTGTTAGGCTCGTCTGACGCTTTGTCAAGACCTGCAAGTTTCTTTATAAGAACTGCTGCCGGCGGTGTCTTGCAGATGAAAGTAAACGATCTGTCCGTGTAAACTGTGATAACTACAGGAATAATCATTCCCGGTTGATCCTGAGTCTTCGCATTGAACTGTTTGCAGAAATCCATTATATTGACCCCATGCTGTCCAAGCGCAGGTCCTACAGGCGGTGCCGGATTTGCATTTCCTGCAGGGATCTGAAGTTTTATATAGCCTTCAATCTTTTTTGCCATATGGCATCCTCCTTTCTTTCTTGTTTTTTATATAACACTGTATCTTCTGTTTTTTTCATCTGTGAATTGAGCAGAGCTACTTTTTTCAGTCCACTCTATATTTTATCCACTTGTGAAAAATCCAGTTCTACAGGTGTTTCTCTGCCAAACATGGAAATCTTCGCTCTTAAAGTCTGTTTTTCCACGTTCACTTCCTCGACCACGCCCATAAAGTTTTCGAATGGTCCATTTATTACCTTTACGCTATCGCCTTCCTTCAGATCGAGATCTATATATATTTTTTCTATCCCCATCCTTCTGACATCCTCGGTGCTTAACGGCTCCGGGTCTGCGCCATTTCCAACAAAACCGGTAACTCCCTGTGTGTTACGCACAAGATACCAGGATTCATTCGTTATTATCATCTTAACTATTACATATCCCGGGAACATCTTCTTCGTCTTAACCTTGCGCCGCCCATTTCTGATTTCCACTTCGTCTTCCGTGGGCACGACAACATCAAGAACCAGATTTTCCATTCCCTGATTCTCCACAAGCTTTTCTATATTTGTCTTTACCTTGTTTTCGTGACCCGAGTAAGTATGTATGACATACCAATGCGCAGTACCGTCACCTCTCAGACCTTCGAGTCCGTCCAGATCCCTGATCGGGGCATTGTCTTTTTCTTTGTTTTCAGACATTTTCCTTTCCTTATCTAAATGTAACCGGCCTATGCCCATTAAGTTATATAAGTTTGTAACCTGCTGCAAAGCGCCAAATCAAAAGTTGCTCGCGGCAGCTTCGGGATAAATGTTATGACCCGCTGTTCAGTGTAAAACCAAGTACCCGTTTGAGTATAGCGAGAAATCCCGTGTCTATAGCCCAGAATGCCAAGGCAAAGAATACGCACGTCACAAGGACTACACCTGTAAATGAAGCCAACTCATTTTTTGTGGGCCATACGACTTTCTTCATTTCCAGTCTTACTCCTTTGAAATATTCCTTGAAACTTCCTCTCTTTTTTCTCTGCCGAGCAACACGGTTGGCTTTACTTCTTATATCGCTAGAAGCATCCGCTTTTGCGATGTTTTTTTTCCTGTTAGCTGACTTCTGTTTTTTAGCCATTACCCTTACCTCTTTACTCTTCTATTTAGTTTCCTTATGAAGTGTATGCTTTTTGCAGAATTTGCAATACTTCTGAAGTTCGATACGTTCAGAGTTGTTCTGCTTGTTTTTTATAGTGTCATAGTTTCTCTGCTTACATTCCGTACACGCAAGTGTGATTTTTGTTCTCATTTCCCTTCCTCCATCTAATCAAAATCAGGACCTTGTTGCAAGCTCCTATCTATTTATACTTATAAAGTCGCTAGATAATTATACAGCAGGGACCTGTCAATGTCAAGGATTTTTGCCTGTTTGCACAGATCTTAACTGTCAAGACATATGTTACACTTTGAAAAATACTCTCCTACTACCCGG
>DAISVU010000027.1:0-14649 GCA_036839975.1 Bacillota bacterium | reverse complement strand
GGTACCCCTTTCCTATGCTTGCTATTCCACTTATACCTTAATCTCTACAACAACGGAAATTCACTTTTGCCAAAGAGTGCAAAGAAAAAAGATAATAAAACGACATTGGTATAAACTGTTTTATTTATTCAAATTATATTGACCAAGAATAAAAACTATGTTAATATACCAGTGGTATATACCGTTGGTATATTAGTGAGGAGGTATTTAATGAAAATATCAGCAACGCAACAAAAAATATTAGAAGTTGGCAAACGGGAATTTTTAGCAAAGGGATTTAAGGATGCGTCCCTCAGAAAAATTGTAGCGGAAGCAGGATTTACCAAAGGTGCTTTTTATGGATATTATCCGGACAAAGCAGCTTTATTTGAAGCACTTGTTTCTGAGGCGGCGGATGGTTTGACAGAACAATTCAGAGCTGCACAAGATGCCCATTTTGATTTAATTCCCGAAAATAAAACTTCGGAAAGCAGAGAGCTGTCTACAAAATATCTTCTGCATTTTGTGAATTATATTTATGATTATTTTGAAGAATTCAAGCTTGTCCTTTGCTGTTCTGAGGGCACAAAATATGAAAATTATATTCATGAGCTTGTAGAATTGGAAGTATCCCGTACAGAAAAATACTACGCTATTCTTAAAGAAAAAGGCAAAATAATAGGAAGTGTCAGTCATGATTTACATCACATGATTACCAGTGCATATTTTACAGCTGCATTTGAAACAATTGTTCATGATATGACGAGAGAACAGGCGATTAAATATGTTGAAGAACTTGCTGTTTTTTTTAATTCCGGATGGGAGGGACTTTTACGGCTTACATAAGCTGTAAAAATTTTTGTATTTAGGTTAGACGTGGCTAACATTTATGTTGGAAAGGATGTACTTATTATGAAAAATGAAAACAAATTATTGACAAGAGATTATATTTCCATAGGTATTTTTTCGCTTATTTATTTTGTCATTGCATTTGTGATAGGCGGCATCGCACAGATGACACCTGCAACTTTTCCGTTTATGCCTATGATAGTCGCTTTATTTGCAGGTAGTGTTTTTATGTTATATACCGCTAAAATACCGAAGCGCGGGTCGCTTGCCATACTTGGTATTCTTGCCGGAATCCTGTTATTTGTTACTGGTATGTTTTGGATGATGTCGGTATTTTTTATCATATTTGGATTTATTGCGGACTTTATTTGCCAATCAGGAAATTTCAAATCATTCCGAAAGAATTTACTTGCCTATTGCGTGTTTGCGCTGTCTCCAATGGGAGCCTATATCCCTATGGCTATCATGCCTGCACAGTTTGATGAATTCATGCGTAGAAAAGGAGACGTTTCTTCTTTTGAAGGAATTATCAATGCGATCAGAATAAATTGGTGGGTTATCCCTCTAATGATTTTGGGAACAATTATTTGTGCCATAATCGGAGGCTTTATTGGTAAAAAATTATTGAAAAAACATTTTGAAAAAGTGGGGATTATATAGATGATTTTGGATCCCAGAACAAAACTTCTGATTTTATCAATAACCAGTATTTCCGTTTTTCTGAATAAAAGTATCGTCATAGAATGCCTTTTCACAGCAATCCCCGTATTTCTGCTCTTGCAGGCGAAAGAGTTCCGCACTGCTTCAAGATACGGAATTCTCTTTATTGTGTTATTGCTGGTACAGCTGTTTGTGATATTAAAATTACCCGTTACGATCGGGGGCATCATATATATGTTTGATGTCTATATAAGAAAACTGATTCCTTGTTTTATGCTTGGTGCATTTTTAATACGCACGACAAAGGTAAGTGCTTTTTTAGCTGCATTCAGTCGATTGCATTTGTCTAAAGGTTTTACGATTGCGCTTTCTGTTACACTGCGATACTTTCCGACAATGGCTGAAGAATGGAACTATATTAAGGACGCTGTGGCTCTTCGAGGGATAACTGCTTCTTTTACAGGATTTTTACGCCATCCGGTCAAAATAATGGAGTATGTATATGTACCAATGCTGGTATCTGCTTCCAAAATTTCTGATGAAATCACGCAAGCCGCAATTACCAGAGGGATTGATCATGCCGGAAGACGCAGCTGTATGGAAAAAGTTTGTTTTTCGATCCATGATGCTCTGATTGTAACAGTTTATATAGGGATTATTTGCATGATATTTTTTGATTTTTTACGAGGAGGTGTATTTCCTTGATTGAATTTATAAAACTTTCTTTTTCCTACAAGGATATGGAACAAAATTCTTTACGGGAACTATACTTAAATATTCCAAAGGGACAATGTGTTCTTTTATGCGGTGCATCTGGATGTGGAAAAACGACTCTTACGAGATTAGTAAATGGACTGATTCCTCATTTTTTTGTAGGAAATATTTCAGGCAAAGTAACTGTAAAAGGAATGAATGTTGGCGAAACCGAAATTTCAACTCTTTCCGATAGTGTCGGCACAGTTTTTCAAAATCCGAGAACACAATTTTTCAACACAGATACAGATAGTGAAATTGTTTTCGGACTGGAAAACAGAATGCTTGAGACGAAAGAATTAAAACAACAGCTTGAAAGAGTTGTTAAAGATTTGCATATAGAAAAATTAAAAGGATGCAGTATTTTTGAACTTTCCGGAGGGGAAAAACAAAAAATTGCATTTGCGTCTGTGTATGCCACGAATCCGGATATTTTTGTGTTGGATGAGCCGTCCTCTAATCTGGATTTTCATTCTGTGCTTGAACTGAAAAAACTGATAGAAAAAATAAGACAGCAGGGCAAAACAATTATCATTGCAGAACATCGCTTGTGGTACTTAACAGATATTGCAGACAGAGTCATTTTAATGCAGGATGGTCAGATTTTTAAGGATATGAGTATACAGGATTTTTGCAGGCTTCCGGTTGAACAAATACAAAATATGGGACTCAGGTGTCGAAATCTTTCTGAAATAAAAACAAATACCAATGGTAAAAAAATTTCCGAACACACCTTGGAATTAAAAGATATCCATGTCAAATATGGCGAGAAGAGCATCCTGCAAAATATATCTTTCACCGCAAGCGGTGGAGAAATCATCGCAATTACCGGTGCGAATGGAACAGGAAAAACGACACTGGCACGCACGATATGCGGACTGATAAAACAAAGAGCGGGAAATATTTTTATAGACGGCAAGAAATTGTCTGCAAAAGAGCGTATTAAAAAATCTTACATGGTGATGCAGGATGTCGGACATCAGCTTTTTACGGATTGTGTGGAAACGGAATGCACACTCGGAACAAAAACAACAAATGAGTCTGTTATTGATGAAACTTTATCGGCCTTATCTCTTTCCGAATTAAAAAACAGACATCCCCTTTCACTTTCAGGAGGACAAAAACAGAGGTTGGCAGTGGCAATCAGCTTGCTTTGTGATAAAGAAATTCTTATTTTCGATGAACCGACCAGCGGGCTTGACTTAAAAAGCATGCGAGAAGTAGGAACGATGATAGAGAGACTTTCTGAACAGGAAAAAATCCTGCTCGTTATTACACACGATATTGAATTTATAAAAACAATATGTTCCAGAGTTCTGCTTTTGTCAGGCGGTAAAATAATTGCCGATTTGAGAGGTGAGGAAAAGAAAAATATCAAAAATTATATTTTAGCAGGAGGAGATCGAAATGAAGAATAAAAACACATTGCATCGCTTATTTGAGTTTGCCGGATCCTGTAAAGGCTTGCTTTTAAGTTCGGTTGTTTTTGCCGTTCTTGGTGCAGGGTTTGGAATCGTTCCATATATTGCAGTTTCACGCATTATTATTCAAATATGCGCCGGCGATTACAGCTTGAAATCAATCCTGCCGATGGCGGTAATTGCTCTTTTGGGTTATCTTTTGCAGCTTGGTTTATCAACCGCATCTACGGTGCGGTCTCACAGAGCCGCATTTACTGTATTGAAAAATATTCGTACTGCACTTACGAAAAAGTTGTCACGAGTGCCCATGGGATTTGTCTTGGATACCCCATCAGGAAAATTCAAAACGATGCTTGTAGATACGGTTGAAAAACTGGAGTTACCCCTTGCTCACATGATACCGGAATTAACAGCAAATATTATGATTCCTGTCTTAATGTTGATTTATTTCATGTTCCTTGATTGGAGGCTGGCATTTATTGCTCTTGCAACATTTCCTGTCGGAATGCTCTGTTATATGGGAATGATGAAAGATTATGAGGAGCGTTATGACAGAGTTATTAAAGCCGCAAAAGCTATGGATGCCGCTACGGTTGAATATATAGGGGGAATCGAAGTAGTAAAGGCTTTTAATCAAAGCAGCGATTCTTACCGCAAATATGCGGAGGCGGTAAAGGAGAATGAAAATTCTAAATCGGAATGGTTCAAAAAGACAAATCCGTACTATGCGGCAGGCATTGCAATAGCTCCCTCCAGTCTAATCGGAGTTCTTCCTGTCGGAAGTTTGTTTTATATAAGCGGAAGCATAAGCGCAGGCAGCTTTATATCCTGCATTATTTTATCATTGGGGCTGATTGCTCCGCTTATTCAGGCATTGCGATATACAGACAGCATTGCTATGGTAGACGCCACCGTGAAAGAAATCGGAAGCCTTTTGGATACGGAAGAAATGGAACGCCCGGAAAAACGAGTATCGCTTAAAGGAGAAAAAATAGAGTTTTCCAATGTCTCTTTCTCTTACAAGGATACAGAGGTTTTACACAGTATTTCATTTGAAGCGAATGAAAATGAAATGACAGCTTTGGTAGGACCGTCGGGATCGGGCAAATCCACTGTCGCACGATTGATTGCGTCTTTTTGGAATGCAGGAAGCGGAACCGTGAAAATAGGCGGTGTTAATGTGCAGAACATACCGCTTTCGCAGATAATGGAACATATTGCGTATGTTTCACAGGATAATTATTTGTTTCATCTTTCTATACGAGAAAATATACGAATCGGTAAGCCTGATGCTACAAACAGTGAAATCGAAAATGCAGCAAAAAAAGCGGCATGCCATGATTTTATTGCATCACTTCCCAATGGCTACGATACCATTGTCGGAGACAGCGGAAGCAATCTTTCCGGTGGAGAAAAGCAGCGCATTGCCATTGCAAGAGCCATATTAAAAGACAGCCCCGTAGTTATTTTAGATGAAGCTACCGCCTTTACAGACCCTGAAAATGAGTCGATCATTCAGCACTCCATCAGCGAACTTGTAGCGGGAAAAACGCTGATTGTCATTGCACATCGATTATCTACTATCACATCAGCCGATAAGATTATCGTCATGAATGAAGGAAATATAGAGGCGGAAGGAAAACATGCGGAGCTTACCCAAAATTGTGCTCTTTACAAAGAGCTTTGGAATGCACATATCAGCACACTTGATATTAAGGAGGTGTCAGCGTGATTCAGATGTTCAAACGACTTTTGAATTTTTCCGGAACGGAAAGAAAAAGATTGATTTTATCGTTTATTTTTCATATGTGCAATTCCGTGTTTGAGATGCTTCCCATTATGGCTGTGCTTACGGTTTTGAACGGAATACTATTATCACTTTCAAGTGGCTTCATGTCGGTTAAAACGATATGGGCAGCCTTGGGGATTATCCTTTTAAGTATTTCAGGGCGCATTCTCTTTACGAATCTTTCCGCTGTAAAGAGAACCCTTGGAAGCTTTTCCATGTGTTCCAAATGGCGTATGGATCTTGGAGAAGAATTAAAACGCGTACCTATGGGATATTTTAATGAGCATCGACTTGGAGATATTACAGCGGCAGTTACTACAACGCTTGGAGATCTGGAAACCAATGCTGTTACCGTTATGGAAGCGGTAGCCGGAGGATTTATCCATGCCGCAGTGATAGGGATATGGCTTTTGTTTTATGAATGGAAAATTGGAGTTTTGATGTTCATAGGGCTTTTTCTTTCCCTTTGTGTGTACGCAAAAACGCAAAAGGCCGGTATGAAATATTCTCCACGCAGGCAAGCTGCACAGGCTGGACTTGTTACAGGCATTTTAGAATATATACAGGGGATGTCCGTGGTAAAGGCATTCGGACTTGCCGACCGTTCGGACAAATCCGTAGACGCTGCAATCAATGAAAGCGCAGAGGCAAACATCGCTTTTGAAAAAGTTTTCTCCGGCTTGGCTGCCGTCTTTCAAATGATATTCAAATTTGCCAGATTCGCAATCCTTGTTGCTGCTCCGTACCTGCTTATGAACGGAGAAATAACCCCTGAAAAGTGTCTGCTCCTTATTGTCGCAAGCTTTATGATTTATACGACTGTGGAGCTTGCAGGAAGTACGGCTGCCGTTGCAAGAGTTGTGGATGCTTCTTTAGACAGATTGGAAACAATATCCAATATGCCGCTTCTTGATGAAAACGGAACAGACATTATCCCGAAAACATACGACATTACCGTTTCAAACATTTCCTTTGCATATGAGGAAAAGGAAATTCTGCACGATGTAAGCTTTTCTGTTCCTCAAGGGACGAGTTGTGCCATTGTAGGACCATCAGGCTCAGGAAAGACAACCCTTTGCAGTTTAATTGCACGGTTTTGGGATGTAAAAGACGGTGAGATTCTTATAGGCGGCGTTAATGTCAAAGACTATACCTGCGACAGCCTTCTTAAAAATTTTTCCATCGTGTTTCAAAGGGTTTACTTTTTTGAAGATACCATTGAAAATAACATTCTTTTTGGAAAACCGCAGGCAACAAAAGAAGAAATGATTACAGCGGCAAAGAAAGCATGCTGCCATGATTTCATATCCGCACTTCCGGATGGATACCAAACAAAGATCGGAGAAGGAGGTGCAACCCTTTCCGGCGGTGAGAAGCAGCGAATCTCTATCGCACGAGCGATTTTGAAGGATGCACCTGTTGTCATTTTAGATGAAGCTACGGCAAGTGTTGATCCTGAAAACGAACGAGAATTACAGCAGGCTATTTCAGAGCTGACAAAAAATAAAACACTTCTGATGATTGCTCACAGGTTGAACACAGTTCGAGAAGCGGATCAGATTCTTGTTCTTGAAAATGGACAGATTGTGCAAATAGGAAAACATCAGGAACTGATACAGCAGGAAGGACTTTACCGACGATTTGTGGAAATCCGTGGAAATGCAATCGGATGGAAATTAGGAGGTCGAGAATGACATACAAAAAATTTTACTTCGGAAAGTTAGATGCGCAGATATTAAAAAATATAGATGCAGAACATAAGACGAAAATGGAGCAGCTCATCAAAGAAATCAATCAAGGATCGTGGACGGAAAAACAGAAAAAAAGGCAAAAAAGAAGCATCATTTCAAATATAGCCCTATACCGATGTTTCATAGATAAAGGGCTTTCAAAAAATGAGGCAAAAGAATTGGTAAAGGAGTATTCATTTTATGTTGCCAAAAAGGCACATAAGCTTTTGAAAACATTTTTTCATATCTCCGGTTTTTTCAGGATATTTCGTTTGTTTATGAAAAAAGGAATGTCGGGCGATGAAATATGGAAAAGCAGAATCCTGTCAGATGACAGGAAATACTACCGTGTAGATGTACTCAAATGCCTTTGGGCGGATACCTGCAAGTTTTTTGAATGCCCGGAGCTTTGTGAGATATTCTGTCTGTGTGATCATATCGTATTCGGAAATATAAAGGGATTTGTATTTGAAAGAAGTCAAACACTGGGAATGAACGGTGAAAAATGCGACTTTTGTTTTATAAATAGGAAAGGGAAAAATTAAATGAATAAGGCTGAGGAAAAATGGTCCAGGGATGCCGGAAAAATGAAAATGTTTCTTCTTCAAGAAATAGAAGAAAAAGGTCTGGAATGGAGAGCTTTGTTAGAACGGTGTCTTGGAGATTGTCAAAAGAACAAAATTTTAGATGTCGGATGTGGAACCGGATTTATTTCGCTGCTTCTTGCAAAAATGAAGAGTTGGGATTTTCAAATAAAATCACTTTTATGCTTAAAGACACAGAGTTAGTGGATTTTTCCGATAATGCCTTTGATGCAGTGGTCTCAAGATATGCCTTTTGGCTATTTAATAATCCGAAAAAGGTTTATGCACAGTGGTACAGAATTTTGAAATCCGGCAGATTTCAGGATTATTATCATGATACAGATATGATGGACGAATTGAAAAAACTACCTTTAAGTTATGTAAAACGCCCGGAATGGGATTTGGAAATATGCAGAGAAACAGGTTTTAAGAACATTGAAACAGAGACATTGTCACAGGAAAAGTATTGGAATTCCTTTATGGCACGCAGGTATCGCACGATGCCGACCTTTATCATCAAAGCTCAAAAGTAATATTTACGGAGGAAAATAAATGAAAAAAAATAAAACATTAAAATGGGAAATTAAAGATGTCATTGCGGTTGTTTTGTTGAGTCTCTTTCTCATTCTCATCCAGTTTATTGTAAATATGGTATGCATGGCCAATCATTTTGTCAGTATGGTTTTATCAGTTGGTTTTACCATGTTCTTATGTGCACCTGTCTATTATCTGCTTTTGTGTCGGGTAAGGAAGCACTTTGTTATCCTTGTTTATATGAGTATCGTCGGTATGATTTATCTGTTGATGGGGAACTGGTATCTTTTACCGTACTTTATTGCAGTTGGTATGATATGCGAAGCAATCTTGTGGAAAGATTGCTCTGAAAGGAATCCAAAACAAATTATAGCATCGTGGACTGTTGCCTGTCTTTTATATAACGGTGTCAATTTACTTCCGATTTGGTTCTTTTGGGAAACCTATTACAGCTTTGCAAAAAACAGTGGCATGGACCAAAGTTATATAGACTCATATATCAGCTACTATAAGACTCCCGGATGGATTATATTCATTGTTATCTTTACCGCGATATGTGGGCTTGCGGGTGGTCTGGCAGGCAAAAAAATTATGGGAAAACATTTCAAAAAAACAGGACTTCTATAATGAGAAAAATTTCTTTTGCTGTCATAACTAAAATATGGGGATTCATTTGTGTGCTAATAGCCATTTATATGGGGAAAGATGTCATTTTCAGCTGCATCCTTACAATTGCTGCTTTTTTATATTTAGGAATACAAGGGAAATGGAAAATCGTATTTGATTACGGTATATTCTATATCTTATTGGGAATTTTACTCTACGCCATACAACGCTTCGGACTTCATATGCTGATTTTTTCGGAGTTTTATGTGCTGATGCTTTGGAATCTTTCTCCTGCTTTCTTGCTCTCATGGGATTTGATTACAACACCGCCCAGAAAGATTTCGACATTCCTAAGTTCCATTCACCTTCCTACATCCGTTATTTTGGGTGTCCTTGTAGTATTTAGATTCTTCCCTACCATGAAATCGGAGTTAAGGAGTGTGTATCTATCTATGAAAAACAGAAACTTGACAGGTATTAAACAGATATTGAAAGCACCCGCAAAGACATGCGAATATGTGTTGATTCCCCTACTCGTCAGAATCTTGATGATAGCAGATCAGCTTTCCGTTTCAGCTATTGCAAGAGGTGGGGAATCACCGGGAAAAAGAAGCAGCTACTATGAGAGCAAGATTGAAATAACGGATATATTTGCCATGATTTTATGGTTCGCTTTGATATCGGGTTATTTATGGATAGGAGGCATCAGAATATGATCGACTTACAGAATGTTTCCTTTCAGTATGCTGATAGCAACTATGGTGTGACGAATATAAATTTAGCGATAAAAGCCGGTGAATGTGTGGTTTTGACAGGAAAATCAGGATGTGGAAAAACGACCATTACAAGACTTATCAACGGTCTTGCTCCAAAATATTACAAAGGAACAAAAAAAGGTAGTATACGAATTGCAGGAAAAGATGTTGAAATGATGCCGTCCTATGATATCGGTAAAATTGTTGGCAGCATATTTCAAGATCCTCAAAGACAATTCTTCTCGTCAGAGCTTGAAGGTGAAATAGCATTTGGCTGTGAAAATTACGGTTTCTCAAAATTTGAAATTCAAAAAAGAACAAAGGATGCTATTCATAAGATGAGATTGGAAAGCATAGGAAAGATTTCCTTGGATTTGCTTTCAAGTGGTGAAAAACAACGAGCAGCAGTAGCTTCTGTATATGCAATGCACCCGGCGGTTTTTGTGTTTGATGAGCCGACTGCAAATCTGGACAAAGACGGCATCATTCAAATGAAAAGCATCCTTATGCAGTTAAAGAAAGCAGGATACACATTGCTGATTGCCGAGCATCGTCTCAGTTGGACAGAAGAGCTTGCCGACAGGTATTTATATATGAAAGACGGACAGATACAGCATGAATATTCTTCTTTAGAATTTAGTACAATGAATGACTTGGAACGCATTTCAAAGGGACTTCGCTGTATTATAAATAGACCTTTTACAAAACAGATTGCCCCACCCCGAACAGACAATATTGCAATACAAGGAGAAAGGATATCTCTCAAGAAAAATAAAAAACAAATATTAAAAAATGTGGATATTTTTGCTAATGAGAAAAGCATTACTGCCATTACAGGAAATAATGGTGTGGGAAAAACCAGTTTAGCTTTAATTTTGAGCGGACTTGAAAAATTAACAGAAGGTAATGTTTATATTCATGGTGAGAAGGCAGGATACAGAAATCTTCGTAAACATACCTATTACTGCTCAAATGACACGGGGACACAATTTTTTACAGAAAGCGTTTCAAAAGAACTTTTGCTTGGAACAAAATATGATGCAGAGAATTTAGAAAATGCAAAAAAATTGCTTAAGGATATGTGTCTATACGAATATAAAGATTCTCATCCTGCTTCATTGTCAGGGGGACAAAAACAAAGACTTGCAGTATGCTGTGCACTGTTATCAGGTAAAAATATTTTGATACTTGACGAACCGACCAGTGGATTAGATGCCGAAAATATGTTTTTGGTTGCAAGAGAACTAAAAAAGGCAGCGGAAAAAGAAAAAACCATTTTTGTAATCACTCATGATGAGGAATTTATGGATACTTGCTGTGAATACAGAATAAATATAGATAAAACATAAAAATAAAAGACAAGGAGGGTCTTATAATGGATGTTCGTGATAAATTACTTACAGAAAATCCTTGGAAATTGATGATTAGCCTTAGTTTGCCAGCGATTTTGGGTCAACTGATAGTAGGATTATATGCCTTTGTTGATTCAATTTATGTTGGGCAAATGGTAGGAACCGATGCCATGAGTGCAGTTTCGGCGGCATCGCCGTTTGTATTGATCAATAATGCGATTGCAGTTCTTCTCGGAATAGGTTCGGGCTCTGTACTTTCTCGGGCAATCGGAAAAAAAGATAAAGAAACCGTGGATAAGATTATAGGAAATCTGACTTTTTTGGTAATCATTTTATCATCAGCAGTTATGATTATCGGTATCATATTTGCTCCTGAATTTTTACGCTTATCTGGTGCCAGAGGTGAAGTGCTGGAGATGGGTGTTTCTTATTTAAGAACAGTATACCTCGGCTCCATATTCGTAAATTTTATGCAGGGTGCAAATATGGTAATAAGGGCAGAAGGCCGCATGGGAGTTGCAATGGGAATCATGGCGGCCGGTGCTATTTTGAATATTATATTAGATCCTATATTCATTCTGCTTATGCCATCTCGGGGACCGCAAGCTGTTGCAATCGCAACTGTGATTTCTCAAATCAGTCAAGCTTTGGTCACCTTAATATACTTCTTGAAAAAAAGTCCGGTGGTTCGTTTTCATGGGATAAAACCTGCAAAAGATTTATTACCTGAAATTTTTTCCGTGGGAATGAGCGCTATGCTCATGCAAATTATGATGTTGGTTCAAATGACAGTTGTATATAATACGGCAGTGCATTTTGGCGGAGAAAAGCAAATAGCTCTTATGGGAGCCGCTCAAAGAGTTATGCAACTTGCATTTGTTCCGATATGGGGAATGAGTCAAGGGATGCAGCCTGCTGTCGGAACAAATTTCGGAGCAAAAGAATATATAAGGGTTAAAAAACTTACGAATGTATTTATTATAGGTTCTACTTGTCTTGTTGGATTTTTCTTTGCCATAATCGAAATTTTTTCAGTGCAGATATTATCTGCATTTATTACCGATTCAGCTATTGTAAGTTCAGGATTATCTAATTTTAGGCTTATGTACTGCATATTTCCTACTTATGGCATGCTCATAATGACAGTCACTTATTTTCAGGCTATCGGGAAAGCAAAACAAGCAGGAGTATTGGTTATATTAAGACAACTTGCACTTGTAGTTCCTTTAGTATTGATATTACCTCGTTTTCTGAACGGAAATGTTCTCGGAGTATGGCTGGCGTTGCCTTTGAATGATGTCGTTATAATTTTGATTGCCATTATATTGCTAATTAGTGAATACAAGCACGTTACTAAACTTGCACAGGAAATAAACAAGGTTAACATTGGTGAGATACCATGAAAAAAATCGTCATTTTGAGTTATTTCATTGCTTTTGCCTTTGTCGTTTTATTTCCGCGTTCCTTTATTTTTGCTGCGGAAGAAACTGAAAATTACGAAACTGTTATTGATAAAGTTGCGGATGCGTATATAGGTAAAAGTGTTCCGGGTGCATGTGTCATTGTATCTGAACACGGAGAAATTGTGTTTTCAAAAACCTACGGATATGCTGATTTAGAAAAAAATATACCTATGGATCCTGAAAACACAGTTTTTGAATGGGGATCAATATCAAAGACCTTTATATGGGTAAGTGTGATGCAATTAAGTGAAGAAGGAAAAATTGATTTGAATGCGGATATTCGCAACTATTTACCAAAAGGTTTTTTGAAAAATTTGCATTATGATACACCTATTACAATGCGTCATCTCATGAATCATACGGCAGGTTTCGAGGAGAAGCTTATTAACCTTCGCTATTTTGAAAGTGATAAGGAATTTACATTAGCCGAAGTCTTGTCCTCACATCAACCCGAACAGGTATTTTCACCGGGCAAGGTAAGCGCATATTCTAACTGGGGCGCTGCATTAGCTGCATTTATTGTAGAGAGAGCGAGCGGTCAAAATTACAAAGAATATGTAAATGAACACATTTTGAAACCTTTAGATATGAACAATACATCGATAGGTCTATTTCAGAATGATAATCCTACGATTTTGGCAAGAAAGGCAGTCGGTTATTTTTTTTCTGAAAAGGGATTCCGCAAAGAACCGAATATGTATTTAAGAATGTACCCTGCTGGTGGAATGAATGGCTCAGCTGGAGATTTGTTGAATTATGCACAAGAGCTGGCTAAAAATAATGACAAAGATAATCTATTGTTTAATAATCCTCATACTAAAAAGGAAATGTTTACAGAAACCTATCGCTCCTATGGTGCAAATTCCGGTTTGTCTCACGGCTTCTGGCAATATGCGAATAATCCGGAAATACTTGGACATGAAGGTGGAACATACGGATTCAAAACACAAATATGGGTAGAACCAAAAAATGAGAGAGCAATTTTAATATTGACAAATGTAATGGAGACGGAGTTTTGCTCGGAGATTATGGAAAAAATTGCATATACAGAAGCTGATGAAAAAAAGACAAAAGAAAATTTAGATCTCAAGATGTTAAGCGGAGATTATCTTCCTGCTCGCTCTGCATTGAAAAATGTTGGAAAAATACAAGGGAAAATGCAAATGATTTCCATTAGGGTGACAGATGGAAATCGTCTTTGTCTTACTATGCCATTTGAAGATAAAAAGCAATATTACGAACAAATAGATTCTAACATTTTCTTTTGCAATGATGCGCGTCCTGAAGAAAAAATACTTGCCTTTAATATAACTGACGGCAAAGTACATTCTATGAGCTTTAGATTAGCTCATGATTATATCCCTGCCACTAACACACAAGGGAAAATAGCATTTTTGTTCAGCTTGGGAACTTATATATCAACCACATTATTATTTTTAACATTACTGATTATATGCATCATTTCAACTCTACAAAGGCGGAAGAGATGTATGCGACATCATATGTATCTATATGTTTGTGGAGCTATACTTGGGATTTCTGGAATTACCGGAATGGTTTATTGGTTTTCAATATATGAAATTCTTGCTCATGAACTTATGATTATTGTTATTGCCGGATGGTGTTTTAGTATTATAGGGATTTTATCTGGAGGATATATATGTACCAAAGAAAAAAGTTTCAAAAGTTGTAGATTGTTATTGGTATTTATTGCTCAACTTTTTTCGGCATATTATCTTGGATTTCTTACGATTGCTTGAAAACGCATCTTTAATAGATGATTGTGAGATTATCAAAAGTAAACAAAGTTAATTTTTGAAGAAAGTTTGTGATTATTATGAATAGAAATATGAGTAAAGTACAATGGTTACTCTGCCCTGTTTGCAAGAATAAAATACGGCTGCAAGTTAGAGAAGATACGGAGTTGAAAACTTTCCTCTGTTCTGTCCAAAATGCAAACAGGAAACGTTAATCAATGTAAAACAATTTAATGTATCAGTCATCAAAGAGCCAGATGCAAAGACACAGAGCCGGTGATTCACAGTTATAAAACTGTAATTGCCGGCTCGTTTTATATTAAGGAGAAACTAACTAATGCAAAAGTTGCAATATACAAGTCATATATGACCGCCGTTTTTATCCTGCTTGAATAAAGAAGCGGAGGCTTAAAATCA
>DAISVU010000026.1:0-16743 GCA_036839975.1 Bacillota bacterium | reverse complement strand
CTTGACTTCAAAAGCCCTGACCGGGTAGTAGGAGAGTATTTTTCAAAGTGTAACAATGTCTTGACATTTAAGATTAATGTGGATTTTAACCAATCAATTCACATTTATTTTATATGTGTTTTCTGCTATAATTAGGTGATAAAATAAAAATGTTATTTTTGTCGCAATACTGCTTTGAATTTTTACAAAACGGCTTAACCGCCGACTCAGGAGGCACGGCATGAAATTCACCATGTACCACAGCTGCATAGCAGTTTTTGATCTGGAAAAATCAATAAAGTTTTATGAGGATGCGCTGGGCTTCGAAGAAGTGCGACGCATTTCCGCCGATGACGGCTCGTTTGAGATCGTATTCATGTCAAACAAAGGTGACACCACTATGCTCGAACTGACATGGTACCGTGACCGCCGTGAACCGTACGATCTCGGCGACAATGAAATACACATCGGTCTCAGAGTAGATGATTTTCAATCGGCTCTCGCGCACCATAAGGATATGGACTGCGTATGCTTTGAAAACAAAAATATGGGCATCTATTTTATTGCAGATCCGGACGGTTACTGGGTAGAGATCGTCCCTATGCGATAAACGAATGTGTCAGTTCATATTTCCCATGACATAGCCGGTCAGATCCAGCGATACATATTTGAAACCGCAATTTCTGATTATGCGGCTCACCTCATCCATAAACACTATGTCATAAAAACGTATTATATCATCAGGCATAACTTCTATGCGCGCAAGGTCACCGTGACAACGCACGCGCACTTGCTCAAACCCGAGATTTTTTAATGCGAGCTCCGCCGCATAGATCGCTTCAAGCTTTCCATGCGTAAGCTCTTCACCGTATGGAACTCTCGATGCGAGGCATGCAGAGGCAGGTTTGTCCCATATCCCGAGCCCTGCGTCTGACAATTTACACGCAGCGGTCTTTCCTGTCGTCCCGTGTTTCGCCACATTGTTCTGTAAGTCCTCTGTATGTATACTGTAAGGTTCATCAAGATGCCGCGCATGCTCCGATAATATATCTCGAAGAGCTCTTCTTATCTCCTTTTTCGTAAGCCCCGCTTCTGCAAGAGGACTTCTGATCCCCAGCTCTGCCAGCGCTTTTCGCCCGGGCCGGTAATCTTCGATATCGTCCGCATTGGTTCCGTCTGCAAATTCCTGACCGCTACACGGCGCAAGATATCCATTCACTTTTTCAATAATGTCTGCAAATATATATTTCTTGCATATATAACAGCGCTAAGGTGTGTTTCCCTTGATCTCTCCCAGCAGTCTGTCACCCAGATCAATGCACATATGTTCAATATCGTTTACTCTACACAGCTTCTGCGCATAAGCAATTTCATCAGGAACGAAATTCGGACCGTCCGCAGTTACCGCAAGCAGTTTGTTTCTCTTATTATCAGAACCTTCATGTCTCGTGCCGTCATCTATGTCTTCAGCACTGCCCGATGCTGCAGCGTAATCCCTGCCGTTCGGATCTCCTTCCGCAAAAATCTTTCTCGCATATAAAAGCAGGAAGGTGCTGTCAACACCTCCCGAAAACGCAACTACTAAAGTATCAATTGCGCGTAATATCTCTGTCAGTTTCTCAAGTTTCCTGTTTAAATCCATCATCGTCGTATTTAAAGCGCTTTTTCAGATATGTCTTTTAAACATTCAGCGGATACTTGTCAGTAAGAGATTTAATGAGTTCTCTCGCCTTTCCGACATTTGCCTCATCCTTTATCGTCACAGCGATCGCCTCGGCGATCACATCCATGTCAGATTCAACCATCCCTCGGGTGGTGACGGCAGGAGTTCCAAGCCTCAGTCCGCTCGTCACAAAAGGTGATTCCGGATCGTTAGGGATAGTGTTCTTATTACACGTTATATGAGCGTCATCAAGGCGCGCTTCAGCAACCTTGCCCGTAAGTCCTGTTCCCGTCAGATCTGCAAGCATAAGATGGTTGTCAGTACCTCCCGATACGATCTTAATACCTCTGTCCATGAGTCCCCTGCAAAGCGCTACCGCATTCTTTATTACCTGTTCCTGATAAGTCTTGAATTCCGGCTGCAGAGCCTCTTTGAAACAGACTGCTTTTGCAGCTATGACGTGCATCAGCGGACCGCCCTGTATCCCGGGGAACACCGCTTTATTGAAATTGAATTTTTTCGCATTCTCCCTGCTGCTCATTATCATGCCGCCTCGCGGTCCTCTTAAGGTTTTGTGTGTAGTGGTCGTTGTAACATGAGCATATGGTATCGAACTCGGATGAAGTCCCGTTGCAACCAGTCCCGCAATATGCGCTATATCTGCCAAAAGGTACGCGCCGACGCTGTCCGCTATTTCTCTGAATCTTTTGAAATCTATCGTCCTACAGTACGCGCTAGCGCCGCAGACAATAAGTTTAGGTCTGCACTCTTTTGCTGTCCTCTCTACTTCATCATAATCAATCCTGCCGCTGTCATCAACGCCATAAGGAACAATCTTATAATATGTCCCGGATATATTTGCAGGGCTTCCGTGCGTAAGATGCCCGCCGTGATCAAGATTGAGACCCATTACTGTGTCCCCGGGTCTAATCATCGCAAAATAGGCGGCCATATTCGCCTGGGCGCCGGAATGCGGCTGCACATTCACATATTCACATCCGAACAGTTCTTTGGCTCTTGCGACAGCAAGGTCTTCTGCTATGTCAACACACCGGCAGCCGCCGTAATATCTTTTGCCGCTGTAACCTTCAGCATATTTGTTTGTAAACGGGCTTCCCATGGCTGCCATCACAGCCTTGCTTACCCAGTTTTCAGAAGCTATCAGCTCGATATGCGAATTCTGTCTCGCCACTTCAGCCTCTATCGCATCTGCGATCTCTGAATCAACTGCCTTGATCTCATCAAATGAATACATTTCATATCTCCTTTCACGGGTTATATTCTAATCAATTCACCGCATATTTTCAAGCCTTTCCATCGTTTTTCAAAACCGGCTGTCAGGCAACGTCAAACAGCACCAATCCTCCCTTAGGCTCACATCCCGTATCCCAGAGCTTAGCCAGATCGACCCATTTATAGCGACCGTATGTGACTGTCTTGACTCTGAGTGTTCTATGGCCGGACTCATCATATCCGGCAAGCATGAACCAGTGCCATACAAAATCGCTCATATCGGGATCAACGTGCTTTAAAATGAGGCACGGTATCGGAAACCCCTTGTCGATCTGAAGCTTTATCGTTTCAGAGGTTTCCGCATACGGCTGTTCTCCCACAAGGGCTCTCATCGTTATTGTTCCTCTGCGATCCGTAATGTAACGTTCAAACCCGGCAATAAATACGCTGAGTGTATTTATGCCGCCCATTCTCGGACGCAGGTAAGGTCTCATGACCTCCGAAAAAGCCACATATTGCTCGCGGCTAAGATTTTCATCCGCAAACGGGCAGAGCTTCTTCATGCCGAAATTTTTCGCAAAATAAATACAGGCGTCACAGGCAGTCTGCGCTCCGCACCCGCCAAGGCGCATCATAAAACTCTTAAACCACTGCTGATTTCCGCCATATGAATCACCTATATAAAAAGATTTCAGTTCTTTTCTCTGTTCCATCTTAAAAAATTATATCTCAGATAGACTAAAAGGACAAGAACCCCGCATATGTCAAAAAATCATTCTGTTATTAACTCATGATATTCTTGTAAAAGCAATCTGTGAAAATTTAATCCGTTGGTCACAATCCAAAAATCAACCAAAAGATACACCCTGTTTAAAGGGTGCATCTTGATAATCCGTTTTTTCGTACAAACCGTATCCGGATATAAGCAAAAGCCGTGACTATCTCTTTGGTAGGTAAAACCCATTGAAAACACTGGGTTCATATTTACAGTGTTGTAAGTATATTGCAAGTTGAAATCCATTTAAGCTTTCTTCTTGCCACTTCATTTCTTGCCTGCATATCTAGATTTGTCTAGGTACTTTTTCTGACAATACTCAAGTTTTTTATCTATTTCCAAATATCTGTTAAAATGATTTATTACAGTCTTTATGAAACACATCATATAATCAGCTAATGTTAGGATTATTTTATTTGTTTTTTCTGCCCTCGGAGCTATATTCATATAACTCTCATCACCACCAAACTCATAGTCCCAATCTACCGAACGAGCTGACAAATGAACTTCACCAGAAAACAATCTATAAACAAAATTGTAATCTGCTGTCATTTCTGCCATTTCTGCCCATTTCTTTTGACTTACAAACTTCCCTCTATTATCAATTTGTATACCATCATCTAGATCCAAATGATCCAATCCTGGTACATTATCCCGGATATCTTTAATCAATCCATTTCTTCCCCACAATTGCATTTTTATCCATTTATTATAATTTTTAGGATTTTTCATTACCGCAGTTGCTATCATAATTTTGTCCAACATCGTTCTGATTAGAATCTTTGCCTGTTCTTCTAATCCTTTTGAACAGCACAAAACCGCTGCTTGAAAAGATTTGTGCACTTTATTTAAAGAACTGATTATGAATCTGTTTATTACATCTTGTTTATGAACATTGATTGAATCATATAGTTCGTATATGTACTGGTTGATTTCACGTGCCACTGCAAATTCTTGTAAAAACTGTTTCGCAATTTCAGATTGGTAATCACTGACATCCAGAAAGCCATCATTATCTAAGTAAAGTATTTGACCATTTTCATTTATACTTCTTTTAATCATTTTCCCTTGCCAAAATTAATAAAACCCATTGTATCCGCTAAATCCCAGCATATAAACTGCCATCGCTATTGCCATATCGCCTGACTCTGTGTCAAGATGGCCGGCCCATTCTGCAAGTTCTTCCATAACTCTATCTTCCGGAACTTTCACATCTTCCATTTCAGAGATAACTTTTTCTATTACATTCGGAAGAACCATACACATATTATAGAATGCCTCTTCCTCACCGGTCACAAGAGCATAGAACTGATCCATGCTTATTCTTCTAATGAGTTTGTGACCAACTTTTTTCTTATCAACTGTTGTCTCCCATTTAATATTCTGTGATTTCTGTGCAATAGCTTCAACTAGGAAACAAGCACAATCATCGTCATTGAGTAGCTGATCCTGCATTTTGATAAATGTCTTGCCAGCAGATGCAGAATTCATAGTGTTATGTTTATTCTTCATCTCAACATAAACAGTATGTACTGTGCCTGCATCCGAAATTTCTATTCCTTCAAGATCTTCGAATATTACATCCCATCCGCCTTCGGTTCCGTATAATGTATTGGAAACTATTCTGATGGAAATAGCCTATATCATTATTGTTTGATTTGTCGCGCTGCCTGAATATTTCGTTGCTAACTATTTCTTCCCACGAAGCTCTATACACGGTCTTATCGAAAATTAATTTTATTGGATCAATGATATTCTTATTGAATCTATTCAAATCAAACGATTCGAGCTTCCATATTTTTCGATGGTAAACTTCACATGCTTCTTAAAATCTTCTTCTTTAATATAACTTAATGGCCACATTTCAAACACTCTAACCCTTTCCTTATTTCATTTCCTATTTCAAATGCAAGATTTACCGGAACGGCATTTCCAACTTGCTTATACTGCGAACCTACTTTCCCTGAGAATTCCCACTCGTCAGGAAAACTCTGGCATCTTTGCATTTCTCTAACTGTAAGCGGTCTTGCTTCTAATGGATGGCATCTTTCTGTTTGCTTTTGAGATGGTGAGGTCAAGACTGTTAATGAAGGTTCCTCTAAGCTTAATCTCCTTAATATTCCTGTTCTTCCACCTTCCATATCCCAGCAACTCTTCATATAATCCTTTGCTAATTCCGGATCAATATCTCTCCAGTATCCTCCTGGCGGAACAAGTTCAAACAACTTTTTTTTCTTTTCACCGTATGGTGTGCCTGGGCTTTCCGGAACATCTACAAGAACATCTCTTAAAACCGGCTTATATTCATATGGTTCTGGGAATTCAAATTTGATTTTATTAACAAGATCATTTCTAATTCCTATAGTAAAGAGTCTTTCTCTCTTTTGTGCCACGCCATAATCCCATGCATTAAGCACTTTTTTTATGAATAGTGTAGCCCTGAGATTCGAAGATTTCAATTATCGTTTTGTATGTTTTCCCTCTATCATGAGTAAGTAATCCTCTAACATTTTCAAACAAAAACATCTTTGGTTAAAGTTGCTCGAGAAACTTTGCATAGTGATAAAACAGGGTACCTCTTGCATCCTCAAGACCCAATCTTTTTCCTGCATATGAAAAAGATTGGCATGGTGCGCCACCAGATAAAAGGTCAAGTTCGCCATTCTTTATCGAAAAATATTCTTCAAGATTCTTACAAGAAATGTTTGCTATATCATCGCAAGTCACATTCCACTCCGGCCTGTTAAGGTGCAATGTGTCTGTAGCATCCTTATCAAACTCTACAAGGCCTATCTCTTCAAAACCAGCCTACTCAAGGCCTAATGCCAGTCCTCCAGCACCGGCAAACAGTTCTATGGAAGTGAAATTGCCCTTTGGCCTTTCAACCTTTTCAACTACTTTTTCAGGAACAAATTCCATTATGTTTTCAATATTACAATCTAAGGCATTGCAGATTTTTTCCATACTCTCCATAGAAACCGTCTCGTTCTTACCCATTTTTACAAGAACATTGTAACTAATGCCAGCATTTGAGCTCTGTTTTGCTCATTTCATTTTCAACTAATGTATTCCATAGTCTGTTATAACTAATTCCCCTTTCTTTTCTCCGTCAAGTATGTATTATAAAGTGATATGTGCTATTATAACATATACCACTTAAAAATCTAACGATATCGTGAGTTTTTTTGTGTGATTTTTTCTAAAAGAAAATGACAGATTATTGACTGTCATTACATTTATTATTAACAACGCGTTCATATTGTGAACACGATATCCACTTCACCTTATAATTCTCCTTACATTCTCAGATACAACTTTTACATAGTGAAGGATTTTCTATCCTATTCTTATTGTTGATAAAGGATGTTCTTTTTTCATTGTATTTTTCCCCCTTTTGAGCATATTATAACCTTTTATCATATCCTTGATTTTCATCCCGGATTAGGTGATGTTTTTTTGCAATTATTCTTCGTATGCGCCCTGGTTTTTCATCGATTAGATGCATAGCATGGATTTTTGTTTTCAAATAACTTTCTGCTTAGCAATACTCTTAAAAAATTAGGGAACGTGCTCTATTTAAAAAATCTTATAATAAATGGGAAGAAAGCAAACCTCTATCTCACATTTGAAAACCCAAACAAAGCATTGCTAAATGTGCAAATGCAGACAAAAGACGTACGGAAAATAATGAAGTCAAATACAAGCTAAAGAGCTTCAACAAAAGCACACGGGCTAAGTATTACAACAAAATGCCGCTCATTAAAGAAAAGGTTTACAGAAGTTACAAAGTGGGTAGCAAGACGCATAAGAAAATGACCAAGCAAATAACTATACTCAACGAATTCATTGACATATATGACAATGAAAGCTTCAATAAGGGAATAATCAGTATAGTCAAAAACTTGAATAAAGGAAATTTAATAGCAGGAAAATACGAGACAAAACTTCAAAGCTTTATGTTGACTTTGCCTTATAACACAGGTGCGAACAAGCTCGTTGAAGCAGTAAGAAGTGTAATTTTGTAATATGTACTCGATGCGGGCATAAATGTTTCGCTTCATTCTATCACCGTCTTTCGATTATTGCAGCCGTACCAGAGCTCCGTAGTGCGAAATACTCATTGATATAAATCTCCAGATTTGTACAATGAGTGTATTTCGCTCTCAAACGCCGAGAGCTCTTGTCCGGCAGTTGTTCTTTCTTTAACTGCCAAATCATGGTTTACTCTCACTCCTACATAGGTATCTACCGTGGAAGCTGCGTTGAATAAAAGAGTGGGGTAACTATGAATCTGCGGACAGTCAATCATAAATATAAATCAGACCGTTTATACAAATCTTAATATGAATATTCTGCTTGAAGCAGTTAACAAACTGGTATGCTTTATCAAGTAAAAAAAGAGATGTTATCCAATTGGATAACATCTCTTTTTTTACTTCTGTGTTGCAAGTACGTTGCAAGTACGTTGCAAGTAAGCCCTCTTTTTGCACCGTTTCGGCAAATCACAGAAATCCGACAACCCTGTAATTCCAAAATTTCCAGCGTTTTGGAAAGCCGTCGTGACTATCTCTTTGAGAACTGGCTTGCTCTTCTTGCTTTTTTGAGTCCGTACTTTTTACGTTCCTTCATACGGGGATCTCTTGTCAGAAATCCCGCCGCCTTAAGCGGTGCCCTGTAGGCCTCTCTGTCGGCAACGCATAGTGCTCTTGATATCCCATGCCTTAAAGCGCCCGCCTGGCCTGTAAATCCGCCTCCGCACACTGTTGCAACAACATCGAATCTGCCTTCGCAGCCTGCTATCTCAAAAGGTCGTTTAACTTCTCTTTTAACTATCTCCATCGCCAGATAATCGTCAAGCGGTTTCTTATTGACAGTGATGTTTCCTGTGCCGGGGATAAGTCTCACTCTGGCTACAGAAGATTTTCTTCTGCCTGTACCGCAGTATTGCATTTTTGCTGCCATTGTTTGATTGCTCCCTTCTTATACTTCAAGCATTTCAGGCTTCTGCGCCGCATGCCCGTGTTCAGGTCCCGCATAGACTTTCAGCTTTTTATACATCTGTCTGCCAAGCTTTCCCTTCGGCATCATGCCTTTTACAGCGTGTCTGATGATCTCTTCCGGTTTTGCTGCCTGTAACTGTTGAAAAGTGACTTCTTTGAGTCCGCCCGGATAACCGGTATGTCTCTTGTAGATCTTGTTCTTTCTCTTTCTGCCTGTCACTTCAACCTTCTCGGCATTGATAACTATGATATAATCACCGCAGTCCACATGCGGCGTGAATGTCGACTTGTGCTTTCCTCTGAGTATTGAAGCCACTCTTGATGCCACTTTACCCAAAGTCTTCCCCTCAGCATCTACTATGAACCATTTGCGTTCCACATTCTGAGGTTTTTCGATAAATGATTTCATCCTCATTTCCTTTCTGCCTACTCACCTCTTTAATTCGGTCCCGAAATGAATAATTGCTCACTCCGGACTGAAGATCTTTTTCGGCCGTACCTACTGGAATCTTCTGCTTCATTGCATCAAAGATCTTTTTCGGTACTTGCTGAATAATCAGCTTCGGCGTAACGGACGTTTTTCATCCTGCGCCGTGCCGTCTCCATGCGGCATGAAGTTAGTCTACCACTGTAAAGCCTGCAAAGTCAAGTATTTTAAATAACTTTTCGGAACACACTGCTTCAGTTTGATTTTTATGTTTTTAAGAATATGAGAACCTCTTAAAGTTTACAATCATTTTTGTTCTGAAGTCATAAAATATACTGCTTACATGTCCGCAATAATTTTGTCTTCATGCCGTTTTATTTGCTGTCATCCTTGCAAATGCAGGATTGTCGCTTTATACTAGATTATGGTTTCAGCATTCAATGGACAGTTTCTGATGATCTGGGAGGAATATAAAATGAAATATAACATAGCAGTAGTGCCGGGTGACGGCATAGGCCCTGAGGTAATGGATGAAGCGCTGAAGGTGCTTGAAAAGATCGGCAGAAAGTATGACTGCGAATTCGCCTGCACCAAACTGCAAGCCGGCGGATGCGCAATAGATCAACTGGGCGAACCGCTGCCGGCAGATACCGTTGCAAGGTGCAAAGAAAGCGATGCCGTGCTTTTGGGTGCGGTAGGCGGGCCGAAATGGGACGACCTCGGCGGTGATACACGACCTGAAGCCGCGCTGCTCGGGTTAAGAAAAGAACTTGCTCTTTTTGCCAACCTGAGACCGGCAATACTTTTTGAAGAGCTTGCTGAAGCATGTCCGCTGAAGCCTGAACTCATAAAGGGCGGGCTTGATCTGGTCGTTGTTCGGGAACTGACAGGCGGCATATACTTTGGAGAAAAAGGTCGCAAACAGACCGACATGGGCGAAGCCGCTTATGACGTGGAACAGTACTCGGTAGAGGAGATAAAGCGTATTGCAATTGTCGCATTTGACATGGCAATGAAAAGAAATAAAAAAGTAACCAGTGTCGACAAAGCAAATGTACTTGAAAGCTCTCGCCTCTGGAGAAGCGTAGTTAAAGAGGCCGCAAAGGATTATCCTGAGATCGAACTCAACCATCAGTATGCCGACAACGCCGTCATGCAGATAATCAGGGATCCGCGGCAGTTTGATGTAATCGTTACCACCAACATGTTCGGCGACATACTTTCTGACGGAGCAAGCCAGGTGACGGGATCGATCGGGATGCTCCCGTCCGCAAGCCTCGCGAAGGGGAACTTCGGGATGTATGAGCCCGTACACGGAAGCGCGCCTGACATAGCGGGGCAGGATAAAGCGAATCCTATGGCAATGATACTTTCGATCGCAATGATGCTTAGATATACAGTTGGAATGAAAGATGCGGCAGACGATATTGAAAATGCCGTAAAAAAAACACTTGAAGCAAAATACAGGACACCTGACCTGATGCTTAACGAAAAAAATCCCGGTGTCTGTACGATGGTCGGAACAAAAAAGGCCGGCAAGCTGATATTAGAGAATATACAGGCTGTGTAATCAGCCCTCTCTCACAATTAAAGCCGGACAGCCGGCTTTTGCAGACCCCGGTCATCATACCGCTGTCTTAATCGAGAATACAGGGCTGCCGCCCGACGCGGCAGCTTTTCGCTGCAAAAAACACATTTATTTTTATTGTATTTCTCATGTTCTACAGGCGCTCCTTAACATACTGCTTGAGCTGCGCCCATTCTTCCGGATGCTCCACATAAAACTTCGGACAATTTTTACCTGTCACATCGTAGTGACGTATGATATTGTCTTCATCCAGATTGTACTCCTGACAAAGCCATACTAGCAGCTTAACAAGAGAATTGTATGAAGGTACAGAAAATTCACCTGTAATGTCCGGATGACACACCTCGATAGATATAGTGTCGGGATTCCTCTGATTTGATGCGGAAGACTGCTCATACATAGGAACGCACTGAATGATCTCACCCTTTAAGCCCACCACAAAATGTGCGCTTACATTTGACTTTGAAGAATTGAAATAATCCCTGTTGTCCTTTGCCGAGCTTCCGGGGTTTGCAACATAGTGCACTACTATATCATTTACTCGGGCAACCTCAAGTCCTGAACGCGAATGTCCGTCCTTGGCGATTATATCCTGCGTGATCCAGTCAGGTGCTTTGATATTCCTGGGATCCGGATGTCCAAGGTTCATCATCGACCATATACACGCGCCCGCTATGATCAAAAGCATAACGGTCACCGCCCATCTTTTTCGTCTTTTCGCTTTTTTAACTGATGCGCGGGATTTCCTCGCCACCTGCATCACTGTCCTTTCTCATGCATGTTCATTTAAGTTCCGGCCTTTTTTTCAGCATATTCGTTCCATCCGATCCGTAATATCCGTCACTGTGATCACAAACCGACAAGTCCATTTGTGGTTATGCTGCCTACACCTTTACGCTTAAGATCGAGAGCCTTCCCAACGTCATCCACGGTCCACACCTGCACACTTTTACCGGCAGCTTTTATTTTTCGTATGTTGTTTTCTGTAACAAGCTTTGATTGCAAATTTATAACACTTATATAATTTGTATTCAGTGCCCGGCTGAAGCTCTCTTTTGAATAATTGTAATTTCCGAAAACATAAGAAAATCTTATGCCGCTGCGCCCCGTCCTAAGCATAGTTTTATGTATCACTTCCAACGACCCTGCATGAAAACTTATAATATTCGCTTTTTCAAGCACCTGTTCTTCGGAAAGCAGATCCAAAAGCTTTTCCGCTCCTTCTTCCGTTATATCGCTGTCCTTGATATCTATTTCCATGTCTGTACCGTTTGTTTTGGCAATATCTATGTATTCTTTAAGCACCGGTATCTTATATGTACCCGCAGTACCGATGTTACCGTTCCCTCCGTTAATTGGATATCTGCTGATATTTTCTTCTGTAAGTTTGCGTACATCCAGATCAACGCCTGTCATTCGCCGGATATTTGAATCATGCATAAGTATAAACTCCGTTGATGTTTCTGTACTTTCTGCATTTATATGCCCGTCTGCCGCCTTTGACGCGTCCTGTTCATTTCTTGAGCTGTAAAATGTTTCTACTTCGCGTATGTCTGTTTCGATTGCATCGTATCCGAGCTCCGCCGCTTTTTGAAATGCCTGGATTGTGTTTTCCGGAAGTATGCTCGATGCGCCCCTGTGTGCAGTGAGCTTAAGAGCCTTTACCGCGCTTGCCTTTTCAATATAAACGGTCATCCCGGCTCGTTTCCCGCTGCCATCCATCGCTTTCGCCGTGATCGTAACTTTACCTTTCTTTCTGCCCATGACAACGCCGGTGTATTTTGATACCGTTGCTATTTTCTTATTGCTGCTGTAGTATGCCACCTTTCTATTGCTTACATCGGCAGGTGATATGGTTCGTTTTATCTTAAGCTTCTTGCCTGCAATACATGTTTGGCTTGTAGATCTCAGTGTAATCTTTTTAACAAGCGTCTTCACAGTTACCCTGCATCTGACTTTTTTATTTGACCCGTCTCTTGCAGTTGCTGTGATGATAGTTATGCCGTTTTTCTTTGCTTTAACGACTCCTGCACGGGATACTGCCGCCACATCGGTATTTAATGAGGTATATCTTACCTTTCTATATGCCGCTCCGGCCGGTACTGTTCTTGTATTGAAGTTGCATTTCCTGCCTTTGTATATCGTCTTTATCTTATTTGCATTTTTCCATTTCAGCGCTCTTACTTTTTTACCTACATAGATCCTGCATTTGATGCTTTTGCCGCTGCCGTCCGCCGCAGTGGCTTTTACAGTACAAACGCCGTTTTTTCTTGACTTTACAACCCCTTTGCTGTTTACAGTCGCGATTTTTCTGTTTGACACGGAATACCTGACCTTGTTTAGAGCCCCTGCAGGATACACTTTGGTACGCAGTACGCAGCTTTTTCCCTTTGGAACAGTCCGCTGTTTCAGACTGCCGATCCATACTATCTTTTTTGCAAGCACTGCATCCGCCTGCTTTTCTTCCGCCGTCTCTTTAGCAGTGTCTTCAATTTCTGCATGCGCAGCCTGAGGGTCTTTCGATAAATCGCCGTCTGCAGATAATGCAAATGTCGGCAATACGTTAAGCAGTACGAAAGCTGTCAGAAATGCGACCGGCATTCTGATTTTGTGTTTTTTTGTAATCATTTTTGATTCTCTGCAGATTTCTGCATTTCTAAGTTCCTCTCCGCCTTTTTGAGATAAGCATATACGTCATCGTCTGCTGCTCAATATACTTTCCGCAGTATTGAGATCTTCCGGATAGGTTATCTTGATATTCTGAAGAGCTCCTCTTACGAGTCCGACTTTTTCACCTTTCATCACAAATACTCCGGTCGCGTCTGTAAGCTCAGCCTTTTCAGCTGCGGAAAGCGTTTTGTAGATATCTCTGAATTTCAAAGCATGAAATGACTGCGGCGTCTGAGCTCTGTAAAGCTTTGTCCTGTCCGGAACTGCATCGACGCTGATTCCGTCTCTGCTGTATATCATCGTATCCGTTGCAGGTATGACAGTTCCGCACGATGAATATGTATTCAGTGCGTCGATGTTGGCATCAATTATCCCCCTTGTTACAAACGGTCTCGCCGCATCGTGTGTCAGCAGCATCGTGTTTTCATCAAGTCCGTACTTTTTTTCTATATGATCTATCCCGCATATGATCGTATCATTGCGAAGCATCCCGCCTCCAATCACATCAATCATGCCTGCGCCCCGAACATCTCGCGCAATAATATTCCTTGTATAACCGATCCATTCATCGGGAACAAGGACTATGATTCCGTCAATCCTGCTGTTGTCCGTAAACGTTTCCACTGTATATCCCACTATCGACTTGCCTTCGATCTCCAGAAACTGCTTTGGGTTTTCCGCGCCCATGCGTGAACCGGTGCCTCCTGCAAGGATCAATACAAATATCATACAGATGCACTCCTTTGAGTATTTGTATGTGCTTCAATCACTTCACTTGTACAGCACGCGTTTAATTTGCAAATAATGAATACTTATTATATAATGAAATTTATCAATAATCAAATTTTATGTGAGGTGTTTAATGCGTGAAAACAAATATAAAATTAAAGCAAAAACAAAAGATCAGGAGACGCGCTACCTGACCGCACGCAGGATCATTCCTGTTCTTCTGTTGCTCGCATGTGCGGTATTTGCAATAACTCAAAGCAGTCTGTTCGTTAAGCGCACCGTAATAAAACACCAGGCTGCTGCAGGTAAGACAAAAAAAACCGAAGTGACGGATTCGTCGGCTGTAACCGGTTCTTTTAAAGCAAAGAGAACTCATCTTCAGCAGCTGGAGCTGACATTCGATAATCCGGTTCCGCTGCAGGCAAAAGGCTCTGTGACAGTCACTCTAACCGATTCAGACAACAACACTGTCGGAAAGGCGAAAGTATACGGCAAAGACATCTCTAACAAAGAACTCACCGCCTTCAAACTTAATCTTGACGTAGATAAAGGTGAGACGTATACATGGAAGCTCTCAACTTCGGATTATAAAAACCCCAACGGCAAATTAAAAATATGGCAGGACAGCGTGACCGGCAATACATCTTATAACGATATATATACCGATTTTCACACGCTGCGCTTTTTAAAATATATGCTGCTTTTACTGCTTGCCGCGGTCTTCATACTGATACCGCGTGAGCGGATACAGGAAAGGCTCAACCGCAAAAGCAAACATCCTGTCGTTTTGGACAAACTGTTTTCCCGCATATTTTTTGTATGTGCGCCGTTTTATACATTCTGGATCGTGGAGTGCGCGGGAGGATCTTCTCTCGGGCATATGGCAGCGCTGCTTCGCGACGCGCGTCACCGTTTCTGGATCAACATGCTCATATATGTGACGATCATTCTTGTTATATATGCCATATGCAATAAAACCAAAATTTCATCCATACTGCTCATAACAATCGGTTTCGCCTTTGGGACGCTCAATCAGTTTCTGCTCGCAGCACGCGGATATCAATCTATAGCAGCCGATATCCAGGGTGCTCGTACAGCTATGAATGTAGCCTCGAGCTATCATTTCACATGGACACTGCACTGGGTCTTCGGTGTTATCTATTACACCGCTTTTCTTGCTGTCCTTTTGAGTCTGGAAAACTACAAGGGTCCAAGATGGCGATTCAGGCCGATTTCTGTCGGTCTTGCTGCAGTCGCAATCATATTTTCATATAATTTCTTCTTTGTGAACAACTGGCCGCTTCACAATGCGGTGACCGTGCGCCTAAACAACCCTGCGATAAACTATACCGACAACGGCAGCGCCCTGTCTTATATGCTTACAGTAACATATACAATAGTCGACAAACCGGATGATTATTCAGTCTCAAAAGCGCAGATGCTTGCAAAGAAATACACATCGGACAGCAGAACTGCCGCTGACAAGAACGCACCGAATATCATTGCTGTCATGAACGAATCATTTGCCGATCTAAACTTCAATACAAAGATGCCATTATCGGAAGATCCTATACCTTTCACGCACAGTCTGAAAGAAAACACCATAAAAGGCCATCTTTACATGTCTATATTCGGCGGACAGACACCGAATTCAGAATTTGAGTTTCTTACAGGCAACACTCTGGCATTTCTGCCTTATCGCTCCGTTCCGTTTAAGAATTACCTGAATGAAAAGACGGCTAACCTGACATATACCCTAAAAGCTCAGGGTTATTCAGGAAACTATGCAAATCATCCCTTTGTGGCAAGCGGATGGAACAGGACCACGGCATATCCTAACCTGGGGTTCGACGGTATGAACTTCAGGAATAATTATAAAAATGCGAGGTATGTACGCGACTATATCTCGGATGAAAGTGCCTATGACAAAATAATCGAGCTCTATAAACAGACACGTAAAAAGACCGACGCGCCGTTTTATACATTTAACGTTACTATGCAAAATCACGGCGGTTATACCAACGAACAGGGCAAGGTCGATAACGGCATAAAATTCACCGACAAAAAGCTCACAGATGAAAAGACTCTGAACTTTGTCAACCTCATGAAAGAATCAGACAATGCCATAAAAAAACTTATAACTTACTTCAGAAAACAGAAGGAGAATACGATCATAGTGTTCTTTGGCGACCATCAGCCGCTGCTTGGAAACAACTTCTACAAATATGCCTTCGGCAAGAATGTCGGTGAGCTTGATTTCAACAATACGAAGCATACATACACTGTTCCCTACTTCATCTGGGCTAACTATGACATCCCGGAGGAAACCAAGGATATGTCCGCAAACTATCTTTCATCATATATGCTCAAGACCGCCGGTCTTAAGATGACAGGATACAACAAATACCTTCTTGATCTCCAGAAGCAACTTCCTGTTATAAGCATGACCTGCTATATGAGCACCGACGGCAAGCTGCGTGAAATGACAAATATCGCTGAAAATGACAAAAAAAACATCAACGACTACAATATCCTCGAATATAATCTCATGTTCGACCGAAAGAAAACAATTAATGATTTCTTCTATCTGAAGTGATCGTTATCAGCAGCTTTAAATTCTATTATAATAACCGGCAGAACGCCGCCAAGCGGTGTTTTGCCGGTTTTACCGAAACACTC
>DAISVU010000025.1:0-17828 GCA_036839975.1 Bacillota bacterium | reverse complement strand
TTATATAAATTATTATACTAATATATATCGCATGTTATATAAATTATTATACTAATATATATCGCAAGTCTAAATAAATGAGAAAGGAGGAAAAATATGAGAAAGATGTATGTTGATGCTGATGAAGTCAGCAAAGATTGGGGAGTTTCCAAACCCAAAGCATACAAAATGATAAAAGAATTAAATGAGAGAATGCTAAAAGACAATCCGAACCTGATAGTGATTGCAGGTAAGGTTAATCGAAAATTTTATGAAGAAAACTGTTATGGACAAACGAAAGAAGTGTAGGAGGTGGTGATGTGTCAGCAAGCAAGGATAAAGAAAAAGGTACATGGAAAATCTATTTAAGGTATGTTGATTGGCAAGGGATGAAACAGATTCACACAAAGCGTGGATTCGCTACAAAGAGAGAGGCTTTGGAGTATGAACGAGAGTTTTTGGCAAGTAAGTCGAGAGATTTGAATATGCTTTTTGAGTCATTTGTTGAAATCTATTTGAATGATTTAAGACCGAGAATTAAATTCAACACCTACTTAACAAAGGTGCATATTATAGAAACGAAAATAATACCTTACTTTGCCAAAAAATCTATAGCTGAAATAACGGCTCCGGATATTTTACAATGGCAGAATGAATTACTTAAAAAATCTGATGGTGAAGGAAAGTCATATTCTCAAACATATTTGAGAACAATTCAGAATCATTAAATGCTATTCTTAACCATGCCAATAAATATTATGGATTAACAAGCAATCCCGCTCATAAAACAACTAAGATGGGAAAATCAAAGGCACAGGAAATGTTGTTTTGGACGAAAGAGGAGTATGAAAAATTTGCTGAAAGTATTAAAAGCAAGCCAGCTTCATATTATGCCTTTGAGATTCTTTATTGGTGTGGCATTAGAGAGGGTGAATTGCTTGCACTTACAAAAGATGATTTTGACCTTGAGAAGAAAATTCTAACTATTAGCAAATCATTTCAAAGGTTAAAAGGAAAAGATTATATTACATCTCCAAAGACGGAAAAAAGTAATAGAACAATTCAATTACCACAATTTCTATGTGATGAAATGTCTGATTTCTTCGGAATGTATTATCATCTGGATTCAAAGGCAAGGCTCTTTACTTTTACAAAATCATATTTACATCATGAAATGGATAGAGGCTGTAAATTATCAGGAGTAAAAAGAATTAGAGTTCATGATTTAAGATACTCTCATGTTGCATATTTGATAGAGCAAGGCTTTTCTCCTGTGGTGATTGCAGAAAGATTAGGTCATGAAAGTATCTCGATAACCTTAAATTATGCACATTTATATCCGTCAAAGCAGTTGGAAATCATTGAAACGATAGAGAAAGAAAGGAATTAAATTGATTAAGATGAGTAAGATATTTAAAAGAGAAAGTCTACAGTCAAGAGGTAGAAAACTGAAAGTCGATAACAACAGAAAAAGAAATATTATAGTGAATTTCAGAATGTCACCTGAAGAGAAAAGTTTATTGGAAGAGAAAATAGCATTATCAGGATTAAATAAACAGGACTATATGATTCAAATCAGCTTAAATCATAGGGTTGAGGTATTTGGAAATATAAGAGTGTTTGATGAACTGAAAACGAAACTGAAGATGCTTGAAGAATATTTTAAAAATGTTAATTTGGACTGCGATATGGATGAAAATAAACTTGAACTTCTGGCATATATTCTGGAAATGTTTGAAACGGTGAATAGAAATAAAAATGACTCTACCTACGGCAATAGATAGAGCCAAGAAGCAACCTGCTAAGATTGCAACTCCTAAAAAATATTTTATCAGGTTGTACTTCTATCATCAACACGATTATGGAGGTAAAAAATGATAAACAAAGAAAATTACATTAAAAACATTCCGCAGGAATTAAAAGAACGTAAACAGTGTTTATGGTTCAAGATTTACCATAACGAAGATAAAAATGGAAATATTAAACTGGTAAAGATTCCAATCAGTCCAATAACTTGTGAATCGAATGAGTGGAACAAAGAAGAAAATTGGGCAAACTTTGAAATAGCCTTAGAAGGATTGGAAAGAAGTGGTTGCGATGGACTATCATTTGTTTTAACTGAATATGATCCTTTTGTCTGCATTGATTTAGATAATGTTAAGGACAGCTTTGAGGATGTGCGAGACATCATAAGTGATTTTGGCGAAATATATAAGGAAATTTCCGTATCGGGCAACGGAGTCCACATATTTGCCAAGGGCAGAATTCATAAGAATATCAACAATCAAGCTGATCGTTTTGAAATGTATAAGTCAAATAAGTGCATTGCTATGACAGGTGATGTTATAGGAACTTGCACAGAAGTACAGAATGAACAGTATAAGTTGAACCTTTATTATGAAAAATATGCTCTTAAAGAAACAATAAGAGAACGAATTTCCTATTATAAAAATATAGATAGCGATGTGCCGGATATTGAAGGAATTTTAAAGGCAATCTATATAACTAATAGCAAAGGAAGAGAGCTTTTTAGAGGTGAATATTCCACAGGTGATGCAAGCAAAGACGATTTTCAATTGCTTCTTATCTTAAACAGCTTTACACATGGAAATGCAGATTTAATGCTTGAGATCTTCCTGAAATCAGCCTTAAACCGAATGGGTGATATGAGTAAAAGAAGAACTGAGGCAGCATATATTAAATACTTAAATCAAAGTATTCAGAAGGCACAGGAAGTCGGCGGAACGAATTATTGGGATTATAACTATCACAGAAAAACAAGGGAGGTAGCTCGTTGAAAGCATATACGATAGATACTGAGTTTGATGCCTCTGATAAGTATATTGTGGACAATATCATTGCAAGAAAAAGTATTACTTTGATAGTAGCTTCTCCTAAAAAAGGAAAGACTGCATTAGGACTAAATCTTGGTATATGTATCAACGAAGGAATTGATTTTCTTGAAAATAAAGTTAGAAAAACAAAGGTTGTTTACTATTGCAATGAACTCTCGGGAAGGCTAATTCAAGAAAGAATTAAAAGATTGGAGCTTCCTTGTTCAAGTACTATGAAATTTTATGAAGGCACAAGTTATGTAGACTTTGATGAGTTTGAAAGAATTATAAAATCTGATGTTGAATTGGGTTATGAGGTGTTCGTAGTTGATACCTTTTCTAAGATAAAATATGACAGAAAATATAATGCCAATGATTACAATGATACCTATGAGGTTATGGCAAAGTATTATGAGCTTATAGAAAAATATGGTTGCACCTTTATTATGATGTATCACACAAAAAAGGATTCATCTATCAAAAGTGTGAGTGAAAAAGTGATAGGTTCTCAAGCATTATCCGGTTCAGTAGACACTATAATAGCTATAAATAAATCATCGGAATTTGATACAGAGTTTAGCTTAGATGTAACCAGTAGGCTTTTTGAATCAAGGGTATATCAAGTAAAAATTCATCCATCGAAAAAAATATTGGAGCTTGATAAAGTGGATCCGATTGAAATGCTGGAACCGTCCATTCAAAGATTAGTTCAACTTATGCCTAAATTAAAAGAAATAGATGGAACAATAGTTGATATTTGCTCAAAGATAAAATTAGAGATAGAAAGTCCGCAACAATTCGGCAAGACCTTAAATCGTAATAAAGATATTCTCAGAAAAAATGGAATCAGCATTACAATGAAGCGAGGCAAAAACAACAATAACTATCAAGTTAAATATAATTCAGAGGATGTGATTTATTAAAATGCCGTTCAAACCGTTCGTACCGTTTGATGTTTTGTATATAAGAAAATGTCGTACGGTATGAACGGTGCAAACGGTAAAACTGAAAAGTTACATCCACTTTTTTCTGTGTAAGTTAAAGATGAATTTATAAAAATCATGAATTATAGGTAGATAGCAAGCATATACTTTTTGACCACAGTCGAAAAAGTAGGCTTGTAAGCTGGCAATTCAGTTTAATCAATTTTAGGGAGACCCTAAGACCCTGAGTGAGAAAGGAGTGATGATAAATGACAAAGAACGTTAATCGTAAAAACAACTGTACCGTTCATTTTATGGTGAATGAAGAAGATATGAAAGAATTTAACCGAAGATTTGCATTGACCAATTTCAATAGTAAAAGAGAATTTTACAGGGATAGTATTTTCAAGAATAAAATTATCAGCATAGATATATCCGGTGAGTTTAGAAAAGAATTGAGGGAGCTTTCTTCTCTTGTCAGTCGTAATTCGGCTAACCTAAATCAGATTACAAAGGCAGTAAATAGCACAGGGGTTATTTACAAAGATGATATTGAAAGTATCAAAAAAGCGTTGCAAGGCGAATTGCTTTTTCTATCAGAATTTAGAGAAAAAGTTTCTGACTATATTATCAATGAGGTAATCGGATAATGGCAGTTACGAAGATACATCCGATTAAAACCACACTGAAAAAGGCGATAGACTATATCTGTAACGGAGATAAAACAAATGATGAAATCTATGTTACAACGCACCTTTGCAGTAGAGAAAACGCCCATAAAGAATTTGAACTTACCAAGAAACAGTTTAACTCAAGGACAAAGACTTTGGCTCATCATCTAATTCAATCCTTTGTTCCGGAAGAAGTCAGTTTTGAAGAAGCGCATCAAGTGGGAATTGAACTTTGCGATAAAATTTTAGACGGAAAATATGAGTATGTATTGGCTACTCATATTGACAAAGACCATATTCATAATCACATCATTTTTAATTCCATAGATGTTGATGAGGGTAAAGTTTACCATTCCTATTACGGTTCATATATGAACATCAGAAATCAAAGCGACAAGCTTTGCAAGGAGCATAATTTGTCTGTTATCGACCAAGAAACACAAAAGGAAATCAACGAGATTAAGCAAAGAAAATTTGTGAATTGGTATGATTGGAATGAAGATAAAAAAGGAAAAAGCTATAAATCAAGACTTCAATTTGATATGGATAGAGTAATCCAAAAAGCAATAAACTGGGAACATTTTCTTAAAATAATGGAACAATATGGATATGAAATCAAGTTTGGAAAGCATATTGCTTTCAAACAGAAAAATCAGCAGAGATTTACCAGAGCGAAAACCATAGGGGATAATTACACAGAAGAAAAAATCAAAGAAAGAATCCGAGATAAAGAAATAGGGGAGTTTGTTGATAAAACCAAATATGGAAATCAGGATTGGGTAGTTCACACCAACATGCAAGTAGCATCCAAAATTCTATTAAAAATAAGAGATAAAGGCTTTACCTCTATGGAAGCACTGGAAAAAGGAATCCAAAAAATATCATTTCAAAAAAATGAATTGAAACAAGAATTTGATAAACTTTCATGGGAGCAAAAGAGGATAAAGGAAGTCGTTAAACATATTCAAATCTGCATCAGCAAAAGAGAACATTGCGAAGGCTATCACAAAAATCCGAACGACAAGATTTATATGATGATGAACAGAAAAGATGTAGAAGCCTATCAGAAGTCCTATGAGGAAATAGATATTTTCCTTAATCAATTTCCGCACTTGAGACATATTGTAGTAGGAGAGTTAAAGACAAAATCTGGTAAGAATCTCTTTAGGAAGTTAAATGAGCATTCTAAAGGATTACAAGTTAAACAAGAGGAGATTGCGAAGAAGCATAATTTATTAGTAGCAGAGCATGATGAATTGGAGCATTTGAAAGTTAATATGAATGATTATCTTGGTAGGGATAAAACGGAGAAGAAAAAAGATTCGGTTATTTGCGTGATTAAGAAGTATCAGGCTGAAGAAAGGGGAAATCATAAGAGAAAGAATAAGATATCTCAAGAAGCAGAAAGATAATTTTATGGTCGGTGTGGTCTTAGGACTGCACCGATTATTCTTTGTGCTATCTTGTGCATGGTAATAACTTGTTGGTTGTGATACAATATATGTATAAAAAATCCATTTTTATGGAATAAGGAGAGATAATAATGAAATTCAATTACAATGGACTTTGGAAGACTCTAATAGATAAGAATATGAAGAAAAAAGACCTAATTGATAAAACAGGGGTATCGCCTACTACAATCTCAAAAATGGTTAGGGGAGATGCTGTATCGCTTGCGATTATCGGAAAAATTTGTGAAGAACTTGGAACAGATATTGGGGATTTAATCTGTATTGAAAAAAATAGTTTGGAGGATAAATAAATGAATAAAAACATTTTTGAAATAGTCGTGGAAGTATTAAAGACAAATTCAAAGTATATTTCTGATGATGGTAAATTGCTCAAGGCGATAGTTTATAGCGATGTAATGACAATGGATAAAGAATTGTTGTGTTTACTTTTATCAAATGCAAAAATCAAAGAAAGATTTTTTAAGGATGTAAATGGGACACTTATTTTCGATAAACAAGGTTTTGCTTGGTTTATTGAGTCGAAAGAATTTTTGCCAGACTCATATACGAGATATACAAATAAAATCGGATTAACTAATGGTGGAGACTTCATCTCAAAGTCGAATGATGTGGTATTAGACTTTCCATATAAAGATTGTGTCCTTGAAGGTGGTCAGGATAAGGAAGATCAGAAGCGTAAAGAGATTTTCTACAATGAGACTATTGCAAGCGATGAGATTAGCAAAATGCTTGCTCCGAAAGTTTTTACGAACGCAAAGAGATATACGAAAGACGGCATCGAAGAAAATATTACTTTTGATGAGAATGACAATTTAATTATTAAGGGAAATAACTTGATTGCACTTTCAAGCTTGTTGAAACGGTACGAGGGTAAAGTTAAGTGCATTTATATTGATCCGCCATTTAATACTGGATCGGATAGTTTCAATTACAATGATAAATTTTCTCGTTCAACATGGCTTGTTTTTATGAAAAATCGTTTGGAATTAGCAAAGAGACTTTTACATGTAACAGGCAACATTTTCGTTCATATTGATATAAATCAATCTCATTATTTGAAAACTCTTTGTGATGGAATATTTGGTGAAGATAATTTTATTGAAGAAATAATTTGGGCATATGGTTCTCCTTCTGGAGGGCGAGCAGCAACCCCAAAGCCTGTAAATATACATGATTATATTTTGCATTATGCCAAATCATATTCTGAGCGTAAACAAAATAGAGTTTATGTTCCATATAGTGAAAAATACATAAAAGACTGGTTTAAATATATAGATGATGATGGGAGAAAGTATCAACGTAGGCAAAGAGGAAAAGATGAAAATGGAAATCCAATTTGGACAAAACAATATCTTGATGAGAGCAAAGGAGTACCACTTTCAACTGTGTGGAATGATATTCAACAGGTATATGCTGATCCACGAGCATATAAAGATGGAAATAAAGCAGATGTTGAAGCATTGAAAGAATTTAAAGGTGGGCAGAAACCAGAAGCATTAATTAAGCGTATTCTTGAAATGGCAACAGATGAAGGTGATTTAGTTCTTGACTTTCATATAGGCACTGGAACATCAGCAGCTACAGCTCATAAACTTAATCGGAGATATATTGGAGTTGAGCAAATGGTGAATCAAATAGATTTAATATTACCAAGATTACAAAAAGTTATAGGTGGTGATACCGCAGGAATTTCTAAATTTGTAGAATGGCAAGGTGGAGGTTCGTTTGTCTATTGTGAGCTTCTTGAAAACGCAAGTACGCTCATTGAAAAAATTCAAGCGGCTTCAGAAAAAACAATCTCTGAAATAAAGAATGAAATCTATATAGATGAACGCATTGTTCCATATATCACAAGAGAAGAGCTTAAGAAAGCTGATGAAGCATTTGATTCACTTGAATTGGAAGAGAAGAAAAAGGCTCTTATCAGTTTAGTCGATAAGAACAAACTCTATGTAAATTACTCGGATATGGATGATGAAAGCTATGCTATAAGTGAGTCGGACAAGGGATTCACAAAATCTTTCTATGCGGAGGTCTAATATGTCGGAACAGTTTTTATATGAAAAATTAGATGTCGCAAAAGAAGTTGCTATGAATGTCGGCTTCCCTGAAATTATTAACAGTGGACTTTCAAAAAAATCTCTCTAAGAGAGTATCAGATTGATGCCTTTACAAACTTTACTTTATATTTTGACAATGATGGATTAAGAAAAAATAAGCAAGTCCATACTCTTTTTCATATGGCTACAGGAAGTGGTAAAACTGTCATTATGGCAGGCCTGATATTGTACTTATATACAAAGGGGTATAGAAAATTTTTATTCTTCGTAAATCAGACTAATGTGCTTGAAAAAACGATTGATAATTTTATCAATCCGCTTTCAAATAAGTCCCTATTCAATGATGTTGTAGAGTACTTAGGGAAAAAGGTCAATATAAAAGGAGTAGAAAACTTTAGTGGTAATGTTTTAGATGATGACATCGAAATATTGTTTACTACTACGCAAAAACTTCATATGGACTTATTTGAAGCGAAAGAAAATTCGCTGACCTATGATGACTTTGAAAATAATAAAGTGGTTTTTATATCTGATGAGAGTCATCATATCAATTCACTAACTAAGAAACCTACTAAAGACGAAGAAGAAGCTGCTAAAAGCTGGGAATATTCTGTTACAAATGCTTTGTCACGAAATAGAGATAGTATTATGCTCGAATTCACAGCTACTTGCGATTTAAAAGATGCAAATGTGTTACAGAAATATAAGGATAAAATCATCTTTAACTATCCGCTTATTTCTTTTAGGGAAAGCGGATATACAAAAGACTTCCAGAACTTCGCAACAGATACCGATTTATGGACAAGAACGCTTATGGCTCTCGTAATGAGTGAGTACAGGAAATTTTTGTTTGCTGACTTAAAACTTAATATTAAGCCTGTGGTTATGCTTAAATCAAAAAAAATAGATGAGTCAAAAAGTTTCTATGATGAATTTTTTAAGAAAGTTAAGGAGTTGACAAGCTACGAAATTCAGAATTTAGAATTGGTTGGAATAGAAAAATTGACGGAAGCGATAAATTATTTCAAGGAAAAGGATGATACTCTGGAGTTTTTGGAGCAGTCAATTAAGACTGCATTTACCGAAGATACTTCGATAATAATGAATGGTTCTTCGGATAATAACAATGAAAATCAGTTGTTAGTCAATTCTCTGGAAGATCTTGATAATCCGATTAGACTTATCTTTGCGGTAGATATGCTAAATGAAGGATGGGATGTACTCAACCTCTTTGATATAGTCCGTCTGTATGATACAAGACAAAGTAAATCAGGTGGAAAGATAGGAAACTACACAATCAAAGAAGCACAGCTTATTGGACGAGGTGCGAGATATTGCCCATTTGTTGTAGATGATGAGGAACTTAAATTTAAAAGAAAATTTGATGGCGATATATCGAATCCTAATCGTATTTTGGAAACAATGTACTTTCACAGCAAAAATGACTCAAGATATATATCGGAATTAAAGAATGCCCTTATAGAAACAGGGTTGCAGGCACCTGATCCGATTATTTTGGAATACAGACTTAAAGATGAGTTTAAGGATAGTGATTTTTATAAGAAGAGCTTTGTGTTTTCCAATAAAAGATTGCTGAAAGGACGAGATGAAGTGCATTCTCTTGAACCGAGTATGAAAACGAAAACATATTACTACACGGCTCTTTCTGGCAAAGGTAATATTGTAAATCTTATAGGCGATGATACTGCAAACACAAGCACCATTAAGACAAATCTGAAGAGCATTAAATTCAAGGATATAGATTATAATATCTTGCTTGGGGCTATAGAATACTTTGAGGAACTTCGTTTTGACATACTTAAAGAGAAATATCCATCTCTAAAGTCAATGAGGGAGTTTTTAACTTCAGATGAGTTTCTTGGAAACTCTAATGTGGAAATAACATATTCTCAAGATGAAGTTAATGGAAAGATTTTATTTTCAGCTGTGAAGCACGCCTTAGTAAAAGTTGCATCGCATGTTATGGCTATCAAGCCTGAATATGTAGGTTCTAAAGAATTTGAACCTAAGCAGCTTAAAGTGATTTTGAAAGACAAGAAAATAAGTTTAGGGTCAATAGAAGGGAATGGTGGAAAAGGAAATTCTCAAAACAACTGTTCAAATGAAGAATATAGATTAGACTTAACAAATGAGAGTTGGTATGTATTTAATGACAACTACGGAACGAGCGAAGAAAAACTTTTTGTAAAGTATTTTAAAACACATATAGAGCCAAAACTGAAAGAAAAGAACCTGGAATACTATGTTGTTAGGAATGAAAGAATTCCTGAATTGGCTATATATTCTTTTGAAGCTGGAGAGCGATTTGAACCTGACTTTTTGCTGTTTGTAAGAAAGCAAAGAAGCGAAGGAAGTCTCACTTATCAGGGATATGTTGAACCTAAAGGCAATCAACTCTTAGATAATGATGCTTGGAAAGAAGCGTTTTCAATGCAGATTGAAAAAGAGCATTCAGTCACAGGGTTATTTGCAAATGATTATAAAATAATCGGATTCCCGTTCTTTAACAATGATAATAGAATGGAAGAATTTGAGAAAGCGATTAACACATGGATGGAGACGGTGTAATTTATGGAAAATGAAAAAAATAAGTTTAATGCTCTTACTCCGGAAGTGCTAAATGAAAATAAGAAAATATATACGGAAGCACTTGATTATGCTTTTGGTAATAGCGATATAAAAAATATCGCTATTACCGGTATATATGGTGCAGGGAAAAGTACAGTATGGAACACTTATGTTCATCAAAAGGGATTAAGCAATTTAATTACTGTGTCTTTGGGCAAATATAAAAATAATATTAGTGATGACGATAGTCTAAAAGAAGTAACGATGACTAAGCTTGCCACTTCAGAAACTGATGGTGCTAAAGATAAGCTCAGAAATGAAAATCAAAGAACAGTGAATATAGATGATGACAATAGAGTGGAAAGACAACTCATTAATCAGATACTATCTCAGATAGAATCGAAGAAAATACCACTTAGTAAATATGGTTTTAAATCAAATAAAAGCATTCCGAATATATGTTTACAGTCATTGGCGTTTCTATCAATAATATGTTCAATACTTCTTTGGATAACAAGAGATACTTTTTTACCTTTTGTTAATGAGTTGCATAAAAATTTCGGTGGGACATCTTTAATACTTTTATGTTCTCTATTGCTATTTGTGCCATTGTTTTATTATTTGTATATATTCTATAGAGGGAATAAATTTAGAATTTCTAAAATAACATTCAAAGGTGCAGAAGCAAATGTAAATGATGATAAGAGTGATGAGTCGGTATTAGATAGAGATATAAAGGAGTTAGTTTATTTACTAAGAAGCTCTGGTACAAAAATTGTTGTTTTTGAAGATTTAGATAGATATAACAGCACATCTATTTATACAAAGTTGCGAGAACTAAATTTTCTCTTAAATCACTATGTAATGATAAGTGGAGATAAGAAGCCTGTGCGGTTTATATACATGCTTAAAGATAGTCTGTTTTTCTCTAAGAATAGAACTAAATTCTTTGATTTTATTTTACCTATTGTTCCTATTGTGGATTCAAAGACATCAGAAAATGAGCTTATTGAACTTTTTAAAGCTGTTGAAAATGCACCAGATAGGAGCGTATTAGCAGATATTTCTTTATATGTAGATGATATGAGACTTCTTAAAAATATAGTTAATGAATATATTGTGTATTCTAAAGTTATACCATTAGGACAGATTGATTTAGATAGCAACAAGCTATTTGCTTTAATCACCTTAAAAAATATATTCCCCAATGAATTTGATCTTTTGCAGGAAGATAAAGGCTTTATAAGAACTGTATTTGATAAATTAGAGTCTAATAAGCGAGAAGTTGCCCTCAATTTAAAAAAAGAATTAGAAAAAATCAATGAGAATGTTAAATTCATAAATAGTAGAATTGAGAATGATAAGTTTGAAGCAATGGCGTTAATTATTTCTGCGGATGTAAGACCATATAATAATCAATATAAAACAATGCCACAGTTTCTAAAAGAATGGAGTCAAACACCTGATAATAGTGTTACTATCCAGTATCCAAGTGGAAGGCAATCCTATACTTATAATAATTTTGTAGATAGATATGTTTTAACTGATGATAAAAAGAAAGCGTTGATTGAAAAATTCCCAGAAGACTTCTCTTCTGAAATAAATAAACTTAATTTGGATAGAGAAAAAATAAAAAAACAAATCAAAGATATTGAGATATATAGCTATAAAGAGCTAATATCTATTATGACCGCTGAACAAAAAGATGAGTTGTTTTCAATTGATGGTTTTGATATTGTCGAAAGCCATTACTTCCCTTTAATTAGAGTTTTAATTTTAGATGGATTATTGGATGAAACATACTGGTATTATAAAGGAAACTTTAATGTAGATAGATCAAATATATTGAAGCGAAATGACACCATTTATGTGAAAGGCTTAAAAGAGGGGAAAGAACTTGACATTTTTTTAGATGTAGAAACACCTGAACAAATTATAAACCGCTTGAAATTGACTGATTTTAGCCGTGATAATATACTCAATAAGAAAGTATTAAAAACATGCATAGAGAAAAATAATGTTAAATGCGTAATAGCTATAGCAGATTCAGTTGATGTCAATGATAAGTATGAGGATTTAGTTAAGATTTTAGACGAGTTTGATTTAGAGTTAGTAAGAACATATTCTAATATACTGATTAATGATAAGTCAGACAGACTTGTTAGCACTTTGGAATATTGTGAAGATGAAAGTGTTGAAACATTTAAAAATATACTGATTTCAGTTGTAACAAATACAACTATAACTTTAGATGACTTAGTTGTATTTAAGGAATATATAGAACAAAACGAGAATATAATTTCTTTAATAACCGAGGGACAATTTGATGTTTTCATTGACAACATTCGTTCTGCGGGCATCAAGTTTGAAGATGCGTCAAAAGCAAATTGTGATAAAGCAAGATTGGTAGCTGTTGAGCAGATTCAGGCGTATAAGTTGAATGTTGGAAATCTGATATTTATAACTGAAGCAATATTGGAAAAGACGATAAACTACGGAAGTTTGTTGAATGAGATCTATAAATCTTTGCAATTATCGTCAAGCAAAGAATATATAGAGGATAATTTTTCAAGCATTGTATCTGACTATATAGATGAAAACAAGAGTGAAAAAAACTATGCTAACAACGAAGAGATACTGTTTAAAATTCTTAATTCCGATATTTCTGATGAACATAAATTTGAATATGTAGAGAAGAACGAAACAGTAATTTCAAAGTTAGATGATCTACAGAACGACTCTGTAACTACAAAGATACTGGATTGCTTATTGCGTAAAAATAAGGTCAAGTTTTGCTCAGATAACATAGCTGCATATTGTAATATGGTTGAAGAATACAGTAATGATTTCATTGAATATATCGATAACAACTTGGATGAAACCAACTATGAAGATATACTAAGAAATAATGTATCGATTTGTAATACCTTTATAAATAGTCCGTTGGTAAGTGATAAAATTTTTGCATTTGTCATAAATTACGCAGATGAGCCAATAAGTGATATCAATCCTAAACTTCCACAAGATAGAGCTAATATTTTAGTTCACCGGAGACTGATTGATGTTACGGAAAAGAATATAGAAGTTCTACGGAATAACTCATATTATGCCGAATTGATTTTGTTGGCAAATTATGATGACGATGAGGTAGAAGACATCGTTATTAATACGCTATTAAAATATGAACTTTCCGACGATTTAATATATAGTTTAGTTAATAGTGGAATTTCAGATGAAAATTCTTTGAATTTAATAAATTCAATAAAGGACAGTGTTTTAGTAGAAAGGATAAATCCGACTAAAAAATCTATCATAGAAGCCATTATAAAGGGAGATTTATCTTCGGTAAATATTAACTATATATGCAAGTCCTTTAAGATATTTGAGTTAAAAGATGAGTTTATAGAGTCATTAGATGATGAAGACAAATTGGAGGAATTGGAAGACGAAAATCTTAAGGAAGATTTTATGAAGTATGTATTAAACTCATCAAATATAAAAACAGATACAAAGGTATCGTTGATTGAAACAAAGATAAATAATCACTCTGATATAAACACTTTGAAACAGTATATATCTTCAGTTTTGGAAATAGCCGATTTATCAAGTGTTTGGGATAGGAGACAACCATTATTAGATAATGAGTATAAAGAAAGAATAGGACAAGCGTTAATAAAATCAGGTTATGTTAAACCTCGTGAAGACAAGGATGGTAAACGGATTATGCTCCCAAAACGATTGAAAAATACTACTGTTGATACGCATCTATTGTAGAATAAAGGAGAAGTAAGCTTCTACTTTTAGGTGACCGAAGCTTTTGATTATTAGTTGTTTATTTAAAAATTGTTTTAAGATGACACGTTATATGCAAAATATCCCCCACTTTATCACCCACTTATGATATAATAAATGTGTGCAATAAAGTGGGGGATAAAACTATGAATAAGTATCTTGAAATCATAAAAAATTTAATAAGCTATAAAACAGAAGAAGAGTGGTTTGAATTCAAAGAAAATTGGTACGAAGCACATGGAATAGGAGAATATATATCTGCGCTATCAAACGCAGCTGCAATTTGCAGACGGGAATATGCATATCTTGTTTGGGGCATAAATAATGAGATCCATGAAGTTTTAGGAACTAAATTTAATTATAGAGCAGATGTTAAAGGTGAGCCGTTAGAGCATTATTTAGCAAGGCAATTGAAACCGGATATTGTCTTTTCTTTCCATGAAGTGGATTTTGATAATAAGAGAGTAGTCCTATTAGAAATTCCTGTGGCTAAAAACATTCCAACCTCATTTGATGGAATAAGGTATATCAGAATAGGGTCAAGTAAAGTTAATGTTGCTAAATATCCTGATAGAGAAGTTAGTTTATTTGAAGTACTAAGCAACAAAGAAAAAACAATAGAGAGTATAGAATCTGAATATCAAGATTTAACTTTTGAAAGATTATTTACTTATTATGCAGGCAGAGGAATTTCTTTAAAATTCGAAACTTTTAAGAAAAATCTTGGGCTTTTAACTAAAGATGGTAGGTACAATTTGATGGCTCAATTGTTGTCGGATGATAGCCATATACCTGTAAGAGTGTCGGTATTTAGTGGAGAAACGAAAGCAAGTTCCTTATATTCTGTAAAAGAGTTCGGTAACACGTGCATTTTGTTAAGCTTAGATAAAGTTTTAGAATATGCAGATGTAATAAATATAATCCAAGCGGATGAAAGCAGGAGAATTACTACAAGAAAAGATGTTGCTTTATTTGATATGAGTGCTTTTAGAGAGGCGGTTATAAATGCCTTTGTTCATAATAAGTGGATAGATGGAAATGCACCGATGATTACGGTATATAGTAACCGTATAGAGATTCTTTCAAGAGGCACACTTGATCCGAAGCAGACGATTGAAGGTTTTTATATGGGTGAGTCTATCCCTGTTAACCAAAAGCTGTCGGAAATATTTTTGCAGCTTCACATCAGCGAGCGTTCCGGAAGGGGCGTTCCCAAAATTATAGATAGCTATGGAAAAGATGTGTTTGATTTTAGAGAAAATTCAATTGTAGTTAACATTCCTTTTAATTGGATTAACAATGTGGTGGATAAAGTGGGTAATAAAGTGGGAGATAAAAGACCTATAAATGATAGACGAAGGAAAATTTTAGATGAAATGAGAAATAATCCTAATGTAACTCAAGCACAATTATCCAAAATTATAGGTATAGGATTAACCGCTATTGAAAACAACATTAGGTTTTTGAAAGAAAATGAATATATAGAACGAATAGGATCTAACAAGACAGGTTATTGGAAAGTTAAGGAATAGTTTTGTGCTTGCAATATGCTTGCAAAAAATCAGGTAAACATAAATAAAATGGATAATAAGGCTAAATCCAATAATAAAAACCTTGATTTTATGCCATTTATACAAATCAATACTAATGGACATATCGAGTGGGAGTAGAAGATATTTTGCTGAAAAAGGCTTATTTTCAATGGCTATAGTCTGTTAAAATGAGCAACTGGGACAAATTTGGGTAAAGATTTTAAAAAGAATAAAGAGACTGTGAATAAAAGTCTGTAAATTCAAATTAGAGCAAATAGGCTTCTATGGTAGAATCAAATTACCATAGGAGGCTAATTTTATGGCAAACAAGAAAAAAGAAGTTTACAAGGTTAAACCTCTAACCGAGGGCAAGAAGAACATAATCACAGCTTTACTCGAAGAGTATGACATCGAGACAGCTGAGGACATCCAAGATGCCCTTAAGGAGTTACTCTGAGGGACCATCAAGTCGATGATGGAGGCCGAGATGGATGACCATCTTGGTTACGAAAGCTATGAACGCAGCGATAACGAAAACTATCGAAATGGTACCAAATCCAAGAAGGTTCGCAGTAAGTACGGAGAGTTTGAGATTGATGTTCCTCAAGATCGAGACAGCACATTCGAGCCAAAGATAGTCAGAAAGCGCCAAAAGGATACCTCCGAAATCGATGACAAAATTATCAGCATGTACGCGCACGGTCTCACTACCAGACAGATATCCGAACAGATTGAAGATATCTATGGTTTTGAGTGCAGTGAGGGTTTCATTTCTGATATAAGCGACAAAATCCTGCAGGACATAGAAGACTGGCAGAGCAGAGCGCTTGACGAAATCTATCCGGTACTCTACATTGATGCCGTTCCCTTTTCTGTCAGAGAGGATAATCGTATTAAGAAACTTGCCGCGTATGTGATCTTGGGTCTCACTCTTGACGGGCGTAAGGATGTAATCAGCTTACAGATTGGTGAAAACGAGAGTGGCAAATACTGGTTAGGTGTTCTTAACGACCTAAAGAACAGAGGCGTTAAAGATGTAATGGTCATATGCGCAGAGGGACTCTCCGGAATCAAAGAAGCCATCCAAGCCGCATTTAAAGAGACCGAATATCAGCGGTGTATTGTTCATCAAGTCAGAAATACTCTTAAATACGTTTCTTACAAGGATATGAAATCCTTTGCCACTGAATTGAAATCAATATATCTTGCGCCTAATGAAGCTCAAGGTCTAGATAATTTAGAACGTGTAGAAAAGAAATGGGATTCAAATTATCCTAACGCCATGAAGAGCTGGGAACGTAACTGGGATGTCCTTACCCCAATCTTCAAATTCTCAGTTGATGTCAGAAAAGTTATCTACACTACCAATGCCATTGAGAGTTTGAACAGTACCTACAAGAAATTAAAGCGTCAGCGCTCAGTATTTCCGAGTGAGAAAGCGCTACTAAAATCACTATATTTATCTACACTCCAGGTAACTAAAAAATGGACCCAGCCGCTTAGGAACCGGGGTAAGGTATACGGAGAATTTTCTGTGATGTACGAAGGCACACTGCCTCTCTAAGATAGTTCAAATACTAGCAAGCGCTCCTTCCGCCAGGGAAGGAGCGCTTGACTTGTCTTAGTTCATGATCTATATTATTCTCACCAATGGAGCTACGGCAATCCTGCCGGAGATCACTCAATCACTACCATAGAAAGCTAATTTACAGAAAAACTTTCACAGTCTCACTTTTTAACCTGTTTCAAGTGTTTATACACATCTCCGGACTTGAACGAAATTACAAAACTCGAAATAAAAAGGTGGAAATCCACCTAATTTTTTTATCTATTATTGATTAGTTTACCGATTTATGATAAAATAAACTCGAAATAAAAAGGTGGAAATCCACCTAAATTATTCTTGTGAGATAGTTATATGATAATTAAACGAGATTATTATCTAAAGAAAATTATAGATAAAAGAGAAAATGGTA
>DAISVU010000024.1:0-17949 GCA_036839975.1 Bacillota bacterium | reverse complement strand
ACGAATAACGTCCTGCATTGATCAATCCTGCGATGTCTTTGGGATCTTTACGATCATTCTTCGTCGGATTATTGTCGTCCAGTTCCTTTGACTTCTTCACATGATGAGGATTTACCGGCACCGGCCGCATCCCGTTATCCCGGAGAAATTTCCCCAAGTTGAACCGGTAGTGGCCTGTCGGCTACATCCCGGGAAGCACAGCTTCCTTATCATGCTCTGTCTGTATGTGAAGGATCCATGCCCTGAACTCTGCGAAACCCGGCTCAGTATTTCTGAACTTGAATGGCTTCTTCGAGTATTCGATTCCTCGCCAGTCAAATGCCCCGGCATAATTGAATTCGCTGCCGACATCGATACCTGCAACCAATCTTTTTTCAGTTACTGCTTCAATCCTTGCGTTCTGCGTGTTAGACTTCATTTGGAATACCTCTCTGTTCGTATAAGATTTACCAACCTCGTCAAATCAGTAGTCTTATCTTACTCTGAGGTATTTCTTATTTTCAACGTCCACGCCTTAAACCATACAGGAAGCTCCTTATTATACATTAGAATATATTTTACAACTAAATCGATATTTGCGCCACAATTATTATACAAGAATATCTGTATATTATCGCGTATCCATGAGACATATACGGAAATTTAGGCGTTCGAACCAACTGCCGCAAGGGCTTTTTTGCTTACAAAACGACCTGTGACAGCCGTATCTGTCGCATTGAATATCTGCTGCAAAACACTTGTAACTGCAAGCGGCACTGCGAATTTGACAATCTTATCGAGCAGTGTGCCGTTCAGCATATCTATTTCGTTTCTGTTTGTACTTTTTTTACCCTTGCTCATTTTTACCTGTATCTCAAATTAAAGCCTTTTATATATTCACAGCATATAGTAATATAATAATTAAAGCGAGGCAAGATATAATGTTGAAAAATGAACTTGGAAATACAAATATATATGTTACACCTGTCGGTTTCGGTGTTATGACAATAAACAAATATCAGCTTGATCTTCCGCTTGATGAAGGCGCGGATCTTATAAGATACGCGCTTGAACGCGGAGTGAATTTTTTTGATACTGCTCAATATTATGAGACATATCATTACATCAGGGCTGCATTAAAGCTTTACCGTGCGGATCCGGGTGGCGGAGGCGATAAATCTCTGTCTGATGATCAGACAAATTCAAACATCGGCAAAACAGAAAAAACACGTCCGGTCATATCTTCTAAAAGTCTTTGCAGTTCATTTGATGATATGAGATTTGCTGTTGAAGAGGCTTTGCGTGAGATGGATATAGACTGTGTGGATATCTTTCTGTTGCATGAAGTGAGAGCTGACGGGGATTTTGAAAGCAGAGAGGGCGCATGGAAATATCTTCAGGAGGCAAAAAAACAGGGTTTGGTAAAGGCTATAGGTGTTTCCACTCATTATATCGATGTTGCAGAAAAAATGACTGATATCGAAGAATGTGACGTCGTATTTCCTCTCATAAACTATGTCGGGCTGGGCATCAGAAAGGGCAACGGAAAAGGCACGTATCAAGAGATGGCATCGGCTATAGAGAAACTCGATGCCGCCGGAAAAGGCGTTTTCGGCATGAAGGCCTTCGGAGGCGGCAATCTCACAGGATCATATCTCGAAGCGCTTGATTACGTATCAGGACTTAAAGGCGTGGATTCTATAATGATAGGCATAGGAAACAAATCAGAAGTCGACCGAATGGTTGAATATGCGGAAGGCACTATAGATCGCAGCTACACACCTGATATATCAAACAAAAAAATTTATATAAACCAAGGCGACTGCGAAGGTTGCGGCAGCTGCATGAAAGCCTGCCCTAACAAAGCTCTATACTGGAATGAAAACGGTCTTGTCGATGTAAATCATGATATCTGCATTACGTGCGGATACTGTGCGCCTGCATGTCCTGTGCGAGCCATAGTACTATACTAACTGCAATTCCCACTGTTAAGTTAAAGTAAAAGAAAAGCGTAAATACAAAAAACTGATTTGCGCTTTTCTTTTACTGTATCAACAAATTTACTTACGGAAGTTGATTTTATCCCTCAAGTTTTACTATGAGCTCACCCGCCTTGACTGCCTGCCCTTCATTGACATAGATCGTATCGACTTTGCCCTTCATGGGAGCGATGATATTAGTCTCCATCTTCATAGCTTCTATAACAGCTACAGGCTGATTCTCTTCAACTTCGTCTCCTTCTTTTACAAGTATCTTCAGGATGTTGCCCGGGATATTGGCACCTATCTCAGTAAGGTCGTTTTCATCGGCAAATACGATGACGCTTCCACCGCTTCCCGCAGCTCCGAATTCATTATCCTTTACTTTAACTGCAACACGTGTTCCGTTAACTTCGAACATTACATAGGCCATGCCGTCTTTGTCCGTAGGTCTTGCATTGACGAGTTTTATAACCAGAGTGGTCCCCTCTTCGATCTTTACTTCGCATGTCTCGCCTTCCCTGAGACCGTGGAAGAATATATCGCTTCCCATCATACTGAATGTTTCGCCATTTTTGTATGCCGTAACATAATCTTCATATACTTTTGGATACATGGTGTAGCTTAAAAGCTGCTTTTCGGTGCCGTCTATCTCAAAGTCTTTCCTCAGATGGTCTCTGATGGCATCGAAATCTTCATCCGGAAGAAGTTCTCCCGGTCTGCACGTGATAGAAGTTTTATCTTTCAGTACGAGTTTCTGCAGCTTTTCAGGGAAACCGCCTTCAGGCTGCCCCATCATTCCTTCAAAGAAAGATACTATAGAATCAGGGAAATCTATATCCTTGGCTTTTTCATAGATGTTCTGAGGCGTCAAATCATTTTGCACCATAAAGATGGACATGTCGCCAACTGCTTTCGATGAAGGTGTTACTTTTACAATATCGCCCAGCATCTCATTTACCTGTTTATACATATCCTTCACTTCAGAAAGCTTATGAGAAAGACCGAAACTTTCTACCTGTGACTTGAGATTTGAATACTGTCCTCCCGGTATCTCATATTTGTAGATCTCGGCGGTACTTGCCATGAAGTCCGATTCAAACTCCTTATAAACAGGGCGTACAGCATTCCAGTAATCCGATATTCTTTGTATTTCATCAGAGTTGATTTCGCACTGTCTTTCAGTGTGTTCAACTGCCGCTACGATTGAATTCAAATTCGGCTGACTTGTAAGCCCGGACATACTTGAAAACGCAGCATCTACAATGTCTACTCCCGCCGCTGCCGCCATAAGTATTGCGGCAACTCCATTTCCGCTCGTATCGTGCGTATGGAGATGAACCGGTATGGATATCTCATTTTTTAAAGCTTTTATCAGTTTTCTTGCAGCCATAGGTTTCAGGAGTCCCGACATGTCTTTAATCCCGAGAATGTGTGTCCCCCTTTTTTCGAGTTCCTTGGCCATCTTTACATAATAATCAAGATTGTACTTATCTCTGCTCTCATCGAGAATGTCACCTGTATAGCACATGCACGCTTCTGATATCATGCCCTGGTTTAAAGTCTCGTCGAGGGCGATCTTCATGCCTTCTATCCAGTTGAGTGAGTCAAATATTCTGAATACGTCAATACCCGATTTTGCAGATTCTTTTACAAATCTTCTTATAACATTATCAGGATAATTCTTATATCCTACTGCGTTTGCACCTCTTATGAGCATTTGGAAAAGTATATTAGGTATCTTTTCTCTGAGCATGGTGAGTCTTTCCCAAGGGTCTTCTTTTAAGAATCTGTATGCTGTATCAAAAGTAGCGCCTCCCCACATTTCAAGTGAAAAGAGGTTTTGCCCGAAAACAGCTGTTGCAGGTGCGATCTTTAACATATCGGCGCTTCTTACACGTGTTGCCATCAGCGACTGCTGAGCATCTCTCATGGTCGTGTCGGTTATTAGGAGCTGTTTCTGATCGAGCACCCAGCTTACAACCGCTTCTGCTCCGTGGTTATCAAACAGGGTCTTTGTTCCACTAAGTTTATTAACCTCGCTTTCCTTGAATTTAGGAAATGCAGGCACATCGAAATCGGGCTTAACGCCCTTGTTTTCATTTATGAATTTATTGGCTAGGAAGTTCAGAACTTTAAGTTCTTTGTCCTGCCCGACTTTAATATTGAAAAGTGCCGGGTTGTCCGTGATGAAACCTGTATCACACTTGCCTTCTATGAATATCTTGTGGTTGAGTACGTTTAAGAGGAATGCGACATTTGTTTTCACACCCGTTATTTTCATCTCTTTTAGCGCGCGGTTGGCTTTGCGTCTTGCAGATTCAAAATCACGGCCGTAAGCGGTTACCTTCACGAGCAGGCTGTCATAATAAGGCGATATGACAGCGCCTGAAAAAGCGTTGCCGCCGTCAAGCCTGATGCCGAATCCGGATGAACTCTTATACTGATCTATCATCCCCGTATCGGGTGCAAAGTTGTTTATAGGATCTTCTGTTGTCACACGGCACTGTATAGCCGCGCCATATGGCTTTATATTATCCTGGCTCTTTATGTTTATCCTGTCTGAAGCGAGCTCGTATCCTTCCGCTATAAGTATCTGAGACTGAACGATATCGATCCCCGTAGTCATTTCAGTTACAGTATGTTCCACCTGTATTCTCGGGTTCATCTCTATGAAATAGTGATTGCCGTCTTTATCTACAAGGAATTCGACCGTTCCTGCATTTCTGTAATCGACAGCGCCTGCTATTTTAAGGGCATCACTGCAGATAGCCAGCCTTTTCTCTTCGCTTATAGAAAGAGCAGGTGTGAACTCGATTACTTTCTGATGCCGCCTCTGTATAGAACAGTCTCTTTCATAAAGATGCACGAGATTGCCGTACTTGTCTCCCAAAACCTGTACTTCTATATGCTTAGGTCTTTCAAGGTATTTCTCAATAAACATGTCATCTATGCCGAAAGCCTTGCTGGCTTCACTTTTTGCGCTTCTGAATTCGTCGCGGATGGCATCGGCGGATCTTACGATTCTCATTCCTCTTCCGCCGCCGCCTGCAGCAGCTTTCAACATAACAGGATAGCCGCACTCTTCAGCTATCTTGGCAGCCTCTTCTTCATCTTCTATATTTTTATCAACTCCGGGTATAGTCGGAACGCCTACACTGTGCGCAACCAGTTTAGACTGGATTTTATCCCCCAGTTTTTTCATCATCTCGTGTGTAGGTCCTATGAATTCAATGCCCGCCTCTTCGCAGGCTTCTGCAAACTCGGCATTTTCCGCTAAGAATCCATATCCCGGATGAATAGCATCAACACCCTTTGATTTTGCAAGCTCAATGATCTCGTCTATTCCAAGGTACGCATCCACAGGGGCTTTACCCTTACCAATCTGATATGCCTCATCGGCTTTCTCACGGAAAAGAGTATTTCTGTCTTCCTCCGAATATATGGCTACGCTTCTTATGTCCATTTCACGGCAGGCTCTTATGATCCTGATTGCGATCTCGCCTCTGTTGGCGATAAGTACTCTTTTGAATTGCTTGACTTTATTCATCGTTTTTATTGCTTCTCCTTCCAAAAAAATTTATGTCCTCGCGCAAGTATTTCCTGAATACGTTCGCGTGAATGTCATGATTAATCAGCAGACCGCTTATCTATATGAACAAGCATCCGCGGTACAGCCATAGTTATATCAGCATTTTGTAATGCAGTCTTGGCCGTTTCCTCCATATAGCTTTTCACATCCCAATAGACATCAGTATTGCACCAGACAAACACATCGATCTCAACACCGTGATCTGAATGGTTTGTTACTCCTATATACGGCTTTGGCGTATTGAGAATATCAGAATTGTTCTTTACCGTCTCCAGAAGCACTTCTTTAGCGTAAACTGTATCTTCATAATAGCTTATTGAAAACTTACAGTCAACACGTCTGGTTTTTTCTTTGCTGTGATTTACCAGAATCGAACTGTTTACAATTCCGTTTGGTGCAATTATCAATTTGTTGTCACGTGTCAGCAGCCTGGTGTTCGTTATATCTATGCTTTGCACAAAGCCTTCATTTTCGCCAAGGGTCACAAAATCACCATGCTTGAACGGCTTAGTCACCAGTATCATTATACCGCCCGCAATGTTTGCAAGGCTGTCTCTGAGTGCAATCGCTATGGCCGCACCGCCTGCTCCTATTATTGTGATAAACGGCGCCGCAGGGACTCCCATATACGACAATGCAGCTACTATAAGTGCTATAAGAAGCAGAATTTTCAAAGAGCTCCTTATGAATTTATGCACCGCCGCATCAAGGTGCGTCCTTTTAAGCGCATGTTTTAATATCGTATCTATTATTTTGATCGAAAGCAGACCGATCACTACTGTGAGCAACGCTTTTCCCCAAAAGATAAGCGCTTCAATGGTCTTTTCCGACATACAGTTCCTCCTGTCCTTGTTTTTAGCTGCTCATCATTGGCTTCAAGATCCATAAACAGCTCATATACCTCGTCCACCACCTCATCTATCCGCGCATCCTTTTTATCTATTTTATTTATAAGCAATATAGGATTGAGACCCTGTTCTATGGACTTTTTCAATACGAATCTTGTCTGAGGCATAGGCCCTTCTATACTGTCGACTAAAAGTATGACCGTATCGACGGTCTTTATTATTCGTTCAACTTCAGAACTGAAATCAGCATGCCCGGGAGTATCAACAATATTTATTTTAATATCCCCGTGCATTACCGAACAGTTTTTGGAATATATGGTGATGCCTCATTCTCTTTCGATATCATCGCTGTCCATGATGCAGTCAACTGCCTGTTCATTATCTCTGAACACACCGCTCTGGCTGAGTAATGCGTCTACCAGCGTTGATTTTCCCGTGTCCACATGTGCAATCACAGCTATATTTATTATTTTTTGCTTTTCAGACATCTGTCGTGCTGCCTTCTCTCTTATAATGTTTACTGTGCACCGCATGGTGACACAGTTTTATAATTATAATATTTTGCGGGATTTTTTCAAATTTTTTTATTAATTATTACATTCTCATGATTATTACATTCTATGTGATCGTTTAAGCTGTGATGTATCATGTATATAATGAAAGAAAAGCCGTTTACTTTTTTTGTATATACGTACGGTACTTTGCAATAATATAGAAAAATCGGTACATTTGATCAAATTAATTATACCGTTATAAAGCATCGGCTTGCAATCATTTTTTACATTTAGCACAATCCGCTATAAAGACAAAGTTTATCTTGCCGCAGTATAAAACATACAGTCCAGCATGCTGAATACTTTAAATGAAATGCATATGGCACCATATCATATCACCCTTGTGTCAAGTATTGGATACATATTTTTTCAAATTTCCAATCCATTTTTTACTTCTATTTTAACTGCAACACCGGATTTTTCAAGAGATTATTGATAAGGTCAGTGTAAATCATCTGATCGACCACTTCCGTTATGCTTGTGATCCTTTGCCCTGCATCTTTGGAAGACGCTCCTCAATGATAGATTCGTTGATATTCGGTATTCCAGTCGATAATAATGTATCTGTCATGAAACTCTCCACCCGATTTTTGGAATGTGATCTTTCTAAACGGATATTCTTGGCAGAAATCCTGATATTCAAGGGTATGGAGTCCTTTGCCGATGTTATCGCTGAATATAATGACCTCTACCGATGAAGGGGCGTCTTTTAATAAAACCAAAGTTTTCACTCCGATGTAGTTATCGACAATATAAATACTCTTTTTCGCTATGCTGTAAATGTCCTTATAAGCAAGATTTGCTTCGATCGGCTGTCCGTTCAAAAGTAAAAATCCATATTTGAGCTGTGGATTGCTGAGGTCGAGAATCAGGTCAGACAGTTCAGATTTATGCACCACATTATTTAAGGTGTCCATCACTTCCGCCACCTGATCTTCCACATCTCTTAAATCTCATCTTAAATCCTGCATTTCCACGACATTACTCGTAATCTGCATCGAAAGCTGTAAAAACTCTCTTTTCCCAATCAACCCTTGATTTTCTACGATATAGTCTTTCATTTGCTTGAAAGTACGAATCAAGGCTTTACTCTGCTTGACCGCAAGCTCCCCTTTGAGAACTGTCATCAGCATATAGATTCCCTGCTCGGTAAAGGCAAAAGGTAGGTATCTTCTACCTCCGGAACCTGCTTCCGATTTTGAGGTAGAAATTTTCGACCTCAAAAATTCCCACTCCTCTTTAGTGAGTTGAAATCTGAAATCATCGTCAAATTTCTCAATATTATTCTTAACTTGCTCATTAAATCGCTTCGTTTCATACCCATAGATTTCGGCTAATTCAAAGTCAAGCATAACCTTTTGTCCTCGAATTGTGTAGATCTTATTTATAATCGAATCTCGACTTACAATCATCATTTCATCTTTTTTATCCATTTCTTTATCCTCTTTATTCAAATTTCCAAACAATCTCCACCCTGTCCTTGTCATAAACATAGATTTTGTCTATCACTTCGTTGATCCAGTCTAAAACAAGTTCTCATTTCGCTACTGCTTCTTTTAGCTTATCGACATTCAGATGATGTCTTAAAGCTGTATTTTCTTGTATCTTGTCATCTATGATGGCTATTTCCTGCTCGATGTTCTTTGATCTTTGTGTCAGGGCTTCTCGTTTTGAGAGGTATTCTTCTTTCTCCATGATACCTTGTTTATGCCTTTCATAACACTGCATTTTGGAAATTTGGTTCTTTTGTTGTTCCGCTTCCAGCTTTTTCTTTCGCTCAAGCAGGCTATCACAAATACTTTCTCTGACTTTTTGCTCAATCATTCTCGTCTGTTCATCCTCAAGAAAACGCTCGGTATAAAGCTGAATTTCCTTTGACACGATTTCTTCCAGTACCAGAGCTTGTATCTTTCCTTTCATGCAACCACAATCTTTCGCCTTGTAGCGATATGAACAATAATATCCGTCGTTTTTACCGTAGTAAACGGTATAGCTCATCTTATGATGACATTTCCCGCAATAGACTTTATCCTGAAGAATATGAAAATGCTTCCGTTCTCGGCTGATATGTTTTGCATTGCTACTTAATCTGTTTTGAACTTCGGCAAAATCCTCTTTAGATATGATGGCTTCGTGCATATTTTCCCGTACAATCCAATCCTCGCTATCCATCCATTGTCGATGATCTGATCCGACTTCATACACTCTGGTCTTTTCGCCAACGATTGCTCCGGTATAAACCCGTTGGGTTAAGAGATAGCGAACAATCTGTCCTGTCCAAATCCCCGTTCCTCTTTGCAGCCCTATGTGCTTACCGGGTGTTAAGACTTTTCTCTCATTCAAGTCTTTGGCAATCGCAAGCATACTTTCTCCGCTTAAATACCTTGTAAACACTTCTTTCACGATCGGTCTTACTCCTTCATCGACAATGAGCTGATGATGGTCTTTTTCATCTTTCACATATCCGTACGGTGCTTTTGATACGAAGTAATAGCCTTTATCCTGTCTGATTTTAACGGAGGAACGAATTTTTTGTGAAATGTCCTTAGAATAGTAGTCGTAGACAAGATTCTTAAAAGGAATTTCCAAACTGCTGATTCCGTTTTCGTTGTTCTTACTGTCATAGTTGTCATTCACCGAAATAAACCGAACTTGCATAAAGGGGAAACTCTGCTCAATATAGGCTCCGGATTCGATATAATCTCTGGCAAAGCGAGATAAGTCTTTTACGAGTATGGTATTTACTTCATTTTTCTTTACAAGAGCAATCATCTTTTGAAATGCGGGGCGATTAAAAGCTGATGTTAGATAACGATACTTCTAAAACACAAGTAAATCCAACATTTTTATAACAGCAGACAAGCTGGTATTGTACAAAAAACTGAATATATCACATACCAAGCGGTGATTTTTCGCTTCTTAACAGGAAGCATAAGGGCACCGCTTTTTTCATGCCCATGTTACGAAGTAGAGGCATATACAGGCTTGTAATACAAGGCTTTCAGAGGACGGTTTTGATAAAGTAAGGGCAATATACCTTTTCTTTCAAAATCGCCCTTTTACTGCGTAACAAATAAAAATGAAAGGAGCAAAGAACATGGCAGTTTTCAGAGTAGAGAAAAACAAGGGCTATACCGTCATGAGCAATCACCACCTGCGAAACAAGGAACTGACACTAAAGGCGAAAGGCTTACTTTCTCAAATGCTGTCGCTTCCTGAAAACTGGGACTATACCCTTGCAGGGCTTTCCCATATCAACAAGGAAAGCATCGATGCTATTCGTACAGCCGTCTTGGAGCTTGAAAAAGCGGGATATATCACGAGAACGCAAGGCAGAGATGAAAAAGGAAAAATGACAGCCATTACCTACACCATTTATGAGCAGCCGATTAGTCCGGTACCCAAAAATACAACATCGGATAAGCCGATATTGGAAAAACCGAAAGCGGATAAGCCGATATCGGAAAATCCAACGCAATTAAATAAAGATATACAAAATACGGATCTATCAAAAAAAGAAGAAATAAATAAAGATGGATTAAATACCGATTCCATTCCTATCCTTTCCCCTGACCCCTCTCCTTTGGAGAAGTCCTTACCGGAAAAGAAAGGAACGGATGAGAAAGACGCATATAAAATCTATGAGGAAATTATCAAGGACAATATCGAGTATGAACACCTCATAATTGCTAAACGCCTTGACCGTGATCGCATTGATGAAATCCTTGACCTCATTCTTGAAACCGTATGCAGCAAAAGAAAGAAAATCTTAATTGCAGGTGATGAATACCCGGCGGAGCTTGTAAAGGCAAAATTTATGAAGCTTGATAGCAGCCATATCGAGTTTGTCCTTGACTGTATGCAGGAAAATACCACAAAGGTAAGAAACATAAAGCAGTATCTAAAGGCAGTGCTTTTTAATGCTCCGTCCACCATAGGAAACTATTACACCGCACTTGTCAATCACGATATGTACGGAAGAAATGACTTCTAAAGGAGAAAAATTATGAAACAGGGAACCCTTATCTTTGACGAATACCGCGACCGCTACGACATCCGTTTTGACTTAACCGAGTATTACGGAGGGCTACACTGTGGGGACTGTCTGGAGGTATTTATTCGCGGCAAGTGGAAGCCTGCAAGAATGGAGTATGGCAATAACTGGTATCTTACAGGGATCCGAACCGATGACTTAAACGGGCTTTTGGTGCGGATTTAATTCATATAACCTGAGGAAGCAAAGAAAGGAGAAGAAAATTGCAGGATGAAATAAACGAAAAAGTAATCGCCCTGTATATCAAAGGCGGGAAAATCACAGCAAAGCTGTTACAAAGGGCAATCCGGATTTTCCTTGCGGAGATGAAAAAGCAAGAAGCAAGGCGGCAGCTTCCCCACGGGCAGCTTATGAAGCAGAACGCAGGCGTTTCCAATATTGAAATCACGGATGAAAATATCAAAGCCTTTGAAGCGACTGCAAAGAAATACGGAATAGACTTTGCCCTGAAAAAAGATAAAAGCACTTCGCCGCCACGCCATCTTGTGTTTTTCAAGGGACGGGATGCGGATATTCTAAAGGCGGCATTTGACGAGTTTTCCAAAAAGAAGCTCACAAAAGAAAAGCTCCCCTCTGTAAGAAAGGTGCTTTCCGCTTTTAAGGAGCAGGCAAAGGCAATCAGTAAAAGTCGTGAGGTTGTAAAAAATAAGGACAGAGGGATTGAGAGATGACAGAAGAAACAAGAAAACAAATTTTGCTGCATCTGCCGTATCTGTTCTTTGTCTATCTTTTTGACAAGATAGCACAGGGCTTTCGCCTATCCTACGGAGTGGATTTTGGAACAAGGCTTCTGCATTTTCCTGAGGGACTGTCAGAATCCTTTTCTTCTCCCCTTATCAGCTTTCATTTATCCGATCTTTTTATCGGAATTATAGCGGCGGTACTCATTCGCCTTGCCGTCTATGTGAAAGGGAAAAATGCAAAGAAATACAGAAAAGGAACAGAGTACGGATCTGCCCGTTTTGGAAATAAAAAGGATATTAATCCATATATGGATCCCGTCTTTCGGAACAACATTCCTCTTACCAAAACAGAGTGCATTACCATGAACAGCCGCCCGAAAAATCCGAAATACGCAAGAAATAAAAACATCCTTGTGGTCGGAGGCTCCGGCAGCGGAAAGACGAGATTTTTTGTAAAGCCGTCATTGATGCAGATGCACAGCTCCTATGTTGTTAGCGATCCAAAAGGCGAGCTGCTTCTCTCCTGCGGAAAGCTCCTTCAACGAGGCGGATATAAGATCAAGGTGCTTAATACCATCAATTTCAAAAAATCCATGCGGTACAATCCCTTTGCATATCTTCGCAGTGAAAAGGATATTTTGAAGCTGGTAAACACCATCATCATGAACACCAAAGGCGACGGCGAAAAAGCCGCTGAGGACTTCTGGACGAAATCAGAACGCCTTTTCTACTCTGCCCTGATCGGATATATCTTCTATGAAGCGCCGGAGGAAGAAAAGAATTTCACCACGCTTCTTGAAATGATAAACGCATCGGAAGCAAGGGAGGATGATCCGGAGTTTCAAAGTCCGGTGGACCTTATGTTTCAGAGATTGGAGGAAAAAGACCCGGAGCATTTTGCGGTAAGGCAGTATAAGAAGTTTCTTCTTTCCGCCGGAAAAACAAGATCCTCAATCTTAATTTCCTGCGGCGCCCGTCTTGCCCCCTTTGACATCCGAGAGCTTAGAGAGCTTCTTGAAAAGGACGAAATGGAACTTGATACCATAGGGGATCGAAAAACAGCCCTCTTTGTTATCATAAGCGATACCGATGATACCTTTAACTTTGTTGTGAGTATTCTATACACACAGCTTTTTAATCTTCTTTGCGATAAGGCGGACGATGTGTATGGCGGAAGGCTCCCTGTTCATGTTCGCTGCCTGCTTGATGAGTTTGCAAATATCGGACAGATTCCAAAGTTTGAAAAGCTCATTGCCACCATCCGAAGCCGTGAAATATCGGCTTCTATTATTTTGCAGTCCCAATCCCAGCTTAAAGCAATCTATAAGAAAAATGCGGACACCATCACAGGAAATTGCGACAGCTTCCTCTTTCTTGGAGGAAAGGAAAAAACAACACTAAAGGACGTATCTGAAATACTCGGTAAGGAAACCATCGACAGCTTTAACACCTCTGAAACAAGAGGACGAGAGCTTTCCCACGGGCTGAACTACCAAAAGCTCGGAAAGGAGCTTATGACACAGGACGAAATTGCGGTAATGGACGGAGGGAAATGCATCCTGCAAATAAGAGGCATAAGGCCGTTCTTTTCGGATAAGTACGATATTACAGCCCATCCAATTACAAATACCTTTCCGATTATGACAAGAAAAACTCTTTTGATGCGGAAAGGTATATCAAGCACCGCCCCGCTATCGTAAGGAAAAATGAAGTCTTTGACTACTACGAAATCGATGCGGAAAAATTAGCGGAAGAATAAAAGAAGGAGGAAAAAGCTTGATATATAAGACAGCAGTATATAGAGCGCGGGCACCTGACGTCCGTTTCTGATCCGCTAAAGAAAGCGGATTTTTTTTATGAGGAAATAAGCAAAAATTTATGTTTAGCCGCAAAGGCGGCAGAAAGGATGAATCTATGGGATTTTTTAATTCAGCAGTTGGAGTATTACAGACACTTGTGATCCCACTTGGCGCAGGCCTTGGAATTTGGGGAATCGTAAACCTCTTGGAGGGGTACGGCAACGACAATCCCGGCGCAAAAAGTCAAGGAATTAAGCAGCTTATGGCGGGCGGAGGCGTTGCCCTGATCGGTACAACTCTTGTTCCGCTTCTTCGCGGGCTTTTCGGATAAGGAGGTAAAAAATGCAGAGCATACTTGATGCAATCAATGAATGGATCAAAGATATTTTAATCGGCTCCATTCAGGGAAATCTTGAAGCTCTGCTTGGCGATGTCAACGAAAAAGTAGGAACCATAGCGGCAGAGGTAGGCAAGACCCCTCAGGGCTGGAACAGCAGCGTATTTTCCATGATAAAAACCTTGTCGGAAAATGTGATCGTCCCCATTGCAGGGCTTGTCATTACCTATGTTCTTTGTTATGAGCTTATCAGCATGATTATTGATAAAAATAACCTGCACGAGCTGGACACCTTTATGTTCTTTAAGTGGTTTTTCAAGGCATGGGTAGCGGTATTTATCGTTACCCATACCTTTGATATTACTATGGCGGTATTTGATGTGGCGCAGCACGTCGTATCAGGTGCAGCCGGCGTTATCAGCTCGGATACCAGCATGGATATTTCTTCAACCATAAGCTCTATGGGAGATAAATTAAAGGATATGGAGATACCGGAGCTTCTACTCCTTTCCATAGAAACGGGACTTATAAGCCTTTCCATGAAGATTATGTCCATTTTTATTACCGTTGTCATCTACGGCAGAATGATAGAGATCTATTTAGTCTGCTCCGTCGCCCCGATTCCTTTTGCCACTATGACAAACAGAGAATGGGGACAGATCGGAAACAATTACCTTAAAAGTTTATTCGCACTTGGATTTCAGGGCTTTTTAATCATGGTATGCGTCGGAATCTATGCCGTATTGGTAAAGGGTATGACCCTGTCCGACAACCTGCATACCGCGATATTTTCTCTTGCGGCATATACCGTGCTGCTTTGCTTTATGCTCTTAAAATCAAGTGCTATTTCAAAATCAATTTTCGGGGCACATTAGCCCTAATGTAAAGGAGGGATCAGAACAATCAGTAAAAAATATAATATTATCTATGCCGATCCGCCGTGGAAGTACGAACGAAGCAAGGTACAAGGTGCGGCGGAAAATCACTACAAAACCATGAGCATAGAAAAGCTTTGTGCACTTCCTGTTTCTAAAATCGCAGAAAAGGACTGCGCACTTTTTTTATGGGCGACTTTCCCGCAGCTGAAAGAAGCCCTGCAGCTAATCAAAACATGGGGCTTTCAGTATAAGACGGTTGCTTTCATATGGCTAAAAACAAATAAAAAAGCAGGAACATGGTTTTACGGACTTGGCTTTTGGACAAGAGGAAATGCGGAAATCTGCCTTCTTGCAACAAAAGGTCATCCCAAAAGGCAGGCGAAAAATGTTCATCAGCTTATCGTAAGCCCCATTGAAGCACACAGCAAAAAGCCGGAGAAAGCAAGGGAAAACATAGTTCCCCTTATGGGAGATCTTCCTAAAATAGAGCTTTTTGCAAGAAAAGAAAGTCCCGGCTGGGATGTATGGGAAAACGAAGTAAAAAGCAGTATTACGCTTTAACGGAAAGGAGGTTTTTATGGCATATGTACCCGTACCAAAGGACTTAACAAAAGTCAAAACAAAGGTTGCCTTTAATCTTACAAAAAGGCAGATCATTTGCTTTACGGCAGCCTTAATCGCAGGGCTGCCTGTTTTCTTTCTCCTAAAGGGAAGCGCAGGAACAAGCCTTGCGGCTTTTTTCATGATTTTAGTGATGCTTCCCTTTTTTCTCTTTGCCATGTACGAAAAGCACGAACAGCCCCTTGAGGTCGTCCTAAAGCATATCGTGCAGACAAAGTTTATCAGGAAGAAAGAGCGTCCCTACAGGACGAGAAATTATTATGCCCTGCTCATAAGACAGAGAAAACTTGAAAAGGAGGTATTTCATATTGTTAAAGGACAAAACAAAGGAAAAAAACAGCGTCAAAAATAAAAGAAAGCTGACAAGAAGTGAGAAAAAGCAGATTGCGGAGCTGATCAGAAAGGCAAAGCCGGGGAGTAAGGCTTCTTCCGCACAGGAGAGCATCCCCTTTCTTTCCATGCATCCGGACGGGATATGCAGGGTAGATAAAAACAGATACAGCAAGTGCATTTATTTTTCCGACATCAATTATCAGCTTGCAGGTGCGGATGAAAAAACCGCCATCTTTGAAAACTGGTGCGACTTTCTGAACTACTTTGATTCTTCTGTGGATGTGCAGCTTTCCTTTATCAATCAGGGAAGCCACGGAGAAGCAAAGAACGCAATCGAAATTCCGGCAAAAGAGGATGCCTTTGACGCCATAAGAAGCGAGTATCAGACAATGCTTTCCGATCAGCTTTCCAAAGGAAACAACGGTCTTGTAAAGCTGAAATTCGTAACATTCAGCGTGGAAGCGGAAAATATGAGCGCGGCAAAGGCAAGGCTTAACCGCATTGAAACGGATATGCTGAACAATTTTAAGGTGCTTGGCGTAAGCGCTCATTCCATGAACGGTTATGAAAGGCTGAAAACCATGCACGGCATTTTTCATCCGGAGGGAGAACCGTTCTTCTTTTCTTGGGATTATATTGTGCCGTCGGGGTTATCGACAAAAGATTTTATCGCACCGTCCTCTTTTTACTTTGGGGAAGGCAGAACCTTTCGTATGGGTAGTAAGCTTGGCGCGGTGAGCTTTCTTGAAATCTTGGCACCTGAATTAAACGACCGCATCCTGTCCGACCTTGCCACCTACGGAGGTGAGGCGAAAAATCTATTGCAGGATTTACAGAGCAGAAACGAAAGAATGTTTCTTGTTACCTTTTTAGTGGTGAATATGGCGAATAGTAAAAGAAAGCTGGATAACGATGTGTTCGCTGCCGCAGGAATCGCACAGAAATATAACTGTGCCTTAACCCGTCTTGACTTTCAGCAGGAGGAAGGCCTGATGTCAAGCATTCCACTTGGAAGAAATGAAATTGAAATCCAAAGAGGACTTACCACCTCAAGCACCGCCGTATTCATTCCCTTTATCACGCAGGAACTTTTTCAGGGCGGAGAAGCCCTCTATTATGGGCTTAACGCTCTTTCAAGCAACATGATTTTATGCGACAGAAAGCAGCTTAAAAACCCCAACGGTCTGATACTTGGAACGCCCGGCTCCGGTAAATCCTTTGCAGCAAAGCGTGAAATTACAAACGCCTTTTTAATTACGGACGATGACATCTATATATCCGATCCCGAAGCCGAGTATGCCCCTTTGGTAAACAGCCTTTTAGGACAGGTCATCCGCATTTCTCCAACAAGCAAAGAATATATCAACCCGATGGATATAAACCTTAATTACAGCAAGGACAGTTTATAGGGAGTTTCTTGCAGATCCTATCCCTGAAAGGATGCCTATTTTAGGGGATCTTTATGAGGAGCTTTTAAAACAGCCGGAGCCGGAGGCTTTAAGAGTTGCGGCAGCCCTTGAGCTTTATGTAACAGGCTCTCTTAATGTGTTTAATCACCAAACCAATGTTGAGCTTAATAACCGCCTTGTCTGCTTTGATATAAAGAGCCTTGGAAAGCAGCTAAAAAAGCTTGGAATGTTAATTGTGCAGGATCAGATATGGAACCGCGTAACCATAAACAGAGCAAGAAAAAAAGCGACACGCTACTATATGGACGAATTTCATCTTCTGCTTCGTGAGGAACAGACCGCAGCATATTCTGTGGAAATCTGGAAGCGTTTCAGGAAGTGGTCGGGTATTCCCACAGGGATTACTCAAAATGTAAAGGATCTTTTATCCAGCAGAGAGGTGGAAAACATCTTTGAAAACAGCGACTTTGTGTTGATGTTAAATCAGGCGGTAAGCGACAGAACTATCCTTGCAAAGCAGCTTAATATTTCTCCTCAGCAGATGAAATATGTAACCCATACGGAAGCGGGCGAGGGACTTCTTTTCTACGGAAATGTGATCCTGCCATTTGTGGATCATTTCCCGAAAGATACAAAGCTTTACAATGTTATGACGACAAAGCCGGAGGAAGTGAGCAGCGAATGAAGAAACTAACCCATTTCAGCCTGTTTGCCGGAATCGGAGGAATTGACCTTGCGGCGGAAGCCGCAGGCTTTTCTACTCTTTGTCAATGCGAATGGGCAGACTTTCCGACTGCCGTACTAAAAAAGCATTGGCCGGATGTTCCTCGTTTTCAGGATATTACCACAGTTACAAAGGAGGCATTTATTGAAAAAACAGGAC
>DAISVU010000023.1:0-18504 GCA_036839975.1 Bacillota bacterium | reverse complement strand
TAGTAGGAGAGTATTTTTTAAAGTGTAACATATGTCTTGACAGTTAAGAAGAAAAAGGGGCTTAATCGTTGAAAAGTATTGATTTGAAATACCTGCTGTGGTAAAATCTATTAGTTAGATTATAAGGAGGATAAAATGATTTTAGCATTGAAGATAATTTTGCTTATTGTGAGTGTAATGTTGATAGCAAGCATACTGCTTCAGTCCAGCAACAGTGCGGGTCTGTCGGGTTCCATAGGGGGAGGAGCGGAGCAGCTTTTCGGAAAGAAGAAGAGTCAGGGCTACGAAGGCATCCTCAACAAAATATCAACAGTAGCAGCAGTGCTTTTTATAGTGCTTTCACTGGTCATAATAACTTTTGAATGAGAATATGTAAACGACCGGTTCAGGCACTTGAATTTATATTATTTATTATTTAGTTTGTATTTCACTTTGTAATTATGAGAGGTATCTGTGATACCTCTTACAGTGCATTAAGTGCAAGGTAAAGTGAAGGGAGGTATGACTTATGGATGTTTTAGCGATAATTGCTGTATGTGCAGCGATTATTGGACTCATTGTAGCAGTGGCTTTAGCGATGTGGATCAAAAATCAACCTGAAGGAACAGACAGGATGAAGGCGATTTCGGGATTTATCAGAGAAGGCGCGTTTGCGTTTCTCAAAAGAGAGTACAAGGTGATGGTGATCGTAATCATTGTGCTTGCACTCCTTATCGGCTTTGGACTTCAAAGCTTAACAACGGCAATATTATATGTATTTGGTGCAATATTATCCGTACTCGCCGGATTTTTCGGAATGAATGTAGCTACATGGGGTAATGTAAGAACTGCAAATGCAGCAAAAGAACACGGTATGAATAAGGCTCTGAAAATAGCTTTCAGATCGGGTTCGGTAATGGGTCTTGCAGTATCAGGTCTTGGACTTTTAGGTCTTGGTGTCGTAATCGTGTGTCTTGATCTTGCAACAGTGGTACAGTGTGTGACCGGATTTGGGTTCGGCGCTTCTTCTATGGCATTGTTCGGACGTGTGGGCGGCGGTATTTATACTAAAGCTGCAGATGTCGGAGCTGATCTTGTAGGAAAAGTTGAAGCCGGCATACCTGAAGACGATCCGAGAAACCCTGCTGTTATCGCTGATAACGTCGGTGATAATGTAGGCGATGTTGCGGGGATGGGTTCTGACCTTTATGAATCGTATGTGGGATCAATTATTTCAGCCATAACGCTGGCAGGCGTAGCTGCAACAGCAGCAACCGGTCTTTTTGATGAAAGCAAAGCGGCGCTGTTCCCTATTATCATGGCGGCAGTAGGTCTTATAGCATCGGTGCTCGGTATACTGCTCGTAAGAGGAAAAGATGGCGGAAACCCGGCAAATGCTTTAAATATGGGCACTTATGGTGCAAGCATCATCGTTATAATTGCGTCAATTATTCTTTCGAAAGTTATGCTCAAAAGCTATATGTTTGCGATAGCTGTAATTGCAGGATTGGTGGTTGGAGTCGCAATAGGCAAGATTACAGAAGTCTTTACGTCTGAAGAGTATAAATCAGTTAAGAGAATAGCTGAGCAGTCACAAACAGGATCGGCAACAACTATAATAAGCGGCATGGGTGTCGGCATGCTTTCAACAGTATGGCCTATAATTTTTATAGCGATAGGAATATTCGCGGCATATTTTGCTACGGAGACAGTTGGAAAAGGCATGGGTATGTATGGCATAGCGCTTTCGGCGGTAGGAATGCTTTCAACTACAGGCATGACTGTTGCAGTTGACGCATATGGTCCGGTATCTGATAATGCGGGCGGCATAGCGGAGATGGCAGAACTTCCTGAAGATGTCAGAAATATTACAGATAAACTCGATGCAGTTGGCAATACTACAGCAGCGATAGGAAAAGGTTTTGCGATAGGGTCTGCGGCTCTTACAGCTTTGGCACTGTTCGCATCATATGCAAATGTAACCAACTTAAGCATGATCAGTCTTTTGCAGCCGATAGTAATCATCGGTCTCTTCATAGGCGCTATGCTTCCGTTTATGTTCTCGGCCTTTACGATGAATTCGGTAGGCAGAGCGGCAAATGAAATGATTGAGGAAGTGAGAAGACAGTTCAGACGTGATGAGGGTATTCTTGTAGGGACATCAAAACCTGACTATGCTCACTGCGTAGATATTTCAACGAGGTCAGCTCTAAAGGAGATGATCATACCGGGACTGATGGCTATAATAGCGCCTCTGGTTGTAGGCGTAGTACTGGGTCCTGAGGCACTCGGAGGAATGCTGGCGGGTGCTCTCGCATCAGGTGTGCTTCTTGCGCTTATGATGGCAAATGCTGGCGGTGCATGGGACAATGCCAAAAAGTATGTTGAAGAAGGGAACTACGGCGGCAAGGGCAGTGAGACTCATAAAGCGACGGTAGTAGGTGATACTGTAGGTGACCCGTTCAAGGATACCGCAGGGCCATCCATCAATATTCTTATAAAACTGATGACTATCGTATCAGTAGTGTTTGCGCCATTGTTCGTATCGATCGGAGGTCTTCTCAGATAGATAGTATGGCCAGTCGAAATATTAATAACAGGGTGCGGGCTTCAGTGGTCGGCACTTTTTGTATTATATGTAAAATATACAGATGAGATGAAAGGACAGCAACATGTCAAAGACAAGGAAAGAAAAAGTAGTGTGCCCGAACTGCGGGCATGAACAGGAAATTATAGTATGGGACAGTGTGGAGGTCACAGACAGTCCTGAAGCAAAGGATGCCATCATGAAAAATGAGCTTTTTACATTTGAATGTGTTCAGTGCGGAGCAAGGATGCCTATGGTGCAGACTTGTTTATACCATGACAGAGAGAACAGATTGCTCGTGTACGTTGTGCCGGATTATGACGAGGCAGAAGAAAATCAGGTAAAAGATCTGATAAATAAAAAGGAAGTTCCTGTGTCTGAGAATAAACTTGATGGATATATGATCAGAATAGTTTCAAGTGTAAATGCTTTGAAGGAGAAAATAATTCTGAAGCAGCAAGGACTTGATGACAGAATAATAGAGTTGATGAAATTGTATTACAGAGGAGAGGCTATAACTGCTGTCGGCAAAAATAAGATTCTTGAGATCCTCTTTGAACCCATTGGTGAAAAGGGCGGATTTGTATTTCTTATGCAGGATGGAAGCCCTTTCTTTGCGGATTTTGACCGAGATGCGTATGAGACGCTAAAAGAAGATATGGCAGAAAAAGTAGATGAGCACACGTCTGCAGGTTATTCTGAGATAAACATGGACTGGGCAAAAAATGTCATGACTGATGCAAATTGGAAAACTGATAAGGACGAAAATGAAAATGACTAAAAGGAAAGACAATGTAGTAGTGGGAAGGATGAAAAAGTACAGTAAGGGATTTGGCTTTGTCATAATTGATAACGATAGGATAGAAAACGATGTTTTCATATCGAAATACAATATGGGCGGTGCTATGGACGGAGATTTTGTACAGGTCGATCTGATCCCTCGGCATTACTGGAGAAAGTCACCTGAAGGTATCGTTATAAAAGTGCTTGAACGTGCTTATACTGAAGTAGTCGGTACATTCATAAAGAGTAAGAAATTTGGCTTTGTAGTTCCGGAAGGGAAAATCTTAAATGAAGATATATTCATAAGGAAAAAAGATTTCAGCGGTGCACAGCGCGGGGATAAAGTAGTTGCAAAGATTACCAGATATCCGGATGATGAAAACAGTGCGGAAGGAAAGATAATAGAAGTAATCTCAAGGCGAGGACAGGTCGGTGGTGATATCAAAGCGATGATACGCGTGAGAGGTCTTTCTATGACTTTTCCAATCCGTGTCACTGCAGCGGCAAAAACTGTGGCGGAAAGAGGAATAGTGCCAAAGGATTTGGAAGGGCGACATGACCTTAGAGATAAGAATATCTTTACGATAGATGGCAATGATTCGAAGGATTTTGATGATGCGGTGAGCATATCGATGACTCAAGAAGGAAATTATTTATTGGGTGTTCATATAGCAGATGTAAGTCACTACGTGGCAGAGTCGGGTCCGCTTGACCGAGAAGCTTTAAAGCGCGGATGCAGCATCTATTTTTTGGATCAGGTGTTGCCTATGCTGCCTGAAAGTCTATCAAACGGCATATGCAGTATCAATCCGGATGTGGACAGGCTGACGCTTTCGGTAGATATGGAAATAACGCCTGAAGGCAGAGTTGTAACGCACGATATCTATGAAAGTATTATAAGATCCAAGGCGCGTCTGACATATAGCAAGGTATCCAGACTTATAGACGGTGCGGCAGATAAGAATGAAGCTTACAGCACTTTTTATGAGGAATTCGGATCGGCGGTATCGGACGATATCCTTCTTATGGCAAAGCTTGCAGAAATATTGCGAAAAAACCGATATGCGGCAGGAAGTCTTGATTTCGATATAGAAGAGGCTCAGATACAGCTTGACCGCAAGGGCAGACCAGTAGATATCGGTGTGGCAGAACGCTGCAGCGGAAACAGGTTGATCGAGGAGTTTATGCTTATGGCAAATCAGACTGTAGCAGAACATTTTTTCCGGATGCGTGTTCCATTAATATATAGGATACATGAAAAGCCGACACCTGATAAGATGTGGGAATTGAAGACATTTTTGAACGGCCTCGGCATCAGTATCAAAGGATCGCCTATAAATATACATCCAGTTACTCTCAGTAATGTTTTGAACCGTGCGGCAGGACACTCATATGAGAGAGTCGTAAATTCAGTAGTGCTGCGAAGCATGCAGAAAGCGTATTACGGTACAGAATGCAAGGGGCACTTTGGATTATCATATAAGTATTACTGTCATTTCACATCACCTATACGAAGGTATCCGGATTTGATTATACATCGCATAATAAAGCGAGTGCTCAAAGGTAATATGAATACAAAGGATATCAAAAATTTCAGGAGGAAGACCGAAGCTGCAGCAGATGCGTCATCAGTAAATGAAGTTGTATCAGTTGAACTCGAACGCGATGTTGAAAAATACAAAAAGGCTGAGTACATGACATATCATATAGGCGAAGAGTTTGAGGGGGTAATAAGCGGTGTGACGGGATTTGGAATTTATGTGCAGATCAAAAACACTGTTGAAGGTCTTGTCAGACTGAATGATATTAGAGATGATTATTACGATTTTGATGCAGAACATTATTGTATAAAAGGCAGACGCACAGGAAAGACTTACATGCCTGGAGACACGGTGACTATTAAGGTCATGGCGGCAGATCCTGAGATGAGAGAGATAGATTTTATGCTTGTAAGCAATGCGTGAATTATAATGTATAACGTGTGTGATGAAAGATGTGCATAATTAGAATTTTCAGTTTTTTCTGTTCCAAAATGAGCGTGTAAACAAAATAATGATAGTGAATAATTCAAGTCTTCCGACCATCATAAGAATGCTTAAAAAAATTTTTATCGCAGGCGAGTACATAGTAAAATCATTAGAGGTAACGCCGGCATTATTAAACGACAGGCCTGTGTTTGACATAAGACTTATAACGGAACTGCACGTCTTTATTAGCTCTAGTCCCTGAAATGACAGTATAAAGCATCCTAAAAGGAATGTGCCGAAGAAAGCAATTATAAATACTGAAATATTAGATTTTACTTTTCTTGGGACCGGTTCATTCTTGAAGTTCATAGAGGTAATTGCACGCGGGTGAAGTTTTCTGTAAAGACCGCGTTTTATGTATTTGCACATTATGATAACCCTGATTACCTTTAGTGAACCGCTTGTAGATGCAGAACATCCGCCTATGAACATCAGTATGAAAAATACCATCAGACAGGTTGAAGGCCAACTTATATCGGTGATTGTAAATCCGGAAGTTGTCATTACACTGATACACTGCACAGCGCTCAATTTGATTGATTCAGAAAATGAGAAGTCTGAAATAAATGTCAGTGTTAGCGTGCAGAGCACTATAGCAGAGATTATTATCTTTGCGAAAGTTTTGAGTTCAAGATCTTTTATCAACAACTTCCAGTTGCCGCGTATGAGATAAAAGTAAAGTATAAAATTAACAGAACCCAGAAGAGAAAATACGCAAATCACAGTATTTACATAGCAGCTTCCGTAGTATGCAAGACCACCCGGCCGGATGAATATGCCGGCAGTACTTATGCTGCTCAAGGTGTTTATGAGTGCATCGAGTGTTGTCATTCTGCTGCCGAAGTTGAGAACGACAAATTCCAAAAGAGAAAAACAGATGTATATGGAGTACAGAACTTTTGCTGTATCGGTCATTCTTATGGTCGCTTTTTCAAGCACAGGAGTAGGTGTTTCAAGCTTTGCTATAACTTGACCATTTATGCCGAGTGCTGGAAATACAGAGATGACAAATATCAGTATCCCCATTCCGCCGAGCCAGTTGGATGTGGCTTTCCATAGAAGTGTACCTTTGGAAAAGGCGCTAACATCTATTACTGTACATCCTGTTGTGGTAAAGCCGGCTGTTGATTCAAATAGCGCATCAACAAAGGAATGTGTCGTACCCGTAAACAAAAATGGCATAGTTCCGAACAGAGAGGCTATTAGCCAGCATAGTGCAACGGCAAGATATCCTTCGCGCGCTCTGAATATAGTTGGTGCAAGTTTCATCGCGGCAAATAATATAAAACCGACTGCGAGGATAATTACCATGGAGATGAAAAGTCCGCGTGCGACTTTCGACTCATGATAATAAGTTGCACAGACATAGGATGGGATCATGGAAAGACCGATGATAATAAGTATCATCCCCATCAGTTTGGCTATTGCTTTGTAGTTTATGACTCTTGCAAGCATGAGCCTTTTCCTTTAGCTTAAGTAAGCGGTTATTAACTTAAATGATATTAAGTTTGCATTGGCTGTTTTATCATAGTGTCCGACAGCTGATATCATCAGTGATGAGGATCCCAGAACCGTGGTGTGAACAGCACGAAAAATGTAACCAATTCAAGTCTTCCCGCAACCATCAGAAATGACAGGACTGTAAGTGAGAAATCAGAAAAAACGCTGTAGTTGGACATCGGACCTGCACGACAAAAGGCGGGACCTATATTTCCTATGGCTGAAAGTACAGAAGTGAATGATGTAACAATGTCCAGGTTGTCAAAAGATACGAGCAGCGTGCCGGCAGCCGCAACTATTGAAAACAGAAACACATGTGTCATTATCGCACCTATAGTTTCGGATTGTACTTTTCTTCCGTTTATTTTAACTTCAACAACAGCATTTGGGTGAAGTCTCAGAGCTATTCCTCGTCTTATATATTGAATCAGTATTATTATTCGTATTACTTTAACTCCGCCGCCTGTGGAACATGAGCAGCCGCCTATGAACATAAGAAGGAAAAGAACCATCTTGCTTAGACTCGGCCAAAGATCGTAATTTGCGTTGTTATAGCCTGTTGTAGTCAATATAGATGTCACTTGAAACGATACTTTATCTGCAGCTTCAGTAAGGGAGCTGTATGTGCCGGAGACTTTCAGATCTATCATTATGATGAGTGATGCTATCAGGAATATAAAAAGGTATGTCCTCAATTCAATATCTTTTGTATAGACTTTGGGTCCGTATTTTATTGCCTTGAAGTGCAGGTTGAAGCTTGCACCTGAAAGAAGCATGAAAATTATAATGATCGTATCGATATAAGCATTGTGAAAATGTCCTATGCTTAAATTATAGTCGGAAAATCTGCCTGTACCCATTGACCCGAATGAATGCACACATGAGTCGAATAAATTCATGCCGCCCAGATAAAGAAGCACTATCTGGACAACGGTAAATATTGAATAAGTAAGGTACAGCGATTTCGCAGTATCACTCATCTTGGGAGAAATTTTATCAAGCGTAGGCCCGGGTGTTTCAACACCGGCTATTGTTTGCCCATTAAGACCGAGTGAGGGGAGCAGAGCTATGGCAAACACGACTATACCCATACCTCCGATCCAGTGCGTGAACGAACGCCAGAACAGTATGCTCTTTGGGAGTATTTCAACATTGTCAATTATTGATGAGCCTGTAGTGGAAAACCCGGAGCAGGCTTCGAAAAATGCTTTGAATGGATCTGTTATGCTCCCGGAAACTATAAACGGCAGTGCGCCGATGAGACCTGAGATTATCCATGTCATTGTTACTATCAAAAAACCGTCTCTCATAAAAAGCCTGAGATCTGCTTTACGTGATATATATGAGAGAGGCAGGCTTATAAGGACAGCAATGCCGATTGATGCAATAAAAGAAATCGCCGCTTTCGATTCGCCATAAATGAATGCGACGATCAGTGATGGGATCATTGATAATCCTATTATCCTGCAGGCAATGCTGAATATTTTGACTATTGCTTTATGATTGAGTCCCATTGATAGTATTACCTCTTGTTAGGAAAACCTAGTCTAGAATTAGTACGTATAAGTTTTTCTATATTTTTTATTTCTGAAAGCAAACTCAGTATTATGACTCTATCGCCTTCTTTTATGACAGTTTCACCATTTGGTATAATGGCTTCAGAGCCTCTATGTATAGCGGCTATTATCATACCTGCAGGCAGCGTTAAAGAAAAAAGCTTTCTGTTTACCAGCGGCATATGGGGATCGGCGATGATTTCAATTATCTCTGCCTGACCCTGTACGAGTACTGATGATATAACGCGTTTTGAACCCTGTATGAAACGCAGTATGTTACTTGCCGATATATCTATAGGATTGAGTGTCATATCGACTCCCATGGTCTCAATGAGATCTGAATAACTCGGCCTGCTGACCTTGGCTATAACATCTTCAATACCGCGTTTTTTGGCAGTAAGAGCGAGCAGCAGATTTTCCTCATCATAACCTGTGCAGGCTATTACAGCATCCATCATATCAAGATTTTCTTCTTCAAGCAGGTTAAGATCTGTTGCGTCACCGTTAAGTATCATTGCATCTCGGAGATGCGCTGAAAGATAGTAACATCTTTCGATATTTCTTTCTATTATTTTTACAGCGACACCGTATTCTTCAAGCTTATTTGCAAGGTAAAGACCGACTTTTCCTCCGCCCATTATCATAACTTTTTGTATGTTGGTGTATTTGCCGGTTTGATCGTGTACTTTGTCATTAAGTTCAAGTATAGGGTCGGTCAATCCGACAACGTATAGTATATCATCTTTGTGTATTGTGGTGTCGCCATGCGGGATGATAACTTTGCCATAGCGTGATATTGCGACTACTATCATATTACTCAAAACAGTGTTGAATTCAGGGATTGGGAGACCTATTAGAGCTTTGATCCTCTTTGCGGCAAATTCCACAAATGATACTTTTCTGCTGGTAAATATGCCGTTGCTTAAAGTATATTTTTCAACCAGATATTTGTATGTCTCAAGGGCGATGGAAAGATCGGGATTTACTATGAAATCGATGTTCATTGTCTCTTTGATGAATTCAAGCTGATTCATATGCTCAGGGTCACGCACAATCGCAATGACTTTTGAGCAGCCAAGTTTTTTTGCAAAGCTGGATATGAGGATATTCTGTTCATCATTACCTGTAGATGCAAGAAGATAATCAAAAGTATTGATATCTATCTGTTTTAAAACACGGATATCCTTTGCATTATTATTTACAGTCATGACATCCATTTGATATGCAAGTTTTTCAAGCACTTCGTCATTATTGTCGATAATTGTCAATGAATGGTTGCCGCCAAGCAATGCATCAGCCACATTGCGCCCGAGCTTGCCGGCACCTATTATTGCTATTTTCATGTTTTATGCACCTCCGCGATCGGCATAATCATTTTACCACTATTCAGAACTTAATCAACAGGTATTTGACACGACTTTGACAATTAGCAATTGCAACTTCAGTTCAAATGAAATAAAATAATTTAAATATGTTGATTCAAGTGTTTGAGCGTTAAACTCATAGTACTGAACCTATGCATATAAAGAGGTTTTTACCTTATGTAAATTGACAAGGTTTGAATACCAGGAAGGTTTGAAAATGCAGATAAAAAGATTCATAGTTGGAATGTTAGAAGCGAACTGCTATATAATATATCAGAGATACAGCAGAGAATGCTATGTGATCGATCCTGGCAGCGATCATGAAAAAATAGCAAAGTTCATAAGACAGGAAGGCCTTCAGCTTAAAGCGATAATTTTGACACACGGGCATATAGATCATTTCGGAGGAGTAAAGAAACTGCAGGAGCTGATACCGTGCCCTGTATATCTTAATATAGCCGATGTCCACAATTATAGGTTTAAAATAGATGGAAACCTGGAAGATGGGCAGACACTTGACCTTGCAGGTGAGAAAATAAAGGTGCTTTCAACACCGGGACACACCGGGGGAAGTGTTTGTTTTTATTCGGAAAAGAGCGGGATCGCCTTTACGGGTGACACGATATTCGATATTGATATAGGGAGAATGGATCTGCCGGGCGGTTCGACAGAAGATATGCGCAGCAGTCTTTTGAATGTTGTAAATAAATGGGGGAACGAGATCATTATATATCCGGGACATGGTGACCCGAGTTCGATGAAACGGGTACGTGAAATAAACCATGAGTTTCTTGAAATGATAAGGGAATTGCCGGCAGAAAGAGATGGACACAGGAATATAATACGCAGTACGGGAGACGAAATATGAAGCTTTAAGACATATATGAAATTAATGGGCTTAAAGTGTTTGTATATGACGTTTTGAAACCTGTATCATTATATATATGTAGTAAAAAAAACGGAGCAAAGTATGATCGGTTATGATTATGGCGGGAGAAAACAGATGACAGTAAAATTGATAGCACTTGATCTTGATGGAACGACATTAAACAGCAAGGGACATTTATCTGAAGGTAATAAGCATGCACTTACCAGGGCAATAGAGGAGGGCGTATATGTTGTCATAGCGACGGGACGATGTATCTCGTCACTTCCGGAAGAAGTCTTGAACTTGCCGAAGATGCAATATGTTATCACATCAAATGGCGCAAAGATCCAGGATCTGAGAAACGGAAACACCGTATACAGCAACTGCCTTGCACCTGAACTTGTGGAAGACTCTGAAAAAATACTGCGAACTTGCCCGCATATAATAGAGATATTTGTAGACGGATATGCTTACATAGAAAAGCACATATATGATGATATCATGACAGGGGAAATCACTTACAGGCACAGAGAATATGTAAAAAACACACGAAATCCTGTCGATGGGCTGATGGCGTTCATGCTTGAAAATAAAAATGACATTGAGAATATAAATATATTTTTCATAAGTCAGGCGGCAAAATCTGAATGGTACCCTATTCTGTGCACATTGAAAAATGCAACCGTCACATCATCTCTTGAAAACAACTGGGAGATAGGAGGAGCAACAACAAGCAAGGCAAGCGCTTTGGCTGAACTGGGGACTATGCTCGGTATCACGAAAAAAGAGGTGATGGCATGTGGGGACAGTCCGAATGACTGCGATATGCTTAATCAGGCAGGTATACCTGTTGCGGTGGGGAATGCAAAGCCTCCTGTTAAAAAAATCGCCTACTATATAACAGGCACAAATGATGAAGATGGCGTTGCAGAAGCAGTACGTAAATTCGTTTTTTACGAGGAAGTATGAGTGATACCCGAAATGTAAATAAATGATTGACATTTATTTACATTTAACATATAATGGAAAATGTAAATAGCATTTGTATTTTAAACAATAATAAGATAATAAAAAATACGGTTAATACGGTTTGATAGAATATATAAGCATCATAGACTTTTTAGAAAAAATACGCAGCAAATATATTTTATACGATTACTGAAGATCAACTTTCGACACATACTGCAAATTACTAAAAAAGGGGAATAAGGATTTGGATAACAAGGAAATAGGAAAGCTTGGTGAAAATTTTGCGGCAGACTATCTACTGGCTAACGGATATCGCATAATTGAACGTAATTTCACCTGTAAAGCAGGAGAAATCGATATTATAGCATATAAGGACGGAGCGGTAAGTATGGTGGAAGTAAAGACAAGGCGGAATTATAATTTCGGAAGAGCATGTCTTGCGGTAAATGGGAAAAAACAGGAAAAACTTCGCAGAACGGCCGAGTATTATATGTCATTTGTGCTGAAGCGGACGCTCGATATAAAGATAGATGTGATAGAGATCAATATAAATCACACGGAAAATGCAGTCTGCTAACAACTAAAAAAGAGAGTATAAGGATAAAATTGATATAGTATGATAAAGATAATCACTGCATCGCTTTGGGGCCTTGACGCAGAGAAGGTAACGGTGGAAGCGGATCTGCATCCTGGTCTGCCGGCGCTTAACATAGTCGGTCTTGCAGATGCAACTATAAAAGAAGCAAAAGAACGTATACGACCTGCAGTTTTAAACTCCGGGGTGGAATTCCCCGCGAAACGGATAACGGTAAATCTTTCCCCTGCGGGCAGCAGAAAAGAAGGAAGTCATTTCGACCTTCCGATAGCGCTGGCTATCTTGATGTGGCAGGTTTCTAAACAGGGGAAATGTTTATCAATTGTAAAAAAAGATTTTAGTTCTGAAAACGAGTGCAGAGATACTTCCCGTAAAGATTTATATAAAAAAAACGATACAGAAATTAAACAGCAAAAAGATGCCGATAACAGTACTTTTGGAGTTATGGGCGAACTTTCACTTGATGGACAAGTTCTGCCGGTACGCGGTGCGCTGCCTCTTGCTTTGGGTTTGAGAAAGACAGGCATAAGGAAATTAATTCTTCCTGTCGGTAATGCTGAAGAGGTTTCGATCATAAAAGATATAGATATATATCCGGTGGAAGATCTTAATGGCGCGCTTGAAATATATTCGGGCAGAAATGTTGGGAACTGTTATATCCATGTAAAAAGGAAGCATAGTGAAAAAGCGCCGCAAAACGATTACAGCGATGTGATAGGGCAGGAGCTTGCAAAGCGTGCACTGGCGATTGCAGCTACCGGAGGTCATGGGATACTTTTAATGGGAAGCCCCGGAGTGGGTAAGACGATGCTCGCAAGTCGACTTCCGGGCATAATGCCGGATATGGACTATGAGGATTCACTTGAGCTTACTAAGATATACAGCGTTGCGGGACTATTGACTGAAGATGAACCGGTCATAACAAAAAGACCTTTCATTGCGCCACATAATACGGTTACAAAATCAGCACTTCTTGGCGGTGGTATGAAACCCGGACCGGGGCTGATATCGCTTGCACACAGAGGTGTACTTTTTTTAGATGAGTTTGGTGAATTCAATGCAAAGCTTCTGGACCTTTTGAGGCAGCCGTTGGAAGAAGGCCGCATAGTGATATCCAGAGGTGGACGTTCGGCGGAATTCAAATGCGATTTTATGCTTGTTGCGGCAAGCAATCCTTGCAGATGCGGATATCTTGGTGATGACAAACATGACTGTACATGTTCAGTCAGTCAGATAGAAAGCTATAAGAGTCGGTTTTCGGGACCGATAATCGACAGGATAGATATGCATATACAAACAGTACGTGTAAAGGATGAATATATTCAAAATGCAATTAGAGGAAAATCGTATTTACAAAGAGATACTTATCCTTCAGAGAAAGCAAAAATAAAAGATATTACCGACACAAAATCCGTCACTGCGGCATATGGGATGTCGACGACAGATATGAAAAGACTTGTCTTAAAAGGGCGAAAAAGGCAGAAAAAACGACAAGGGGCGAGGCTTAATGCGAAGCTTGGCGTAGACGAGCTGAAAGAATACTGTGCTCTCGGAGAAGCTGAGAGCTTGTTTATGCAGGCAGCTTACGAACAGATGGCATTGAGCCTGAGGTCTTATCACAAGATTATAAAGGTGGCCAGGACTATTGCAGATATGGTTGAAAGCGAAAATATTAGATGTGAGCATTTGGCAGAAGCGCTGCAGTACAGGGACCTTACATGGTTGTACAGATAGAGAAAAGATTTGTCAAGAGGGGAACAAATGAAAGCTTCGGGCAGTGAGATTAAAAAAATATATATTAATGATGCCAGCTATCCGGACATGCTGCGCAGCATAAAGGATTCGCCTGAAATACTTTATTTTATGGGTGATATCTCTATTGCCAGTCAGCGAGCTGTAGCGGTCATTGGAACCAGAAAAGCTACTAGTTATGGAATAGATGTTGCATACAGACTCGGTCAGAAATTAGCTGAAAACGGGATAGTTGCAGTCAGCGGCCTTGCACGCGGCATAGATTCATCTGGACATAAAGGGGCGCTTGCCGGTGGCGGCAAGACGATAGCGGTTATGGGTTGCGGGATAGATATATGCTTTCCTAGTACAAATGTTCCGCTCTGGCGCGAAATAATATCAAAAGGTCTTGTACTCTCCGAATATCCTCCGGGAATGCCGGGAGGAAAATTTACATTTCCCAAAAGAAACAGGATCATAAGCGGGTTATCAGAAGCGACTGTAGTAGTTGAAAGCGGTATAAAAGGCGGCGCTCTTATAACTGCTGAATTGGCTGCGGAGCAGGGCAGAGATGTCTATGCGGTGCCGGGCAACATAGATCGTGTTGCAAGTTTTGGCGCAAATAAACTTATTCGTGACGGAGCGATGCCTCTTGTAATTCTCGATGATATCATGGAAGATCTTGGAGTTACACCGCGACAAAGTGAAAAAGTAAAAGCCTGTCTTGGCGGAGCGGAAAAAAGGATTTATGATATGCTTTTGCAAAATGGTGAGATGACGTTAGAAGATGTGTGTGTAAAGCTTGATTTAAAGCCGCAATCGGCTAATGGCCTGATTACTGTTTTGGAAATGAAAGGTTACATTCAGGCTGCAATGGGGAAAGTTTTTATTGCAAGATCCATTAAATGAAATCATAGCCGGTTTTTGACAAATGCAAAAGAAAAAAATAAAATGCATCTTTACATCAGCATTATTTATATTGTATAATTGCACGGTACGCAAGCGATAATATTGTTTGCTTGAAGTGGAGGCAAGCATTAAGCTGTCGACTTTTAATAGATAAGATATAGGCGCCATTAGCTCAGCTGGATAGAGTAGTGCACTACGAATGCAAAGGTCTGGGGTTCGAATCCCTAATGGCGCGCCATTGAAAACGCCGAACCGACGGTTCGGCGTTTTTCGTTTTTCATGACGTTTTTTTTGATACATCTGATATTTGTAACAAAGCCTGTTGTTAAATATTCTACTATGTTGTATCCGTATTGATTAAAAAAATAATAGGGTTGTTATGGTCTCATGGTGAGCATATGTTTATGATAATATAAAAAAATCAAGATGACATAATCCAAACCCAATAAAAAGTCGCCGGTTTTGCTGGCAATGCATATATCATTAAAGAAAAAAATGATATAATCCAATATATAAGGAGCGGATTGAAATATGAGATTTGTAATACAGAGAGTAACTTATGCGAACATAAAGGTCAGTGGAAGGACAGAAGGACGCATAAATAAGGGATTTCTTGTGTTCTTGGGAGTGTCGGATCAGGACGATGAACAGGTTGCGGACAAGATGGTGGGGAAACTAATCAAAATGCGCATATTCACCGATAATGAAGGCAAGACAAATCTATCACTCAAAGATGTAGGCGGCGAACTGCTTATAATCTCACAGTTTACGCTCTATGCAAACTGTGAGAAAGGCAACCGTCCATCATTTACAGATGTGGGATCACCAGAGCATGCGAATGCGCTTTATAAGTATGTAGTTGCAAAGTGCATGGAAGAGGTAGATGTAGTTGAGCAGGGAGTATTCGGCGCTGATATGAAAGTAGAGCTTTTAAATGACGGACCGTTTACAATCGTGCTCGATTCAAATAATTTATAATATAATAATTTATGATTTATAAAATGGAACGAAACGGCTCAGAAAAGAGTTTGATCCGAAGAAGGATAATATGATGAATTATCCACATATAAAACAGTATTGAGGACGGTTTAGAAGCAAAAGGAAAAGGAGAAGATATGCAGGCATTGAGAGTTGTCCCGGCTATTCATTATTTTGATACTTTCAGAGAATTTGCAGAAAAATTTAAACTTGGAAAGGGTGATATAATCATCACAAATGAGTGGATGTATGATCCATATGTACTGCCGTGTAGTATAGATGTGCCGGTAATCTATCAGGAAAAGTATGGCGTGGGTGAGCCGACAGATAAGATGATGGATGCCATGAAGGCCGAGATGGACAAATATGATTATGATAGGATAATTGCATTTGGCGGCGGCACTATTATAGACTGCTGTAAGGTGCTGTCATGCAGCATTCCGACCAATGCAGCTGATTTGTATAGCGGTAAGATACCGCTTAAGCGGATAAAAAAACTCATAGCTGTACCTACGACTTGCGGAACGGGCTCTGAAGTAACGAATGTAGCAGTAGCTTCTATTTCTTCAATCAATGCAAAGAAGGGCATAGCAGATGAAGAGACATATGCAGATGCAGCTGTCCTCATACCCGAGCCGCTTGGAGGACTGCCGGACAAAGTTTTTGCCACATCGTCAGCAGATGCACTTATACATGCGGCAGAGTCGTTCCTTTCTCCCAAGTCAAGCCCATTTACAGAGCTATACTCAATGCAGGCAATCAGGATGATTATAAACGGTTATAAGACGATTATAAACAGAGGCGGAAACAATCCTGAAAACAGGAAAGGGCTTCTAAAAGACTTCATACTTGCAGCAAATTATGCCGGTATTGCATTTGGGAACGCGGGATGCGGCGCAGTACATGCATTATCATATGCACACGGTGGCGCATTTCATATTGCTCATGGTGAAGCCAATTTCATTTGTTTTTCGGAAGTGTTCAAGATGTATATGCGAAAGGCTCCGGGTGGAAAGATAAAAAAATGTAATAAAATATTTGTAAATATACTTGAATGTCCTGAAGATGAAGTTTATGAAGAACTTGATGTATTGCTTGGAAATTTTCTTGAAAAATATCCTCTTAAAGATAAAGGCATGACTAAGGAGCAGATAAACATATTCGCTAAAAGTACTGTAGATAATCAACAGAGGCTTTTGGCAGGAAATTATGTGCCGCTGTCGCTGAAAGAGATTACTGAGATTTTTGCAAACCTGTATTAGGGGAGGCTTTCCCTGCACTTTTAATCTTTAAAAAAGCGTGTTATAATTTCAACACGATTTCAGTTTGGTTTTTATTTGACGTGTTTAGACGAAATCAGCAATTTGTATATAGATATAGTTTTATTTAATTGAGTAATTGAAAATATATGCTTTAACAGAGTTATGTCTTCAAAAAAAGACCTTTTTCAATTAATAACAGAATAAAATATTATGTCGACAAGAGAAAGGAGGAGCGAAATGGGAACAGGAAGTACAGTTATATTAACCTTGTTTGTTATCATCATATTGATAGTGATATTTAATCTTCGTATAGTGCCGCAGGCACACACATATATAACTGAGTTTCTTGGAAAGTACAGAAGGACATGGACGGCAGGTCTTCATATCCTGATACCGTTCGTTGAAAGGGTGGCTGCAAAAATATCGCTTAAGGAACAGGTACTTGATTTTCCGCCGCAGCCGGTCATTACGAAAGATAATGTATCTATGGAGATAGATGCGGTCATCTTTGCGAAAGTGTTTGATCCGAAGCTTTATACATATGGTGTTGAGGATCCCGTTAAGGGTCTTCAAAATCTGTCTGCCACAACCCTTAGAAATATAATAGGCGAAATGGAACTTGATCAGACTCTGACTTCGCGCGAGACGATAAATAAACATATGAAGGTTATATTAGATGAAGCGACTGATCCGTGGGGACTTTCGGTGACAAGAGTAGAACTTAAAAATATCCAGCCGCCTGTTGAGATAGAAGAAGTGATGACAAAGCAAATGAGAGCTGAACGCGAAAGACGTCAGACTGTATTGGAGGCACAGGCTCACAAGGAAGCTGTAGTTGCAAGAGCTACAGGTGATAAAGAGGCGAAGGTTCTCGCTGCCGAAGCGGAAAAGGAAGCAAAGATATCAATTGCAACGGGTGAATCAGAATCTATAAAACTCATATATGCGGCCCAGGCTCAGGGGCTTGAAATGCTGAAAGATGCAAATATAAATGAGTCTGTACTAAAACTGAAAGGATTGGATGCGTTGAAAGAAATAGCTGACGGCAGAGCGACGAAGATATACATGCCTTCGGATATTTCTTCTGCTGTAGCATCACTTGGAGTTATCAGCGAATCCTTGGGAATAGGTGATGCAATGTCGATAGATATGACTGAAAGGCCGGAGTATCAGCCGGCTCCCGATACTACAATCAATGAAACAACATCCGGAGAAGGCGTCATAACATCTGAAACAGCTCAGAAGATAAAAGAAGATATATGAGTCGGTCAGTTAATAAAAATGGTATAGGCTTCCTGTATGGTTTAAGGCGTGGACGTTGAAAATAAGAAATACCTCAGAGATCGTAAAGATCCCAAAGACATCGCAGGATTGATCAATGCAGGACGTTATTCGT
>DAISVU010000022.1:0-19830 GCA_036839975.1 Bacillota bacterium | reverse complement strand
GGTCGGCGAACCTTTAGCTTAAAAAGCTTTTTGATATTGATTAAAATATGATGTCTTGTTTTTCATTATGATTATATATATATATTACACGATTTATGTGGTACAATACATATATTTGACATGCACATCCAGTATAATAAAACACGTGATATAATCTCACAGGAGGGTGGAAATACATGACAGAGGAACAGAAAAAAGCTTTAAAGAAAGCAATAACTTTAAAGATCATAGGAATGCCCATGGGAGAAGGCGCATCAGACGGAAACATTGAATTTGTGACTGAAGGCAACATGTATAAGAAAGGGAAGGCTCTGTATCTTGTATATGATGAAGGCGAACTCGAAGGTTTAGAAAACTGCAAAATAAGGCTGAAAGTCGCGGACGATGCCGTTCACATGAAGCGCATGGGTGAAAGTATCGCTGTCGACACCGGGATCATTTTCAAAAAAGGCAAGCGCTTTACAGGTTTTTATAATACACCTTATGGTCCCGTAGAGATGGAAGTACTGACAAACGATATAAAAAACAATCTGACATTTGAAAATGCAGGCAGCCTTAATATAGACTATAATATAAGCCTTAAAGGACTTATTGCAGAGGCGCGTAACCGCCTCGATATTCATGTCATGTAGGAGGAACGTATCTTATGATGAGTAAAAAGACAGCAAGGATCGTGGCATTAGCCATTACTATCGCCATGGTTGCGACCGGCGTTACAGCCGCTATTTATTATTTGTAATAATATTTGATTTTGGGGAAATGATTCAATGAGGAAGATAAAATTATGAGCAAGATCGGCTTTGATGCGCAAAAGTATATCGATGAGCAGTCCCGCTATATCCGTGAAAGAATCAGCGAAGGAGACAGCGAACGTCTCTACCTTGAATTCGGCGGAAAGCTCGTACAGGACAAACATGCCATGAGAGTTCTTCCCGGATTTGACGAAAACGCAAAGATAAAACTTCTGCAGAAACTGAAAGATCAGGCTGAAATAATCATGTGCATATATGCAGGAGATATAACGACTAACAAAACAAGACATGACTTCGGTATTACTTATGACCTTGAGGTCCTACGTCTGCTGGATATATTCAGACGTTATGAGCTTGAGGTAAACAGCGTAATTGTCACGCGCTATGAAGATGCTCCGGCAGTAAATATGTTCATAAACAAACTCGAACGTCGCGGCATAAAGACATACAGGCATAAATTCACTAAAGGCTATCCTATGGATGTCGATATTATTGTAAGCGAAGAAGGTTACGGAGCAAATCCGCGCATTGAAGTGTCAAAGCCGCTTGTGGTAGTTACAGGTCCGGGAGGCGGCTCCGGCAAGCTTGCAACATGTCTCTCGCAGCTCTACCATGACAGCAGGCTCCTAATCAAAACACGATATGCAAAATTTGAGACATTTCCCATCTGGAACCTCCCGCTGAAACATCCTGTAAACGTCGCATACGAGGCTGCAACAGCAGACCTGAAAGATGTAAATATGATCGACTCGTTCCATCTGGACGCATATGGTGAAACCGCCGTCAATTATAACCGCGACATCGAAGTGTTCCCTGTAGTTAAGAGAATAATAGAAAAAATCACAGGCAAAGAATCAGAATACCAGAGCCCTACCGATATGGGTGTCAACTGCGCCGGTTTCAGCATTGTTGATGACGAGGCGGTGAGAGAAGCTTCTTATCAGGAGATAATACGCCGTTACCTCATAGCGCTTGTTGATTTTAAAAAGGGCCGGATCGAAAGCTCAAGCCTTGAAAGATCCAAGCTGCTCATGGACGAGTTCGACTTAAAGCCCGAAGACAGAAATGTCGTCATGCCGGCAAGAGATTATGCTGAAAAAAAGCGCAGCAGCGACAGCAAACACTATGAAAATATCGTAGTGCTTGCTCTGGAGCTTCCTGATGGATCTATAGTTACAGGCAGAAGTTCAAGGCGCATGGTAGCATCGGCAGCTGCCATACTTAATGCTGTAAAAAAACTTTCCGGAATAAATGATGCCATACACCTTATCTCTCCGCAGGTGCTTTCGTACATACAGGCATTCAAAGTCGAAGTGCTGCAGAAAGATCGCACAAGCTTAAACTGTGAAGAGATATTAAACTCGCTCACAATATCCGCGGCTACAAACCCGTCAGCGCAGGCTGCAGTTGCCAATCTCACAAAACTCAGAGGTTGCAAAGCGCACTGTACCGCTATTTTAAGTGACCGGGACGAACAGACGCTGAGAGGCCTTGGCATCGATGTCACATGTGATCCGGAATATATAACGACCAATCTTTACTTCGGCTGATCCCGCTGCCGCTTACATCAGCAGACACGGATCCACTGTTTTTTTGCAGAAATTAAAAACCTTCCAAGGTATTTTCCCCCGCCCTTGAAAGGTTGCTTTTATAAACGCTCCATTTATGCAAAACCCCCCTGTTTTTATTTAACTCAGCTACTGCATTTGCTTCCCCTGACAGCAGATGCACGGGGCGCTTACTATTCTTGATCTATGGTTTTTTTCCATATTGAACAGTCATCTCTAATTCCTTATGTACTTATATTAGCACAGGCGGTTTTGTAAATTACATATATTGCGCAAACAGCCTTTTTCATTGTGTAAAAAGCAAAAAATGCCGGATTTAAGGCGCCTGCCAACGATTTATTTATGCATATCTCCCCGGTCTTTCCGAATCAGTAAAGTTCTGTCGAAAGATACCTTTCACCTGAGTCCGGAAGTATTGTTACGATAATCTTACCTATATTTTCATCTTTCTTCGCAAGTTCAGCCGCCGCCCATATGGCCGCCCCTGAAGATATCCCCACGAGCACACCTTCTTTGACCGCAAATTCCCGCGATGCCTCAAAAGCATCATCCGATCTGACGGTAATGACTCCGTCATATAAACTCGTATCGAGTGTCTCCGGCACGAATTCTGCGCCGATGCCCTGAATCTTGTGAATGCCCGGCCGTCCTCCTGAAAGTACCGGTGATTCTTTCGGCTCCACGGCATACGCTTTTATATCCGGATTTTGCTCCTTAAGGTAAGCGGCTATGCCTGTCAACGTTCCACCCGTACCTACCGCGGAAACGAATATATCAACCTTTCCGTCCGTATCACCCCATATTTCGGGACCTGTAGTCTCATAATGAGCTTTAGGATTTGCAGGATTTACGAATTGTCCTGGGACGAAGCTCCCCTCTATCTGACTGTTCAATTCATCGGCTTTCGCGATTGCACCCTTCATACCTTCAGAACCCGGTGTGAGTACGATCTCTGCCCCGTATGCCGCGATGAGCTTTCTTCTTTCGATACTCATCGTTTCAGGCATTGTAAAGATCGCTCTGTAGCCTCTGCTTGCCGCGACAGATGCGAGTCCTATGCCTGTATTTCCGCTCGTCGGCTCTATGACGGTCGCACCCGGTTTGAGCTTTCCGGCCTTTTCAGCAGCCTCGATCAGCGCCTTGCCGACTCTGTCCTTTATGCTTCCCGCAGGGTTGAAATATTCAAGTTTTGCGTATATCTCCGCCTTAAAGCCCTTATCTCCACTGTACCTGTTCAGTTTTAAAAGCGGTGTTTTTCCTATCAGCTCAGTAATGTCATCATATACCATATTATACCTCCAAAATACGTTACATCCAGAGTTGTCTGTAATTTCAAATACGGCTTTTCTCTGTATTTTTAAAGAGAAGTCTTATCTCTTCCCAGTCCTTTTTGATCGCAGTCAGTGTTTCGCTCTATATTTCGGTCTGTTTTCGAGCCTTTCCGGACTCTTACGTTTTATATGCTGTATAGCTGCGATCGCTGCAAATGCGGCTGCAGACGAAAGCAACCATGCGCCGAGAACGTCTGTCGGGTAGTGAACACCCAGATAAATCCTGCTTGCACCTATGCCTATGCCGAACAAGATAATAAAAATTGACAGCACCTTGGCCGCAGCCCTGCTTTTCATCTCAGTCTGTATAAAGTAAACTGCGAGTATGCATATCGCCATAGATGTAATCGAATGTCCGCTCGGAAAGGAAAAACCGTCCTCAAAAACAAGCCTGTCTGTCAGCGGCGGTCTCGGTCTTGCTATGAGCATCTTTATGACTTTCTTCGCGCACTGCGTAACAACGACTACCGCCGCAACAGGTATTCCCAGTTTTTTACGCGTCACCGGAACAATCAAAAATATTATACATGCCGCCCCCACTCCTTGAATATCTCCTGCATACGAAAAACCTTTTGCCGCAAATGTAAGCACACTTGTTCTTAAAGCATATACCATGTCTCTGAATGCGTCATCAAACCTCTGTGTATAACTTCCGGTCACCAGATATGCAAGCACACAGAATGCGGCAATCGAAATGACCGATACTGCTACCGTTCCTTTTTTCATAATAGATCTCCCTGTACAATTGTTGTATGTATTTGTCTTCTTACAGAAAGCGCGTGTAAAGTCATCATTTGTATACCGCATGACTTGCCGTAAGACGAGCGCCAGAAGTTCGAATCAATCTTCGTCCTGCACGCGAACCGTTTCCGATTATATCTTCTTAAAGCCTCTTATGTCTACCTGTGATCTCAAGCTTTCCGCATTACACATCTGCATCCTTAAGAGCATCCTTCGCAGCCTCAACCGCCTGCATCGCATCCTTGCTGTAATAATCAGCGCCGATTTTTTCCGCATATTCCGCAGTCAGCACTGCGTCCCCGACCATCACCTTGCAGTCAGGCTTTGCTCTATGCAGCTGTTTGATAGTTTCTTCCATACTGCCGAGTGTGGTCGTCATGAGAGCCGAAAGCCCCACCAGCCTGACATCATTTTCTATTGCAGCCTCGACCACAGCTTCAGGATCTACATCCTTTCCAAGATCTATCATCTCAAAACCGTAGTTGTCCATAATTACTTTTACTATATTTTTTCCTACGTCATGTATATCGCCCTTAACTGTTGCGATTACTATTCTGCCTCTTGAAATTTTCTGTTCACCTTTTTCAAGAAAATTTGCTTTTATGACTTCAAATCTCTCCTGCACTGCGCCTGCCGTCTGCATCATCTGAGGTAAAAAGAGCCTGCCTGCTTCAAAATTCTTTCCTATACGGTCAAGAGCCGGGATGAGGTCTTCATTTACAATACTCATCTCATCCTTGGTTTCAAGCATAGCGGAAATAAGCTTGCGCGCATCACTTCCCAGAGCCTTTTCCAGACAATAATATATGGAGTTCTTATCGCTGTCCCCTGATCCCGCTGCACCGCTTTCCGCTGTGCCGGCTGATATTGCCTCTCCCTGTGCACATGTGCTGCCGTGTACTGCTGTCTTCGCAGGTTCTTTTCTGTTTCCAAAACGCGCTATATATTTTTCTGCATTTTTATCTATATTCATCAGAACACAGGCCGTGTGAAGAGCATCCATAACAGGCACATTCCCCGGGTCAATTATGACGATATCAAGGCCGCATCCGATCGCCATCGTCAAAAATGTACTGTTTATGACAGGTCTGTGTGGAAGGCCGAAGCTTATGTTTGAAACCCCGAGCACCGTCTTAAGACCCAGCTCTTTTTTCACCCTTCTCATAGCCTCGAGCGTTTGTTTTGCGCCTTCGGGCTGCACGGAAACTGTAAGTGTCAGGCAGTCTATCACAATGTTATTATCAAGTATCCCGATCTCGCGGCATGACCTCTGTATCTTTTCTGCTATCTCAACCCGTTTCTCCGCAGTCTCAGGTATACCCTCTTCGTCAAGTGTCAGGCCTATGACTGCAGCGCCGTATTTTCTGACTATAGGAAGGATCGCTCTGCGCGATGTTTCCTCGCCGTTTACAGAGTTGACTATCGCTTTTCCGTTATATACTCTGAGAGCTGCCTCAACAGCTTCGGCATTTGAACAGTCTATCTGAAGAGGAAGATCTGTAACAGACTGCACATGTTTTACTATCGCAGGCAGCACTTTTACCTCATCTATTCCCGGAACGCTGACGTTTACATCAAGGACTTCCGCGCCTTCATCTTCCTGGATTATCGCCTGTTTTGCGATATAATCCATATCCCCGTCAAGCATCTTCGAAAGATCTGCTATAAACCCCGGATAAGTACTACAGCAACCTCCGATCACTGACACCCCAAGCTCCGCATATTTTGCTATCATCACGGTAAAATCCGCCGCCGTTATGTCATACTCGCCCGTCGCCGGATCCGGAAGCCCGGCATTCGATTTCGCAAATACAGGCAGGTTAGTCACCTCGCACAGTTTCTTCGCGAGAAGGTATATCTCATCAGGTCCCAGAGAACAGTTTATTCCTGCCGCCTCCACTCCAAGGCCTTCTATCGTTGCGGCAAACGCTTCTACGCTGCAGCCTGTAAATGTTCTTCCGTTTTCCTCAAACGACATGCTGCACATTACGGGGATTCCTGTGTTCTCAATACTTGCAACTACCGCCGCCTTAAGCTCGTAAAGAGCAGTCATAGTCTCTATAACTATGAGATCCGCACCTGCTGCTTCACCTGCTGCCGCTGTTTCTTTGAGAGCATCTGTCCGAGAGGTCCGATGCTGAGTGCGATTTTTATATCCCGGCCCGCAGCAGTATTTTCTATTGTACTCTCACATGCGGCTTTCGCTGCTTTTACTCCCGCAGTGATTATTTCATTTAAAGCATATGCTGTATTTTTAAGTTTGAATCTGTTTGCTCCAAACGTATTTGTATAAATCACATTGCTTCCCGCCTCAATGTATGCGCGATGTACTGCTGTGATCATCTGCGGATCCTCGATATTCAGTATTTCCGGGATTGCTCCTGCGGGCATACCGTTTTTTTGAAGCATCGTTCCCATACTGCCGTCAAGGAGTATTATTTTACTGTCTTGCATCACACCGTCTGTTCTTCGCCATATACCGCTTCCATCAGCATGGGTGACACCCGTTCGCGTTATTCACAGATCCGCCCCTCCTTTCTTTTTTCACACTCTTCATAAAGCAGACATTCCCTGCACGTTGCCGGACGTCCTTTTACAGGGACATCTGATATGCCTATGATCGCTGTGACCGGTTTCATCGGGATCATCAGGTCATTGTAATTCAGCGTAAGCCCTATCTTTCGCGGCGCATCGAGCTTTGCGATCAGCTCTCTCTGTGTCTTAAGCGGAAGATCACCGTAACCCGGGCTGAATCTTCCGGTCATATACGGTGTGTCATCCGGAAGGTTCTCTTTGATCTCATTCTCCAAGATATCCGTCACCATGTCCGCAAGCACGCCCGCTCCGCTGTCTGCATATACCGCCATCGCAGGATCCTTTACAGCAAGACGCACAATCATTTCATCCACTCTCGGCCCTAGCGTCGTTCCCATTATGACCGTACTCCTACAGTCTGCAAGATGCTTTTTTATTGAAAGCCCCTCATAGTCAAGCTTGTCTGAATATATGTAGATCCCTTTTGGCGAAGCCGCCTCAAAGAGCAGTTTCTCACAAGAATCCATCTCTTTGATCTTTCTTGCATCAAAATCGCTTTCTTTCATTTTCAGAAAAGACGCCCATGCATTTCTGTCTATTTTTTCAGGAAGTCTGATTTTCATATTTCTCTTCTTTGTTTAATTTCTGCGATATTTTACGCAGGCAACCCGCTTTTCGGCCAATGTCCGCCCGCTTTGCCGTTTTTCACCGTTTTATATACATATTCATGCTTATCACGGTCTTTAAGAAGATCGCCTATTTTCTCCGTAACGGAAGCCGCGACCATCGGATTGTTCATAGTATATATGTGGATACCCTGCACACCGTTATCTATAAGTTCTCTTATCTGTCCCACAGCATAATCTATGCCCGCCTCAAAGAGCGCCGCCTCATCACCGCTGTATCGCGCTATCATGTTCGTAAACCGCTTGGGCAGTGAAGAGCCTGAAAGTGAAACAGTTCTTTCGATCTGGTTTTTATTTGTGATAGGCATTATACCTGCCGATATAGGCACGTTGATCTCGGCCTTATTCACCCTGTCCATAAATATATAAAACTTCGTATTGTCAAAGAAAAGCTGTGTTATGAGCGCCTTTACACCTGCGCCTATTTTATATTTCAGGTTTCCGATATCATGTGGAAGATCATTTGATTCATAGTGTTCTTCCGGATAGCATGCGCCGAGTATCTGAATGTTATCATTGATCTTCTGTATCTCAATAGCCAGCTCATTGGCATGTTTAAAGACACCGAGAGGTCCGCTTTCTTCACTTATATCGCCTCTAAGCGCCATGTTATTTTTTTCTATACCGCGGTTTTCAAGATCTCTAAGTACAGTGCACAGTTGTTTCTTTGTTGAATTGATGCATGTGAGGTGTGCCATTGCCTCGTTGTCTGTCTTTTTCTTTATATTTTGCGCGATCTCGCCTGTCAGCATATCGTGCTTCTTACCGCCGGCACCGTAAGTGACACTGATAAAATCCGGTTCAAGGTATGCCAATCCGTCAACAGTCTTGTATATCTTGTCTATATTATCCTGCTTTTTCGGAGGGAAAACCTCAAAAGAATAAACGAATTTCTTTTTATCATATAATTCAGGTATCTTCATTTACTGTGCTCTCCTTTAATAATCCTGTTTTAATTTACTGTCCTTAACCTGTTTTTTCAACTGTGCCGGCTCCGAAAGTATGTATCTGTTCTGTTTTGCTGTTATCAGGTATTCTGTTTATTTCTGCAGAACAGTTCCTTAAAAGTATATCAAAAATGCCGGTCTTTTCAACGCCGGGAGCAAAATCTGTCCGCTATAATGCCTGTCGTCAAAAAAATTTAAATAAAAATCCGTTTTGCTTACGTGCCGGTATGTATTATAATATGTCTTATCGTTATTTGCTGATTTATGGTATGACTATAAAATATACGTAAGATATCGGAGGGTTATTTTGAAAATCATACGGAACATACCCGCTTTATTTAAACTTTACGGCTCTCTGCCGCAGCTTTCCCGATTCAAACGCGGGATCGAACAGGCAAAAATTGCCGGCGATATGACGGAAGAGCGAAGAAATATGCGTCTGGCCTGCACCCGCTGGGCAGACACTCTTATAAAAAAATTCAATGTTCAAGTAAACATAACCGGACAGGAAAACCTCCCTGAAAAAGGCCCGGTAGTAATTGTATCGAATCATCAGGGATATGCGGACATAATAGTTCTCATGCACGCAGTAAACAACATACAGTTTGGATTCATTGCAAAAGACGATCTGATAAAACTTCCGCTTTTCGGGAAATGGATCCTGAGAATCGGTAGCGTTTCAATACATAGAGAGGATCCGCGCGCAGCGGTTAAAGCGATACTCGAAGGCATAAAAATGCTGAAAAACGGTTATTCAATGGCTGTTTTCCCTGAAGGTACCCGCAGCAAGAGCCCGGTGATGGGAACATTTCTCCGCGGTGCGCTGAAACTCGCGACCAAGCCGAAAGTCCCGATCCTTCCCGTCACAATCAGCGGTTCATATAAGATATTTGAGGACAGCGGCATGATAAAGGGTGCGCCGCTTGACGTTACGATCCACAAGATGATAGAAACAAAAAACCTCAGCAAGGAAGAAGAACTTCACCTCGCTGAGACTCTTGAGCATTTGATCGGCGGAGCTCTGCCGGATCCACAGAAAACGGAAGCCCTCATAGAAAAGCAGCCTTCAGTCTGAAGATATCCGCCAGTCTTATTCTGTCTTCACGGCTTTAAACCTATTTGATCCCCAACCCAAAATTATTCTTGACCCTGGCAAGCACCGAATCAGCAATCGCTTTTGCGCGCTCTGCGCCTTCTTTAAGCGTTGCTTTCAATTCTGAAGAATTTCTGATATCGCTGAATTTTTCCTTTATTGGCTCGAGGGCATTGACTGTTATCTCAATGAGATCCTTTTTAAACGTCCCGTAACCGCATCCTTCGTACTCTTTTTCGATCGTAGGAATGTTTTTTCCTGAAAAGGCACTGTATATAGTAATAAGGTTGCTTATACCCGGTTTTTCTTCCCTGTCAAACCTTATGCTTCCTTCCGAATCGGTAGTTGCACGCATGATAGACTTCTTTATCTTGCCGGGTTCATCCAGCAGCGAGATCCTGCTGTGCACATTTTCAGCACTTTTACTCATCTTGGTGGTCGGATCATCAAGCGACATCACTCTGGCCGCAGATTTCATATATCTTCCTTCCGGAACCACAAACGTATCCCTGAATCTATTGTTTACTCTTACCGCAATGTCTCTACAGAGCTCTATGTGCTGTTTCTGGTCATTTCCCACAGGCACTGTATCCGCGTCATAAAGAAGTATGTCTGCCGCCATCAAAACAGGGTATGCGAAGAGACCCATAGGTGCGGATTCTCTGTTGTTGCTTTTCGCCTTGAACTGCGTCATTCGTGAAAGCTCCCCTGTGTAACTGCTGCATGTCAGTATCCATGAAAGCTCCGCATGTCCGGGAACATCCGACTGCACAAACAGGATCGATTTTACAGGATCGAGACCGACTGCCATGTACAGCGCAGCCACATCGAGAGTATGGTTCCTGAGTACCTCGGGATCCTGAGGCACCGTAATAGAATGCATGTCTACTATACAATATATACATTCATTGTCATTCTGCAGTTCGACGAACTGTTTGAGTGCTCCGAGATAATTGCCTATATGGATATTTCCTGTGGGCTGCACGCCCGAAAATACTCTTGTCATTTTATTTCCCTTCATTTCGTTTTACTGATGTATTTTACAGCTTCCTGCTGCAGCAATTATTTTTGATTTCTGCTTCGAGTCTCACATGGACAGCTGCATTTCTTCAGCGAATTTATTTTTTATATTTCTCTCCGCTCGTGATACAGTCATCTGTGATACACCGAGTTCTTTTGCGATCTCCCTTTGAGATTTGTTTTCGATGAAACGCTGTCTGAATATGTATCTGTTTGTATCCGACAATTCTTTCAGCACTGTACGGATCATCTCTCCGTTCTCGATGCGGTCATAACCCTTTTTATCATCTGCCGTAAATCTCTCAAATGCCGGCGCCTCGCCGTCCTCACCAAAATCCCTGAATGTCTGATCGAGCGACAGTGTCGAATACGCCAACCCTCCTTCAAGTACTTCCAGTACTTCTTTTCTGTCAGAACCAATCTCTTTCGCGATCTCATCCACAGTCGGCGGTCTGCCGAGCGACAATGTGAGTTTTTCCCTGGCTCCGGGTATTTTTACAAACATTTCCTTGATGCGCCTCGGCACTTTCATGCTCCAGGTCTTATCGCGGAAATGCTTTTTTATATCCCCTATTATGGTAGGAGTCGCAAAGCTTGAAAAGTCAAATCCTCTGTCCGGATCAAAGCGTTCCACCGCAGATATCAGCGCAAGCGAAGCGACCTGATAGAGATCATCGTACTCAACACCTCTGTTCAGGTATTTCCTTATGAGAATATCAACCATGTACATATGATCTTCGACTATTTTATTTCGAAGACCTATATCTTTTGTTTTCCGGTATTCCAGAAAAACTGCTTTATGTGTCATATTTTTTTCACCATTCTGATGCTCCTGCTGCCTTGCGCCGCAGTAATAAACTCCACTTTATCCATAATGGTTTTTATAATATGAATACCAAGTTCACCTTCATTAGGGCAGTCAAGGCACGGTCTTTTTCCCTTTGGAATATCATGTACATCGTCTTTATCCGTCACTAAAACAGTGATTTTATCATCATCGATTCCGCATTTGACTTCTACACACCTGCTCCACCCGTCGACGCCGTGGCAGCAGATATTTTTAAATGCTTCAGAGGAAGCCAGCTCTATATCATCTATTTTTTCAGCATCCAGTTTTGGATTGCTGCATGCTGCGGCGCCTACAGCGAGCCGCACCAGTGTCATATTATCAGGTCTTCCGGGTATAATAAGAATATATTCCTCTGTCATCTTACGGTCTCCTTTTCCATAACTCTTTTGCAGTTTCTACATTTTCGAAGCATCGGGTCTGCAACGGCTTCAGTTCCGGGCTTACTTAATAATTTTTTACATACAGACACACCGGGCTGCTTTTAAAAGCAGCCCAAAATATCAATCATTCCGATCTCTGCAGTTTATTCGGTATCCATTTTAATCTGACCGCCATAATTATCTCCGTCACCATCGCTATCAGAAGTGTCCGTATCAGTTGTCTTTTTGCCTTTGCTGCCCTTTGTGTATCCGGTGATATCCTTTTCATTTATTACCTTTGCCATGGCAATGATATTTTCATTTTTGCTGACGCGCATAATCTTTACACCCTGTGTTGCTCTGCCGAGTTTGGACACATCCCTCGCCTTTATCCTTATTATTATACCGTCTGAATTGATCAGCAGCATCTCATCTTCATCGGTAACAACCATTGCGCCTATCAGCTCACCGGTCTTTTTGAACTTGCTTTTATCATATGTAAGCAGTCCCTTGCCGCCTCTGGTCTGTACCTTGTATTCACTTACTGGAGTCCTTTTCCCGTAGCCCTTCTGTGTGGCTACCATAAGCTCTTCATGAGGCTGCACAAGTTCCATTGAAACTACTTCATCGCCTTCTTCAAGTTTAATGGCGCGTACACCGCCTGCGATCCTGCCCATAGGCCTTACATCGTGTTCGGAAAAACAGATGCACTTGCCCTGCCTGGTGACTATTATAACATTGTCACTTCCCGTTGTCTGTTTGATCCCCACAAGTTCATCGCCATCTTTTAATGTAAGCGCAATCAGCCCGCCCTTTCTGTTTGTATCGAAACTTGAAAGCGCCGTTTTTTTGATGGTCCCATGCTTTGTAACGCCTATAAGAAATCTATCATCGGCAAATTCCTTAAGCGGAATTATCGCATTTATTTTTTCCCGTTGCATAAGGCTGAGGAAATTGACCGCAGGAAGCCCTTTTGCAGTTCTGGTCGCCTCAGGTATTTCATACGCTTTCATCTTATATACTTTTCCGAAGTTTGTGAAAAACATCAGATAGTCATGCGTACTGGTCATTATAAGATCCTTTACGAAATCGTTGTCTCTCGTGGTCAGACCTGTAATGCCTTTGCCTCCCCGCCGCTGTGTCTTATATGTGTCAGCTGGGATCCTCTTAAGATATCCGAGGTGTGTAAGTGTTACAGCCACCTTTTCTTCTTCGATCAGATCCGCTTCATCAAATTCATCTACAGCTGCCCGGATGCTCGTTCTCCTCCTGTCTTTCCATTTGTTCTTGATAGCGAGCATCTCTTCTTTTACTACATTCATGAGCTTTTTCTCATCAGCGAGAAGTTCTTTATAGTAAGCTATCATTTTGCGGAGTTGTGCATATTCGTCTTCTATTTTTTCTCTTTCAAGCCCCTGCAGTCGCGCAAGCCGCATATCAAGTATGGCCTGAGCCTGTATCTCTGACAGATTGAAATTTTTCATAAGCTGCTGCTTCGCGTCATCATAGGCTTTACGGATTGTTTTTATCACCGCGTCAATGTTGTCGAGCGCGATCCGCAATCCTTCCAGAATATGCGCCCTCGCTTCAGCCTTATCGAGATCGAACTGTGTTCTCCTTTTCACGACTTCCTTCTGGTGCTTAAGATATTCCGTAAGCATATCGTAAAGATTCAGTATCTTCGGCTCGCCGTTTACCAGCGCAAGCATTATTATAGAAAAGCTTTCCTGGAGCTGTGAATGCTTGAAAAGCTTGTTAAGCGTCACCTGAGGATTCGCATCGCGCTTAAGTTCGATGACTATCCTCATTCCTTCACGGTTCGATTCGTCTCTTATCCCGGATACTCCTTCGATCTTTTTATCTCTGACAAGCTGTGCGATCTTTTCGATCAACCTCGCTTTATTTACCTGAAACGGTATCTCTGTTACTATTATCCGGTTTCTGCCTTTCTTTGTTTCCTCTATTTCAGTCTTCGCTCTTACAATGACTTTCCCCTGACCGGTCCTGTACGCATCGTGTATTGCTTTCTTCCCCATTATGATCGCGCCTGTAGGAAAATCCGGTCCCTTTACAATCTTTATAAGGTCTTCAATCGTCGTCTCTTCATCGTCTATAAGCTTTACACATGCATTCATCGTTTCAGACAGGTTGTGTGGAGGAATGGACGTCGCCATGCCTACTGCTATACCGTTTGAGCCGTTTATGAGAATGTTGGGTATACGGCTCGGAAGCACTGTCGGCTCCTTTTCCTCCTCATCAAAATTCGGCATGAAATCAACAGTATTTTTGTTGATATCTCTGAGCATTTCAAGCGCGAACGGAGTCATCCTCGCTTCCGTATAACGCATAGCTGCCGCGCCGTCTCCATCGACTGAGCCGAAGTTGCCGTGACCGTCAACCAGAAGGTATCTTGTTGAAAAGTCCTGCGCCAGCCTTACCATTGCATCATATATCGAACTGTCGCCGTGCGGGTGATACTTACCCATAACATCACCGACTATACGCGCGGATTTTTTATATGGTTTGTCCGGTGTGACACCCATTGTGCCCATTCCGTAAAGTATCCTCCTGTGTACTGGCTTAAGCCCGTCTCTTACATCGGGAAGCGCCCTGCCTACGATTACACTCATCGCGTAATCTATATAGGAGTTTTTCATTTCATTGTGTATCTCATGTCGGATCAATTTCTGATCCTCAACCAAATTTGCCATTTAAATATCTTTCTCCCTTTAAATATCAAGATTCTTTACGTACTTTGCATTTTCTTCTATAAATTGTTTTCTCGGCGGCACTTTATCGCCCATAAGTGTTGTGAAAATAGCATCCGCCGCAGCTGTATCCTCAAGAGTGATCTGAATTAGTGTCCTTTTTTCATAGTCCATAGTAGTTTCCCAGAGCTGCTGGAAACTCATTTCACCAAGACCTTTATATCTTTGTATCTCCGCTTTTCCGGATTTTTTTTCGAGAATCTTCATAAGTTTTTCCTGTTCCCGATCCGAATACGTATAATATTCCTCCCTGCCTTTTCTTGTCCTGAACAGAGGAGGCTGTGCCGCATATACGTATCCGCGTTCTATGAGCGGCGTCATATATCTATAGAAGAATGTCAAAAGCAATGTCCTTATATGTGCCCCGTCAACATCTGCATCCGTCATTATGATGATCTTGTGATACCTCAGCTTTTCTATATCGAATTCTTCGCCTATGCCGCAGCCGAATGCAGTGATCATATTTTTGATCTCATCTGATGACAGTATCCTGTCAAGTCTTGCTTTCTCAACATTTAATATCTTTCCTCGAAGCGGCAGTACAGCCTGACGCTTTCTGTCTCTACCCTGTTTCGCAGAACCGCCTGCAGAATCCCCTTCGACCAAAAATATCTCGGAAAGTGATGCATACTTTTCAGAACAGTCTGCGAGCTTTCCCGGAAGAGACATCCCCTCCAGCATGCTGTTTTTTCTTACCGTTTCTCTTGCCTTCTTCGCAGCATTTCTGGCACGGGCTGCATCTATGCATTTTCTTATTATCGTCTTGGCCTGAGCAGGATTTTCCTGTAAAAAGTACGTAACATATTCATTTGTACTGGATTCAACAAATCCCCTCATCTCACTGTTTCCGAGCTTTGCTTTAGTCTGCCCTTCAAACTGCGGACTGGAAAGCTTTACGGAAATTATCGCCGTTATGCCTTCTCTTACGTCTTCACCTGTGAGTGCTTCATCGTTTTCCTTTAAAAGTCCGTTCTTTCTGGCATAATCGTTAAATACTCTTGTCATAGCCGTCTTGAATCCCACAAGATGGTATCCGCCGTCTGTAGTATTTATGTTATTGGCATAAGAAAAAATCATTTCACTGTACCTGTCGGTATATTGAAACGCTACCTCAACTTCCATCTTTCCCCTGCCGGATCTGTCTTTGCCTTCAGCTTCAAAATATACTATGTCTTTGTGTATCGGTTCCTTGTTCTGATTTTGATACTGAACAAATTCCTTTATACCGCCTTCGTAGTGAAATTCTTCTCTTTTCTTCTGCAGCGGTCTTTCATCCGAAATAATGATTTTTATCCCTTTATTCAGGAAAGCCATTTCACGCAGTCTATACTGCAAAGTTGAATAGTCAAATTCTATTTCTTCAAAAATCTCAGGATCCGGCCAGAAGATCGTTTTTGATCCCGTTCCGCGTGTTCTGCCGAGTTCTTTAAGCGGCTGCACGGTTTCACCTTTTGCAAATGCTATCGAATAAAGTTTTCCGTCACGCTTGACTTCTATCTCCATACGTGTAGACAGTGCATTTACAACAGATGCTCCTACGCCATGCAGACCTCCTGACACTTTATACGTCGAATTATCGAATTTTCCGCCCGCATGTAGCACTGTGTGTATAACTTCAACCGCCGGTTTTTTTTCTTTTGGATGCATATCTACAGGCATCCCTCTGCCGTCATCTTCCACCTTTATAGAATTATCTTTCTGAATCGTTACCGTGATGGTGCTGCAAAACCCCGCAAGAGCTTCATCCACACTGTTGTCGACAATCTCATATACAAGATGATGGAGTCCTTTTTCACCGGTGCTTCCAATATACATGCCCGGCCTTTTCCTGACCGGTTCCAATCCTTCCAGGACCTGTATCCGTTCAGCATCATAATGCTGCATATTTTTATCTGTTGCCATATATTATGTCACCTCTTTACATTCCTTTTTATTTTTTTATAGTACACATGTGGAAGTCGGCATGATAATGATTTCATATATGCTCTGTTTCTCATTTATCAGGCTTCACCCTGAACTCTATCGCTGCAAATAGAAACAGCATAATAACAACCCTGTATATTGTAATATAAAACGGCACTTTTTACAAGAAAAAGTGCCGTTATGGACATATTTATTCTTTTTTCTTTTATCTTCGCTGAAAACAGCATTTTTTTCAACTGTAGGCTGTGATTTTCATGAGGGTTTAGCCATTATAAATTGTCTTTTTCTTCCACTGTTCCGTTCTCCACGTGATATATACTTCCCGACGGCAGCGATGTGAGCAATCCGGGAGATATTTCCGCTGTTGTTATAAAGAGCTGTACATCACTTAGTATTTCTATAAGAAAACTCTGTCTTTTCATATCCAGTTCAGACATTACATCATCAAGCAGAAGTATGGCATCCTCTCCCGTTTCCTCTTTTATGAGTCTAAGTTCAGCAAGTTTCAGCGACAGTGCCGCTGTCCGCTGCTGTCCCTGAGATCCGAAATGACGCATATCGACTCCGTTTACCTCTATTTTAAAATCATCTCTGTGCGGACCGCGAGTCGTCGTGCGTTTTTTACGATCTCTTTCTCTGCTGACAATAAGAGTTCTTAAAAACACTTCTGACTGCATGTCCACAGATACTCTGTCTATATTAGGCTCATAGCTTATTTTGAATTCTTCTTTCCCGTTCGTTATCTTTGAATGTATCACAGCGCTTATCTTCTGTATCTTTTCTATAAACGCCGCACGTTCTTGCATTATAAATGCTCCTGTCTCTGCCAGCTGCTCATTCCATATTTCGAGTACCCTACTGTCTGTCTCAGATTCTTTCAGATAAGCGTTTCTCTGCTTAAGCGTTTTTTTATAATCTGTAAGTCTGTTTAAATAAGCGGGCTTGAGCTGACAAAGCTCGCGGTCCATAAACCGTCTTCTCTTTTCCGGTTCTTCTTTTACGATTTTAAGATCTTCGGGAGAAAATATAACGGTCAGAATATTTTCAAGAAGTTCCGATATCTTTCTTATCTTTACATCGCCGACTTTTATTTTTTTCCCTTCTTTTTTAATTATTATCTCCACAGGAAGCTCTTCACTGTCTTTTTCTGCAATTATTTTTACACGACAAAATCCGGATCCGAACCTTATCATTTCAGAATCTCTGTTTGTCCTGAACGATCTGCTTAACGAGGAAATGTATATGGCTTCAAGAAGATTTGTTTTCCCCTGTGCATTTTCGCCCGTTATTATATTTACTTTCTGGTGGAATCTCAGCTTAAGATCTTCATAATTTCTGAAATTTTTAAGTTCCGCATTCTTTATATACAAGTTTCTCTCCCTGATCCGTCAGTTAATTTCAACCGCGGCCGGCTGTACATTACATTATTAAAATACCGGCCCGGAAAATACCGGGCCGGCGTTTTTTTTAACTAAAAATTATAATAATGCGATAAACTGTTATTCAACATGCTGCCCGCCAAAAGCCCTATAAAGAATAATACCCATATGAGCACTACAATAGACAACGCAACTACAGAACACACGAAACCTGCTGTTGCTTTTCCTCTGTCCTCAGGTCGCAGTACTTTTTTTGCTTTCAATCCCTGAACCATTCCTATTATACCTGTAACAATACCTCCAACCCAGCCGATGAACGGTATTAATACAATGCCGAGAGAAACTATCCCAAGCACCATTGATGTCGTTCCCTTGTTCTTATTTTCAATATATTCCTGAGTTCCTGCATTTTTATTCTGATTAAATTCCGTACGGTTAAAATGCTGATAATTCTGCTGCACCCCGCGGTAAATCTGCTGCTGGTACTGCTGACCATGATACGGTCTGTTCTGAGTGTACGGCTGTTGTGGTTCTGCACCCGTATTCTGCCGATTCTGATCATTTGTCTGACTGTTGTTCTGCACGCTGCAATGCTGTTGCTCCGGTACATTTCTTTTTATTTCATCATTTTTTTCCATTCTATTTCTCTCTTTCCTTTTACTTTTTCCAGAACATTACATCACTTTATCTTGATATTCTTACAGGAAGTATAAGATATTCATATTCATTTCCTTCCAAAGGCGTTATCAGACACGGAGAAGTACTCGTATTGAATGCCAGACTGATACTCTCATCGTCTATTACCTTTACAGCATCTATAAGATAGCGCGAATTAAATCCTATTTCTATATTTTCTCCCTCTTTTTCAACTGTTATCTCTTCCTTTACATTCCCTTCTTCAGACCTTGATGTAATCTTCATCAGATTATTTTGAACAGAGATCTTTATAAGATTGTTTTTTCCTTCTTTTGCAAGAAGAGAAGCTCTCTCTATGCTTTCCAGAAATTCAGATCTGTTTACTATCACTTTTATCGGATTGTTTTCCGGTATTATGTCTTTGTATTTAATGAAATCTCCTTCCAAAAGTCTTATCACAATCATCGTATTATCAAATTCAACTATGGCTTTCTTTTTGCCGACCTGCATATTTACAGCTTCTTCAGTATTGGAATCTCCGATTATATTCCGGATTTCATTTATTATTTTTGAATTGATAATGATTTTTCTTTCTTCAGCATTTTTAATATTTTTATGCACGACCGACATTCTGAATCCATCCAAAGCAACCATATTTATGTTTTCTGCTTCAAGTTCAGTCAGAACACCGGTAATCACTCCTTTTGATTCATCTATACTTGCAGCAAACGAAGTTTTCTTTATCATATCAGTAAAATCATTTTTATAAAATGATATGCTGTATGTCTCATCTTCCATATCCAAGATCTTGGGAAACTCTTCAGAAGCTATTCCTATTATATTGAATTCAGATCCGGCAGATTTTATAAATACTTTATTGTCTTCCTTTCTTTCTATTGTTATGGCACCTTCCGGAAGCTTTCTTATAATATCATTGAAAAGTTTTGAAACCACTACTATTGAACCTGCTTGACAGGCTTCTACCTTTATTCTTTTTTCAATACTTATTTCCATGTCGGAGGCTGACAGCGTCAGGATTCCTTCTTCATTCAAGTCTAAAAGTATACCTTTTAAAATAGGAATGGTCGTTCTCAATGTTACAGCTTTTGAAACTGTGTTTAAAGCTTTTGTAAGAATTTGCCTGCTGCATATAAATTTCATTTTTTATGATCCTCCGGAGTCTTGTTATATATATATATATATATATTTATAATAGTATTAGTAATAGGCCTTGCGCAGACC
>DAISVU010000021.1:0-19885 GCA_036839975.1 Bacillota bacterium | reverse complement strand
ATTCGTACAAAACTCGATGCCACAACAAGGAGTTCGATCAGCCTGTCAATCATTGGATTATCGTAAGGGTTCTTGCTGCAGGAGGAACCGCTTTTATGGCAATCAAAAGAAGAAAGAATAGGGATGATGCAGAGCCGGTATATCAAGACAAAAATAACGGTTATATGCTTGAGAAAAGAAAGGCGTAGGCGTACTTTACGCCAAGGTGGAAGTCTGTCCATAGCAAAAATGGGCAGGCTTTTTCTTTTCCCCCTCTCCACACCTCTCCCCCTTAACTATCGGTTACTTACCGAAAAAGAAAAATATATAGATAAAGGAGGCAGAATAAATGAATATACGAATTATTACAGGAATTGGACTTACCGTATTTATCATAGCAGCCGTTATTTTTCTTCAAGTAAGAGGAAGGAGGAAATAAAAGCTGTGTTGAAGTTACAGAGGAGGTGTTTTAGATGATGGTCAGCACAAGGACAGTTAAATTGCTAAATAAGCTGTTCCAGCAGGATATACCGATGAAAAATCAGTTACAGCCATGACCATGGATGATATTTTAGGGCTGCCCGGTATAAATGTGTCTGAAATTTCGCTTATTAATGAGCTTCAAAAAAGCATAAAGGCAGGTAAACTACTGAGCTTTTTAGGAGGTGATAAAACCGAAAAAGAAGGCTGGGAGGGAGGTAATGATGGCAAGATTTGATGCAAGGAAAGAGAGCTTTGAAGAAATTACAGTGCTTGGAAAAGCCATGCTTTTTACAGGTATAAGAATTGACAGGGCAACGGTTCCCAAAGGGCTGCATCTATATGGAGTAAGACACGATGATGAGGGAAAAGGAAAGGCTGTGCAGATTGCAAAAGGAATACTGGTAAACCACTGGGGAAGCATTATCAGCAGAGATAAATTAAGGCTTTCCAAAGAAGGATTTCTTGATATTGATCCTGAAAAAGACTGGGATTACTTGCCGGGAAATAGTCTCACTATAGAAGAATACTGCAGAAAGTATCCGGTCATAGAAAAAGGATACGAAAGATAGGCGAAGGATAACGGATGGCAAGAAGATATGAACTCATTACGGAGCTGTATGAACGAATTCAAAAGGGTGTTACGCTGCCTGATAAGTGGCAGGAATTTCTTTCATCGGCCTGCCAAAACTATAAGCTGCCCTTTGATGAGCAGCTTTTAATTTATGCCCAGCGTCCGGATGCGACTGCTGTCCTTGAAATTGAAAAATGGAACAGACTCCTTGGACGTTGGGTAAACAGAGGAGTCACGGGGATTGCTGTATTTAACAAGAATCTTCCTAATGCAAATCGTCTCAAATATTACTTTGATATTTCAGATACCCATGAAAGCCGTTTATCAAGAAAGGTCCCTATATGGGAAGTTGAAAAAATAGCTTTTGAAGAAATAACAGAAGCTCTGGAAAACAGTTTTGGAGAAGTATCAACAAAAGAAGATTTTGCTGATGTTCTTATCTTTGCGGCACAAAACGCCTGCAGGGATAATGCAGAAGACTATATTTCAGAAATATATAAGATCAGAGAAAACAGTTTTTTAGAAGAACTGGATGACCTTAATGTTTCCGTGATATGCCAAAACCTTATTGAAAACAGCGTAGGATATATGCTTTTTAAACGATGCGGACTTGATCCTGCAAAATACTTTGATGATGAAGATTTTAGAGAAATTACTCAGTTTAATACAAGGGAAGTATTAAATGCTGTAGGCATTGCAACAGGAGACATTTCAAAGATGTATCTTTCTGAAATTGCAAGAACCGTTATGTAAATGCAACGGGAAGCACAAAATCGCACACTGGAAACAAGCAGGGAAATAGATGATAATGCAGTAAGAAGAGAAAAAGTAATAGATTCTGAAAGGAGAAAGGAAGATGAAAGGCATTTCATATAGCAACATAAACGGGATGAGAATACCGAATCTGCTTCCGGAAGAGACGGGGAATCTTCACCTTGGGAAATACGCACTGCTCAGAGAAATTATCTGAAAAAGGAGAAGAAAATCCTATATACGAATCTGCTTACAGCAGGCAAACTCAAGGAGCATCTTTTGGAAATTCAGGATACAGCGATAAAGAGAATGGAACTTCTAATAAAGAAGATGGCAAAAGAGGAGTGTCTTACCGAGAGCCTGAAAGAAAAAGATCAGATAAAGTGGGCATCTCTGATGACAAATATCAAAATGGCAGCAGAGAAGAGTATTCTGAAAGAGTTGATTTACAGCTAACGGACGAATCAGGTAAGGAATTTGAAGACGCAGGAGGAAATGAACTTCCTGCGTTTTTATATGAAACTCTTATTATGAAAGTCATTTCTAATGAGGAGGATGACTTAAAGTATAGGAAAGAGCAGATTGAACTTTTCTTTTCTCTTCATAAGGATGTAAAGGATAGGGCGGAATATATTAAATCGGCATATCATGACCGCTATACAGAAATCCTCATAAGAAATAAAAGAGTAGGATGTAAGCGAAAAGAGGATGGGCTTTTAATGTGGGAGAGAAGTTACCTTTCAAGAGCAAGTGAAACTGTCTTTTCATTGAAGGTTATAGCAGAATGGATTGATCAGCTGATCCTGAAAAAAGAATATTTGAAAGAAAAAAATATAAGGCAGCTTAAGACAGAGGATAGCAAACAGCTGTCTTTTTTTGATATTCCAAATAGAGAATTTAAGCAGAGCATCGAAAGTGTGCCAAAAAAAGCCACACTAAATCTACCGCAAAGCCTTATTGATGAAGTTCTATGCATCGGCTCCAATGATAAAAACAGCAGGCTTTTATTATCAGGGTGAGAAGGTTTCCATTTGGTATGACGAAAGCGAAATTAGAATCGGGTATGGCGAAAGCATAAGAAAAGAGGAGGTAACTCTTTCATGGGAGCAGGTTGCAAAGCGGATAAGAGAACTTTTAGATATGGGAAGATACATGCCAGAAATGCTATTGCTCATATTATGTATGGTGGAAATACTCTTCTTGCTCATGAGGTTGGGGCAGGGAAAATCTTTGAAATGGTGGCATCTGCTATGGAGATGAAACGGCTGGGGTTTTGCACAAAGTCACTTGTCGTTGTTCCGAATTATATTATAGAGCAGTGGGCAGCGGAATGGCTTCAGCTATATCCTACTGCTAATATCTTAGTAGCAACCAAGAAGGATTTTGAAAAACGAAACCGAAAGAAGTTTTGCGGCATGATTTCTACCGGAGATTTTGATGCTGTGATTATTGGGCATAGTCAGTTTGAGAAAATCCCAATGTCTGCTGAAAGGCAGATTATCATAATTCAAAGGCAGATGGATGAAATTATGGAAGGGATAAAGGAAGCAAAGAATGCAAGAGCAGAGCGTTATACCGTAAAGCAGCTTGAAAAAACGAGAAAATCACTGAAAGCAAAACTTGCAAAATTAAACGATCAAAGCAGAAAAGATGACCTTGTAACCTTTGAAAAACTGGGCGTAGACAGGATTTTTATTGACGAGAGCCATCCTTTCAAAAATCTCTTTTTAGCAACAAAAATGAGAAATGTTGGTGGCATTGCTCAGGCTGAAGCACAAAAATCCTCAGACTTTTTATGAAAACGCAGTATATGGATGAGCTTACAAATGGGCATGGCATTATCTTTGCCACAGGAACTCCTGTTTCTAACAGTATGGTGGAGTTATATATACCTTCAGTATAATACGCTTCAGGAACTGAATATGCTTCATTTTAATGACTGGGCAAGCAACTTCGGAGAAACGATTACAGCAATGGAGCTTGCTCCGGAAGGTACAGGGTATCGTGTGAAAACACAAGCGGAAAGAGCAGAAAAAATCCGAAGCGGCAGCATTGATCCAAGTGCAAATGCAACAAAAGATTAACTGAAGAAAGATTTTAGTCAGTGTATGAGTGATGCGAAGACAAATCTCTTTTGTAGTAAAAGGAACACAAAACGATTGAAAAAAGAATTGTTTTGTGCTAAAATTAAAACGGGAGGAGAATCCGTTATGAAATATTATGAAAAACTTGTAGAACTTGGTTGCTTTTCAAGACAGAATCTGGTTAATATCACAGGCTCAGAATCAGCAGCAGCTTCACTTATATATGAGTACTTAAAAAAGAATTACATAGAAAGAGTTCGCCATGACACATATACGGTAATAAGTTTGGAAACAAGACAGCCAATCTTATCTCGTTACCAAATAGGATCATATTTATTTTCTGATGCATATCTTACACATCATAGTGCGTTAGAACTTTATGGTTATGCAAATCAAGTATTTTATGAAATATATATATCTTCTTCGCATAGATTTTCTGATTTCGTTTATAACGGGACTCTTTATCATCGTGTAATGCCAAAAAATAATTCACAGGTCATAATGACAGGAGGTATTCGTGTAACCGAACTTGAGCAAACAATAGTGGATAGCATACAAGATTTTGAGAAAATATCAGGTATAGAAGAAGTTATAAGGTGTCTACTGTTAGTGCCATCTCTTGATGCTAAAAAGATATTACAAGCTCTTTCTGAAGCTGGTAACGGATTTTTATATCAAAAATGCGGATATATTTTTGAAGAATTAAATTCTTCTCTAAGATTACCTCAGTGGTTCTTTGAAGAATGTCAAAAATATATGTCTAATAGTAAACGATATTTGATAAATTCTAAAAGAAATCTTGTATATAATTCAAAGTGGAAACTATATGTGCCATATTCACTAATGAGTCTTGTAAATAAAGGAGTATCAGATTATAATGCAGTTTGATCGAATAAAACTTGGAAGAAAAGCAAAAGAGCTTGGCTTTGTTAGAGATACTTTTGAAAAAGTATGTAGACTTGTAGATGTTTTGCAATTTATGGCTGAAGATGAACTTCTCTCCAAAACACTTGCATTAAAAGGTGGTACAGCAATAAACCTTACGATTTTTGATTTACCAAGATTATCTGTTGATATTGATTTGGATTATTCGAAGATGGTATCAAGGGAAATAATGCTGGAAGAAAGAAAAGTGATAACAGAACATATATCTAAATATATGGTTGCTTCAGGATATGTATTGAATGGAAAGTCAAAGGACTATCATGCATTGGACTCATTTGTTTATGAATATCAAAATGCGGGCGGAATGAAGGATAATATTAAAATTGAGATAAATTATATGCTTCGTTGCAATGTATTTGAGGAAGAATATAGAAAGGTGAATATTCAATGGATTGATTCAGGGTTGAGAGTACTTTGCGTTAATCCTATAGAAATATTTGCTTCTAAGATTATAGCACTACTTAATCGTGCAGCTCCAAGAGATTTATATGATATATCTAATATGATTAAGTATGAAATCTTCGACGAAAGTCAGCGAGAGCTACTGCGTAAATGCTGTGTTTTGTATAATGCAATCGGCTCGGAAATTTTATCAGATGATTTTAGATTTGACGCAATAAAAGATATTTCTTTAAGACAAATTAAAACAAGTTTATATCCGGTCTTGCGTAATAATGATCGTTTCAATTTAGAAGAAACGCAGGAACTGGTGATAAAATCATTATCAAGCTTTATGTTCCCAAATGGAAAAGAAAGAGCGTTTTGGAGAAATTTTAAGAATGGAAATTTTCTTCCGATGTTGATTTTTGGAGATTGTGATGAGAGTAATAGAGTAAAAAAGCATCCAATGGCGGAGTGGAAATGCAACAATAGGAGATAGGAAAGAATAAGTTCTAATTTGATTAAAAAATGGTGAAATTTATAAGAGACACTTCAGATTGTTGTGTAAATCATTAATAGAAGTATAGCATAATATATTATATTAGGAGGATATAGAATGAAGTTATTGATCATACAGTTAAGTGATATGCATTTTGAAAACGAAGATCAAGTGCATAGTGTAAAAACAGATAAGATGATAGCTACAATTAATGCAGTGGTACATGCTGATGAATGCATTATAATAATTTCAGGGGATATGGCTAGTAAGGGTAAGGAAGCTGATTATATCTATGTGAAAAAATTTGTTGGAAAACTACTTTTTGAATTAAATAAAAAAAGCTTTAAAAATAAAAAAAATCATGCATTCACAGTCCCTGTTAGATGTAAATATTGAAGATATTCTTAAAGCATATGAAGATAAAACTGTAGATGAATTAAAAAAAGTTATATAGAAGGCATGCAAAGTTATTTCTCATATGCCGCTGAATATGGATTCTTTGATGATGATAAAATAATATCAAAAAAAGTTATAGAATACGGAGATAAAAAAGTTGGTTTTGTTTTCTGCAATACTGACCCTTTGTCTTTACTTGATGGTAATGCAGAAGATACGGGGAATCATTATTTGTCTGATTTGGAATTAAAAAAGATAGAAGATGGAACGGATGCTGATATCAATATACTTGTTCTACATCATAGTATTGAGTGGTTACGAACTACTTATAAGGAAAAACTACGTAAAGGTATCACAAAGAGATATTCTTTAGTCTTATCAGGTCATGAGCATTCTTCATTTGGTCAGAGCAGTCATATTGACAATTCTGGAGTAGTGCAGTTTGTTCAGGGAAATGCATTACAAGAATACACAGAAGAGGGAAATGGATTTTGTATGCTTACAATTGACGTGGATGATTTTTCTTTAGAGGTTTTTTCTTATATTTGGAATAATTCATTATACTTACCAAATAAAATAATAGACTCAAAGATTTGTACAAGTCCATTCGGAGGTATTGAGTTACAAAATGATTTTCAAGACCAAATAATATATGATTCATGTAAAAGAAAAATAGATGATTATTATGTTTTTCCAGGTGTAACATATAAGTTTTTAGACGAAAATAATAACATTCAAAGGGTTGATATTGATGATCAACACAAGCTATTTAGTTTCTTAGATAATACATCATATACTGTTATTCCAGGTGAGCATAAATCAGGAAAATCCCTTATAGCAAAAAGAATATTTAAGTATTTTTATGATAATGGAAAGAAACCTTTACTTATAGAGGCAAGTAATATCAATAAAAGGAAAGTTGAAAAAACGATAGATTATGTATTTCAAGAAGAGTATAAAACAGCTGATCTTGCCTATGAAAAGTATAAACAGTTGGATAAATCTCAAAGGATTGCAATAATAGATGAAGCTAATATGCTATTTTCACGAACTTTAGATACATTAATAAATTTTTTAGAAAAATACATGAGTCAAATTATTGTATGTAGTGAAGAGAATATAAATTTGAATGTTAGAAATCAGGTTGTAGAGACATTGGTTGATGAGCATGATTTAAATGAAATAAATATGATTTCTTCCAGTAAGATTCGTTCTCATAAGAACCATAAGGTTAAAATTAAACAGACTTCAATATTGAAAAATGGAGTTATCTATGGTGCTAATGCAGCTGGAAAATCAAATTTGGTGGAATTTTTCGATTTTTTTAAGTGGACATTATATAACGGTATGCCTCTTGGTGCATTAAATCTATTTTGCAGAAATAAGGAAGAAAATAAATTTAAAGAAACGGAGTTTGAACTAACATTTACTGTAAATGATAAATTTTATGCCTATGGATATAAGGCAATACTTTCTGAACAAAAGATTGTTTCCGAATGGCTGTTTGAATTGAAACAAAATGGAAGTGTTAACAAACTTTTTGAAAGGTTTGAAGACTGTAGCATAGAAGTTGAAGAAAAAGGAATGACTGAATCTGAGAAAAATAGGTTTAATGTTTATAAAGAGGATTTCGTAGGCAATGAGAATCGATTATTTTTATCTGAAATGAATAGAAATAAGAAGATAGAAGGTGATTCAAAATTATTCTTTTTTAAGGAGGTTTTTGAGTGGATTACAAATAATATTATTGTTTTAACGCCAAATAGAAATTTGACGAATTTTGAATACTATTATGATGATGAGTCTTTGCAAGAAATTAATAGCTTATTATCCAGTTTTGATACAGGCATAAGAGAGGTTACAATTAAAAAATTAATATTGATGAATTTAAAAAGAAAGTACCTAAAGAAATTTATAAAGATATACAGGAAAATGTGAAAAAACATATAAGAGAAAAAAGCAATCTGCGTGTGTCAATGCGAAGTGCTGATAATTTTTTCAACATAATTGCAAGAGACAATGAGGAACCGGAAATATCTACTATCTGCCTAAAACATGGGAAATCATTTTATGATTTTGATTTTGAAGATGAATCAGATGGAACAAGGCGAATCTTTGGACTTATTGATATGATTCTATCTAGCAGGGATGATATTTTATATGTAGTAGATGAACTTGAAAGAAGTTTGCATCCAAAGTTAACTTCTCATTTTTGAAATTGTTTATTGAAAAGCATTCCGATAGAAAAGTACAGTTACTTTTTTCAACTCATGAAGACACCATCATGGATATAGATTTGTTTAGAAGAGATGAAATTTGGTTTGTAGAAAGAAATGGCTTTAATTCAAGTGAATTGTATTCTTTAGATAATTTTAAGGAAAGATATGACAAAAAACTCAGTAAAGCTTATTTAGAAGGTAGGTATGGTGCTATTTCGGTGTTTACTTCATTTCAATTTAGGTAGGTGATTTGGATTATGGCAATCAGAACATATACTAATTGGAATAAACGAGAATCAGATAAAGAAATACAAAAAGAGCCCTACAAAAAATACTTTTTTATATGTGAAGGTGTTAATACTGAACAACATTATTTTAAGCATTTGATTGATATAAAGAAAACTCTTGAGATTAAACCTGTTATTGATATGAGACTCTTAGAGAAAGATAATGAAGATAGCGATATATCATTTCCTCTAAATTTAATCGAGTATGCGAATAAACTGAAATCAAAGAGAGAAATAAAGTTTGATAAAAAGCATGATAAAATGGTTGTAATCTTTGATGCGGATATTTTTGAATTTAAATCAGATCACTATGATAATTAAGAAAGGTAAATCAAGCGGCAATATATTGGGAGTTACAAATCCATCTTTTGAACTTTTTTTACTATTACATTTCGATGGTTCTTTAGAACAAGATATATTAGGAAGTGAGGAGAAATATCTTAAAGAAGAGAATTTAAACAAAAAGGGGTATGGTTATCAAAAATTATTTGAAAGAACGAAGATGAATTCCAGAAAAAACCCTAAAATTGGAGAATTAGCAGATAATATCTTTATAGCAATAAAACAAGAAAAATCAATCAAGATATAGAATGCTGTAAGGGAATGTTAACAAGCAATATTGGGAAAATAGTAGAGAGCATTATCGAAGATGAGGGGGAAAGCGTTATATAAGTTATATACGGTAGAGATATGTAGCTGTCGGTTTTTATTTGCTTGAATTGTCAAATTAAGTGCAACACAGTTGAATAATAGACCTCATAAAGAGTTAGGAAACCCAAGCACTTTCTTGGTCGTTTGTTCAGCTCATCCACTTTGCTTTGTATATACTCATCGCTATACTTTGAAAGATCTACTCCTTTCGGAAAGTATTCACGAAGTAAGCCGTTTGTATTTTCATTTGTACCACGTTTCCACGGTTGATGCGGTTGTGGAAAATAGAAAGGCACATCATTGAGTACAGCAGATACTTCTGCATGTTTAGAAAACTTTTTACCTCTATCCGGCGTAATGGAATGCAGCGGCTGCCCTTTTAGACATTCCACGATAGCATCGCGGACAAGCGAAGATGTTTTCTTGTCAGATTTCTTGCTGAGAAGAAATCTGCTTTTGCGGTCTGCAAGAGTAACAAGGCAAGCACCGTTCTTTTTCCCTGCAACAGTATCGACTTCCCAGTCGCCAAGACGGCTGCGTTCCGTAGCCGCATAAGGGTACTCGGATAAATCGTTGCTAATAACAATTTTACCTCGTTTTTCAACGTAATCTTTGGTGTGACGAGCTTTACACCTCTATGCCTGAGTTACGCATGGCACCGCGGTTACCGGTTGAATCCCGTTCTTTCTTGGTGTCGAACATACCCGCATAAATGCCGCGATAGATGGTTGAATAGCTGATAGAGAAGTTTGCTTTCTCAAGTTTCAGTCTTTGAGATATTTGCTCCGGAGACCATTGATGTTCAAGGAACTTCTCTCTGACTTTACCAAACACGACAGGATCGGCAAGCTTCTTCTTTGGATGACAATTTCGTTGCCGCTGCTCATATGCAGCCTGTGCAGCAACGGCAGAGTATTTGCTATCCACAGCATTGCGTTTCAATTCACGAGAAATCGTTGATTTATTCCTTCCGATAATGTTAGCAATAAAAGTAATAGTGCAATTTTGAGAGCAAAACAAGTATCTTTTCTCGCTCTTCCGGTGTAATATGTTTGTAATGACTCATAGTGGCTCCTGATATGTGGATGTCTTTGCAAACACCATTGTACCGGAACTATGGGTCATTATTTATTTGTTGCACTTAGATTGTAAATTCAAGTACGAAAAAATGAAAATGGGCTAACAGGTATATTTATAGCTGACCTTGCTCTGCATATTATGTCTTATGTAGCTCAAATTGAAAGAGAAAACACACATAAAAGACGGTTTTGGTGTAACATTTTGATAGGGTAATGTTGATAGCTTTTTTATTGATTAGAAAAAGTGTGAATATAAGGCATACAAAGTCAGATGGAAATGAATATTCGCACATTGAGGTTTAAATATAGCATCTTTTATAATTTTATATAGTGAGATACAGGATTTTATAATAGGTATATTTCATGGGCAACACGAAAAAAATGGAGGATATACTGTTGAGATTGCATCGGCATTTTCCATGCTGCATATGAATTGATGGAAACACCAGTGACCGGTGTTCGAGACGAAGCTACAATTATAAAAGTAATGTGATATAGCAATCTGGTATGCCAATGTATTGATGAGGCAGACTAGCCAAATGTAACAGTATTTGCTTTTGATGGGTTAAGCACTGGTTATAGAAACGAATAAAGTTTTTACAGAAAATTAGGGAATACGTGAAATTGTAATTTTATACAGATGGACTTTAGACTTGAAATACAGCAAAAAAAAGGAACAGTGTAGAAAAAAAATCAAAAATAAGACTATCTTTTTTGACCTTTCAATCGTTATACATAGTAGATAAACGTTTATTTTTTTTTGAAACAGAAAGTAGGGGAACTTTGGATGGCGACATAAAACTGATTAGAAAGATGCAGAAAGCTGACATTGAGGCATTCGATTTGTTTGTGTGCAAGTATTACGAAGATATACTGCGATACTGTTTTTATCATGGCAACCATAATGAGGATGATGCGAAAGATCTTACTCAAAACACCTTTCTTCAATTTTTTAAGAACTTCTCTAGGTACAAACACATGGGGAAGGCGAAAAACTATCTATACACCATTGCAAGAAATCTATGTATAGATTTCAGAAGGAACGTTGAGAGAAGACGGACAGAGGATTTTGAAGAATACATGATAGACAAAACCTTGTATAAGGACAACACAGCTGAGTATGTACATGAGTGCCTGCAGACATTACCTGAGGAATACAAAGAGGTTCTGATTCTGTATTACTTTCAGGATATGAAGCAGCATGAGATAGCGAAATTTCTTGGAATCGGGTTGCCTCTTGTGAAATACCGCATGAAAAAGGCAAAAGAAAAGATGAAGATAAAACTAAAGGAGGTAGGGCACTATGGACTTTAACAACCTCATGGAGAAAAGTCGAGTCGATATAGAAATTAAAGGAGAAGATATAAGAAGGGTCGCTGAACTATCAAGGGAAACTTTCTTAAAACAAGAAAGTAACGAGACTCTACTGTATCATCAATTTCTCTTCAGTCAGTTTCTAATGATTAAGAAGCACTGGTGGGGAATCCAAATATTGATTCTCTGTGCAGTATGGTATGCATTGGCAACTGAAACAGAAAAGATGTTCCTACGTAGAGATGTGAGCATTCTGTCTGTACTGTTTATTGTCGCCATCATGCCGGAACTGTGGAAGAACCTTTCAAATCGGTGCATGGAAATCGAAATGTCAGCGTATTATTCTTTACATCATATCTATGCAGCAAGACTGCTCCTGTTTGGCCTTGTCGATGTCGTGGGAATCAGTGTTTTTGCCACAGGCATACACAGTGTCTTTTGTATTACTATTACAGAGATTTTCTTGCAGATGCTTATTCCGATGACCGTTACTGCAGGAATCTGTTTCTTTGCAATGGATAAAAAACGATACGGAATAAGGGTTTCCTTGGGTTGCTGTGCGGGATTGTGTGCATTCTGGTGGTGGCTCTGCGGCAATGAGAATCTTTATTCAACCATTGCACCAGCTGCCTGGATAAGCATCTTTTTTGTTTCCTGCGTGTTCCTGTTATATACGGTAGTGCGCCTGCTTAAGCATTGTAATGAGTATCCGGAGGTGGGATTTAATGAAACTTGTGCTCAATAATCTGACAAAAGAGTATGGCAGTCAGGTGGCTGTCAAAGACCTGGAATATACGATGGAGAAAGGTGTCTATGGATTGCTTGGCACCAATGGTGCAGAAAAAACGACACTGATGCGTATGATCTGCACGTTGATGAAACCATCACGTGGGAGCATTACGTGCGATGGAAAGGATATTTTTGAAATGGGTAGAGAGTACCGATGCATAATTGGATATCTTCCTCAGGATTTTGGATTCTATCCCGACCTTTCTGCAAGAGAATATCTGAAGTATATCGCGGACATAAAGGGGCTTCGTCCTGCCGTAGCCAAAGAAAGAGTAGAAATGCTTCTGGAAAAGGTAGGACTGAAAGATACGGGAAAGAAAAAACTGAGAACCTTTTCGGGAGGAATGATTCGGAGAGTCGGTATTGCACAGGCGGTGCTGAATGACCCTGAGATTCTAGTGTTGGATGAACCAACTGCTGGGCTGGATCCTAATGAGAGAATCCGATTTCGTAATCTGATTACAGAGCTGTCTGAAAAGCGTATGGTTATTCTTTCGACACATATAGTGTCTGATGTTGAATTCATTGCAAACAGGATAATGCTTATGAAAAGCGGAAGGTTCTCTTTTATCGGTACTGCGGAGGAATTGGTGGGACTTGTTGCTGGCAAAGTCTGGAGCTGCACGATTCCGGGGGAAAGTGTTGGGAAATACACGGAAAACTTTCCCATTGCGAATATGAGGAACACGGACGCGGGGGTGGAGCTCAGAATTGTTGCAGAGAGAAAGCCTGCTCCCGGGGCAAAGAATGTGCAGGCAACGTTGGAAGATGCGTTCTTGTTCTATTTCGGAGAAAGGACGGAGGAGAGCGAATGATTAGATATGAGTGGAAGATGATAATGAGGAACAGGCTTTGCAAGGCGCTTTTGCTATCGGTGATTTTCTTCGCCATATTCTTAAGTTATCTGGCAATAGAAAACAGTATTAATGTCGATGAAGATTCTGCGGAAGGAAACAGTCTGGTTGCAGTACGTCAACTGATGGAGGAAAAAAACCAATGCAGAGGACCCCTTACTCCTGTCAGAATCAGGGAAATTGTAGAAAAGGGAAACGCCTTGGACAGAAATGGTTTAGAAGGTAAGTCCAAGGAGAATAAACCGGCAGCATTTTTCGATATTGCGTTCTTTGCAAGCAGTGCATTCTACGGTGAGCATACGGATGATGATGATTCATTGGCTATATTGCGTGAGAAACCCCACAATATAGAAAAAATATATGACAGATACCGGGAAAATCTAAAAGCTGAAAGCAAAGAATATGGAAAGACCAAGGAACAGCGGGAGTTCCTATTGAAAAAATTCCAAGAGATAAAGATGCCAGTGCATTATGAAGCATTTCAGCCATGGGAGGGGGTATTTAAATACATTGAAGTGTTCAGTATTATACTGCTGATTATTTCGGCATTTTTTTCCGCCAGGATTTTTGCACAGGAGTTTCGGTACCGATCAGATTCGGTATTCTTCTCTACCTTACATGGAAGGGGAAAGGCTATCAGAGGGAAAATTGTGTCTGGGCTTCTCATGACCACCATCCTTTACTGGGTAGGAATTGGATTGCTATGTCTGCTTTGCTTTTCGGTTATGGGAACAAGTGGTGGAAAGACAATGTTTCAATTTGATGCACCATATGCGATTTACATTGTTTCCTTTCGTCAGTTATGCGGGATTGCGGCTCTTTGCGGATATATAGCGTGTTTGCTTGCTTCCTCTATTTCCATGTTAATTGCTGCAAAGACAAGAGGTACCATCATTGCCATTGTGATTCCACTTCTCCTATTTTTAATTACTCCATTTATAGCAAGGAACATAAGCATTCAGTATGACTTTTTGATGTTGATGCCATACCACTTGAATAACATATTGAACTGTTCCAGAATTCCATATATCTTTCAGCTTGGCAGCTTTGTTTTTCGGCAGATTCCTTTTCTAATGTTGGCGTACTCCGGGCTTGCAGTGGCATTGCTCCCTCTAACGTATCAATGTTATAAAAAGACGACTGTTAATAGCTGATTGTGATTACGAATATTTTGCTCGTCAATTGGCTTGAATTGAAAGATGCTAAATAATTGTAAATAGGAATTGATGAAAAGGGAAGGAGGCTTTAAGAAACAGCATTTTAACAATTCAGGGAACTTATAGATAAAAGGAGATGTCTTATGAAAGTTATAAATGAAACAAAATCAAATACTGGTGGTACAGAACCAAAGGCAGGATGCGTTTGTGCAAGCGGTTGGAAAAATACTAGAGGCAGTTGGAATCCATGGTTCTCTTGCCATTGTAACTGTATTTCAGGAAACGATGCTAATAAGAAGGCAAAAAATGCGTAGTACATAGAGCAAATTGAAAATAATAAAACAGGGGTGAAGGGGTAAATTCGCTTACGTTCTTTAGCCCTTGTTTTGAAAGGAAATTGACATGAATAATCAAAGATTTGGTTTTACTTTTAATATTTCAAAAGACAAACATTATTATTTTGATACTGGTACAGGCAAAACTAGTACCTGTTCTCCAAAAGAGAGAGAGTTTATTGATAGAATACTGAATAATATAATTAGTATTGAAACGGCTTTTTCAGAGAACCCGGAATCTGAATCCTTTATAAAAGAGGAACGATTATTTTCTGATAAGCAATGGCCTTTTCTTTTACCGACAAAAGAAAAAGTCGCTGCTTTGGTTAAAGGTAATTGTGAGCAAATTGTTTTAGAACTTACAGAATCTTGTAATTTGAGGTGCAAATATTGTATATATAATGAACATCATCCAAACCATAGGGCTTTTTCGCCGAAAAAAATGAATTTCGTAATTGCTAAAAGAAGCATTGATAATATATTATCACAATTTAAAGGCTCTCGTTTTGCCTTAACATTCTATGGAGGAGAACCGCTCCTCAAATTTGATTTGATGAAAAAGTGCATCATTTACGTAAGGGATAATTATAAACATATTAGCGCTTTATCATATGGTTTTACTACAAATCTGACTTTGTTAACAGATGAGATGGTTGACTTTCTTAAAACTCTTAATGACATTGAGATAGTGTGTAGTTTGGATGGTCCAAGACTGTATCATGACATGTTTAGAACATATGAAAGTGGGAGGGGATCGTTTGATAAAGCAATTCGCGGTTTTAAGTTGCTGTTGGATAAATTCTATTGTGTAGAAGCCGGTCGAACGTTATCAATAAATTGCGTGATAACCCCACCGTACGAAAAAACAAAACTGATCACTATAAAGAATTTTTTCTATGGAGAACTGAATATTCCAAAAGAAATTTCTTGTAACTATTCTTATGTCGACATGGGTAATTGGGATATCGATAATTACTCACAAGAAGGGGGAGATGTTCTTAAAATTAGTCCTTTAGAAGAATGGGCGGCGGATGATTTTGTAAAAAATGGCACGGAATCAGAATTCTTTAATCTTATTAACATTGAATTATATAGGATTGCAAATCGAGATATTTCAGTTGATGGCTTTATTGACAAATCATGCCTTCATGGGAATTGTATACCAGGACAGAGGCGGGTCTACGTGACAACGGATGGAGACTACAAAACATGCGAAAAGGTTGGAGCTGCACCATCCATAGGAAATTGCTATAAAGGATATGATATCGATCGTATATTTGATTTATATATAAAAGGGTATGCAGACTATTTTCAGGAACTGTGTAATAATTGCTGGGCAAGAACCTTGTGTGGAGTATGTTATGAAAGTTCTATGGAGGGTGGTGTAGACTGTCCATATGTATCAGGTGAATTATGCGAAACTTCCAAAGAGTTGTTGAAAGACATGTTCATAAATTACTATAGATTGTATGAACATGATAAAGATAAACTAGATGAAGCAGTAAGAACCATCAATATAATGTGATAACGTAAAGCGTTTTATTCAATAATGTAGAGATAAAGTAATATGAGGAAAAAAAAGCGTATCGTATTATGGCTGCTGATGCTGTTGATTTTAACAGGATTGTTTTTTTTAAGACAAGGCATATATTTTAAACACTATGCAAATGTAGATAACGGTTGGAACCTTATACTTGTAAATAAGAATAACTATATTCCAAAAGACTACAAATTTGAATTGATAGAATTGTCTAATGGGGAAAAGGTGGATTCCCGCATATACCCTGAATTACAAAAAATGTTTGATGCGGCACGAGCGGAGGGCTTGCAACTACACGTAAGCGCAGGATATAGAAGTGAAGAAGAACAACAACAATTGATGGAAGAGAAGATTGAAGAGTTTGAACTTGAGGGACATTCTTCAAGGGAAGCTAAAAGACTTGTAGAGAAATGGGTTGCTGTTCCCGGCACAAGTGAACATCAGATTGGCATTGCAATTGATATCAATGCAGATAGATATGCTGCATCTCCTGCTTTATATTCTTGGCTGGCAAATAATTCATATAAGTATGGTTTTGTTCAAAGATATCTTCCGGATAAAGATTCTGTTACCGGAATCAGTTATGAACCATGGCACTATCGCTATGTAGGTAAGGAAGCTGCTGCTGAAATGCATTCAAGCGGTGTTTGTCTTGAAGAATATATTGACAGACTGTAGAAAACTTGTGGTTTAATCAGTGATGTATATGCGGAAAGAGGGATGAAAATAAAACAAAGGAGCTTAAAATTTGCACAAGGAATAATTCTAATTAAGTAGAAAAGCAATTATTAGCAATTTTTAATATGTGAAGGAGATATAATTCTTTGTTGTGGCTTTTCTTGTTGTTAAAAATAGAGAAAGTATTTAAATTGACGAAAAAACAATAAGAGGCGAAATTTTTATGGGCGAAAAAAAGAAAAAAAGAAAAGGAATAGATAATTTTATATGGTCAGTAGCTGAGCTATTTCGTTTTAAGAAAGCCTATCTGTTTATGTTGATAATGAATTCGATAGTGAAAGGGATTTCGCCTGTCATAACATTAGTTCTATTTCAGCGAATGATTGATGTAATTCAGTACCAATCGGGTAGATTACAAGATGCAGGTATTCTCTTAGCTTCTGTAGCTGTGGTTCAACTTATTTCCGAGGTTCTGCTATTATTTACAGGCGTTAGGCTGAGGAATTACGAACTGGCTTTTGACTTGCACTTTCAAGAGCAGATACTTGAGTATCTACTCTAAGTTGTAAAGATTTTGAGAACAACCACACATACGACTTAGTCAATCGGACGCAGTATGATGCGGATGCAGGTATTCTCGGTAGTATGAAGACTTTCTTTAGCGGCTTCGCTTATTAGCTCTGTATCTTTTGCTGTGATTATTGCAAAATTCAATATCATCCTCTTTGTTATTATTATTGTCATCCCTATTGTGCGTTATATATTCGAGAAACGATACAATCTGAAAGAATATGAGGTGGAAAAAGAGAACACTGAACCGAATAGAAGAGCGGGATATATCTCATACTTGCTTACAAATTCGGAAGACTACAAAGAAATTAAGACATTTGGTTTGTTCCGCTTTTTTATAAAACAATATGGTTTGATAAGAGATGCCTGCAATTTGAAACAAATCCTATTAAATAACAAAAGAGGAAGAGTTTTTTGAGTTTTAACTGTCCTTGAAAGAGCATCAGATTTTGGCGTGACACTATGGATTTTGATTCATACTTTTAGCGGCACCATATCAATTGGTCGCTTTCTGCTTTACAACAATTCCATTGACAATCTGAAAGACAATCTTGTTCCGGTTTTTTCGCAATTATCATTCCTGTATAAGAATAGTGTGATGATTGAGCTAATTAGAGATTTTTTTGAGTTAGAGCCAGAAGATACAAATGAAGATGGACTCGTTGTTGACAAGATTGACTCAATCAAAATAGAAGGCGTCTCATATCGATATCAGGGCAAAAAAAGAATATGCTCTAAAGGAAATTAATTTTGAAATTAAACCTGGCGAATTAACTATCCTTATAGGAAATAACGGATCCGGAAAGACTACCCTTATGAAGATTATTATGGGGGTATCTAATGATTACACAGGGAATGTGTTGATAAATGGATATAATCTTAGAGAATTGAATATTACTCACTATCGTAGCAAGATCAGTGTATTGTTCCAAAATTATATAAAATACGAGAGTAGTATTGAGGATAATATTCGTTATGGAAATGTTAACCTCGCAAAACAACCGAAATATATAAAAATATTCTGCGCAGGGTAAAGCTTGGAGAATACACGGATCAGCTTTCTCAAATGCTGGGTTGTCAATTTCAGGATGGTACACAAATGTCTATCGGACAATGGCAAAAGATGACACTTGGCAGAACCTTGTATCGCGATGCGGATGTTTATATTTTTGATGAACCAAATGCATCGTTAGATTTGCTTACGGAATCTGAAATATTGAAAACAATACGTCAGGAAACAAAGGAGAAAATTACATTTATAATTATACATAGATTCAATACTATGGTTGTGCATGCAAACAACATAACTGTGCTGGAGAATAGCAAAATTGCAGAATCAGGAACACATAGCCAGTTAATTGATAAACAGGGAATATATACAGCACTGTTTAAGCGATATCACGATATTGATGATTTGTCTGTGCGAAATCATATAAATGGAGAGAATACAAATACGGAAGATATAATTATAGAAGAAGGCAAGATCAAGAATGATAATATAATATCACAATAAATAAGGCTGTTTTATGTTCCTGCAAAAACATGGACATATTTTTGCAGGAGAGGGCTTATTAAACTTGATGGACATGAGAATAAAAACAGGAGGTACTTATAAAGGAAACAAGAAAAAATATAAAAGAATTAGAGAAACGCTTTTTAAATAAGAACTGAAAATAAAATACGAGAGATAATATGAAGTCACTAAAAGGAAGATTCCCTTAAGCGATTACAATTATCAAATAAGCTCACAGTTTTAGATTCTGTGATAAATAGAGAAAGTAAGAGCCTGACGAAACAAAGGGAATCCAAAGGGATATATGTTTTGTCAGGCTTTTTCGTATAGGCGTGAGCTCTTTGCCTATGCCTTTGCGTAAGGCTCGGTAAGGAGCTTTTATGCGTTGGGAATGTTACATAGCTAAATATCCGTGACCTTTTGATTTTGAATTTACATATTTTTCAAAATCAGGAGATGTACTATGCATTTTAACGATGGATACGAGCGCAAAAAGTTCATAAAGGAGCATGAAAAAATGCGAAAAGAATATAGAAAGGCCGGAATGAGTGAGGAAGAGATTGATGAGATATTTCTCTATGACTGGGATAGATACAGGGAACAAAGAAACGACTGCGTACATACCAGATATATCGAGCAGTATGAAGAATCTTGCTAATGTTTGTCAAGGACTTTTTTCAGATGTACCGGCTTGAAAAAGGGTAACCTTAATAAGCCTGTCTTGTGACAGATTTTGAAAATGTCAGTATAAACCCTGACTTCCGTCGTTTTACTCGAAAAATAGTACTTTGAAGACAAAAATGCAGCA
>DAISVU010000020.1:0-23207 GCA_036839975.1 Bacillota bacterium | reverse complement strand
AGTATCTCTCTTTTTTTATCTATTTCTGTAACATATGTCTTATCACATTACATTTCAACGATTAAGCCCCCTTTTTCTGTTTTAAAGGACGCAAATCATAAGAGCCTGTGTCATACAAATATGCTGTCACAGGCACCGATCAGTTGCATTCTTAAATAACAACTTTTCTAAAAAGGTACATGAAAGGTACATGGAATGTAAAACTCATCCCATGCACCTTAAATTTTATTTTTTTATTAAAAATCGTCCTTGTTATATCTCAAATATGCAATATCATTGTATGCCGTAATAGAACTCTTATCCGTTTACCCGCCTTTCTGATGCAATGGATGCCCTGTATACTATTTTGCTGCCTTTTTTTTCAGATTGTAGAATGCATCCATTCCCGCATACTTTGCTGAAGTTCCCAGAAGTTCTTCGATTCTCAGAAGCTGATTGTACTTTGCAATTCTGTCAGTCCTCGAGAGCGATCCCGTCTTGATTTGTCCGGTATTGAGCCCAACCGCGATGTCCGCTATCATAGTGTCTTCCGTCTCTCCGCTTCTGTGCGATACTACAGCGGTATATCCTGCTTTCTTTGCCATATCTATCGCATCGAACGTTTCAGTAAGCGTTCCTATTTGATTTACTTTTATAAGAATGGAATTACCTATACCTTTCTCAATACCGTCCGACAGTCTTTTTGTATTTGTCACAAAAAGGTCATCACCTACAAGCTGTACTTTGTCACCGAGCTTGTCAGTGAGTTTTTTCCATCCATCCCAATCATCTTCCGCAAGGCCGTCTTCTATTGATACAATGGGGTACTTATTAACCAGCATGTTATAGTATGCCACCATCTCATCATTTGTCTTTGTAACACCTTCACCCTTCATCTCATATTTTTTTTCATCAGCATTGTAAAATTCACTTGCTGCGGCATCCATAGCAATCCTGACATCATCACCGGGCTTATATCCTGCTTTTTCGATTGCCTCAATTATAACCTGCAGAGCCTCTTCATTGGTCTTAAGATTCGGAGCAAATCCGCCCTCATCGCCTACCGAGGTATTCATCTTCTTCTCTTTCATAACATCTTTCAGATTGTGAAATATTTCAGCGCCCATCCTCAGTGCTTCCTTAAATGTCCCGGCGCCAACCGGCATGATCATGAATTCCTGAATATCAACTGTATTGTCCGCATGTGAGCCCCCATTTAAGATATTCATCATAGGTGTAGGCAGTATCTTTCCGTTTACACCTCCCAGATATTGAAAAAGCGGAAGGCCTAAACAATTTGCAGCCGCAACTGCCGTCGCCATAGAAACACCAAGTATTGTATTAGCGCCCAGCTTACCTTTGTTTTCTGTTCCATCAAGGTCGATAAGCATCTGATCAAGCCCAGCCTGATCGAGCACATTATACCCTATAACTTTATCAGCGATAAGCTCATTGACATTTTTGACTGCCTGCTGCACACCTTTTCCCAAATATCTGTTCTTGTCACAATCTCTGAGTTCGACCGCCTCATGCGTCCCGGTTGATGCCCCCGACGGCACTATAGCTCTTCCCATTGTCTCATCTTCCAGATATACTTCCACCTCCAAAGTCGGGTTCCCTCTGGAATCCAATACTTCTCTTGCTACTACATCATCAATATATGCCATACTTTTGCCTCCTTAAACTTTCAGTGCGTTCAGACTCTGGTTTTAATCTTAAAAATTTATTATTTTATTGAAATCTTCCGGCTTTAAACTTGCACCGCCCACAAGCGCCCCGTCTATCTCAGGCATGCTCATAAGTTCCGCGATATTTTCCGATTTTACACTTCCGCCATACTGTACTCTCAAATTCTCTGCGAGCTCTTCGCCCAAAATGCCTTCAACTATACCGCGGATAAGTGCGCACATCTCATTTGCCTGCTGCGCTGTAGCTGTTCTGCCTGTTCCTATCGCCCATATCGGCTCATATGCTATTGTCAGATCTTTAAGATCTGATGCCGTAAATCCTACAAGAGCTTCAGACATCTGTTTTCCAACTATTTCAAACTGTTTTTCCGCCTCACGCTGTTCAATGTTTTCACCAACACACATAATCGGCTTTATATTGTTATCTATAAGTTGTCTGAGCTTTTGTCTAACAGATTCATTTGTCTCCCCGAAATACTGTCTTCTTTCAGAATGTCCGACAATGCAGTAATCCACTCTGCACGATTTAAGCATCTTTACAGATATTTCCCCTGTGTACGCACCTTCATCCTCCTGATGCACATTCTGCGCACCAACCTTTATGCCTGTACCCTTGAATGATTCTTTCAGGATATCAAGATGAACGAACGGCGCACATATCGCCGTGTCCACATTTTTATTTTTATAAATGCTTTTGAACTGGTCTGCAAACTTCACAGCCTCGCTCTTATTTTTAAACATCTTCCAATTACCTGCTATAAATGGCTTTCTCATTTTTTCTCCTCTCTGTCGCTGATCCGGAAAATATCAGCTTTTATTAGTTTGAATCTATGTTGTCTATCGCTGCGATACCCGGCAGCACCTTGCCTTCCAAAAATTCAAGGGAAGCACCGCCTCCTGTAGATATATGCGTCATCTTGTCTGCAAGTCCGAACTTTTCAACTGCAGCGGCGGAATCTCCCCCACCTATTATAGTAATTCCTTTATTTTCGGCGAGCGCCTCTGCGATCTTTTCAGTGCCTGCCGCAAAATTCGGCATCTCAAATACACCCATAGGACCATTCCAGACTATCGTCCTTGCATCTGCTATCTTTTTTGAATATATCGCTATGGTTTTGGGACCGATATCCATACCCATCATATCGGGAGGGATGCTGTCATTATCGAATACAGTCCTTTCAGAGTTATTGCTGAATTCTTTCGCACATACCGTATCTTCAGGTATCAAAAGCTCAACGCCTTTTTCATCCGCAGCTTTCATTATATGTGTCGCCAAATCAACATTGTCTGCATCCAGTATCGATTTACCTATTTCATATCCCCTTGCCTTAAAGAATGTATATGCCATTCCGCCGCCTATGATAAGCACATCCACCTTCTTGAGCAGGTTTTCCATAACTTTTATTTTGTCTCCCACTTTCGCACCACCCATGATAGCAATAAAAGGCTTTCTCGGTCGCTCAAGCGCCTGTCCGAGAAACTTCACTTCCTTTTCAATAAGAAAGCCCGCAACTGTTGGAAGATATCCGGCAACACCGACAGTTGAGCAATGTGCTCTGTGCGCGGTTCCGAATGCATCGTTTACAAATATTTCTCCAAGAGAGGCAAGCATTTCGGAAAACTTGAATTCATTTTTTGTCTCTTCAGGTCTGAAACGTACATTTTCAAGAAGCATAACATCCCCGTCATTTAATTCCTCAGCAGCTTTTTTAACTTCATCATTTACTACTTCAGGAACGCTTATAAACTCAACTTCTTTTCCGAGCAAAACCCCTAATCGCTCCGCCACAGGCTTTAAAGTATATTTCATATCCGGTTTTCCCTCAGGTCTTCCAAGATGAGACATAAGTATAACTTTCGCCCTGTTCTCGATCAGATAGTTTATCGTTGAAAGAGCCGCCTTTATCCTTGTATCCTCTGTTATTACGCTGTCATGCATAGGAACATTGAAGTCACATCTGACAAGTACTTGCTTACCCTCAATATCTATATCTTTGACAGTTTTTTTCATCTTCCCACCCTTTCTTACTTATTAAAAAAGCTTGATCTTTTAACACTTTTTTAATATGACAGTGCCTCGTCACAATAACGCGCAAGATAAAAATCTTTATTTCAATTAATTATATCACATAAGATCTTTTTTACCACATTTTTAACACTGTTAAATTTTTAACCTTTATCTAGAATTATCAAACATATGTGACAATCCTGAACAACTATAAAATTTTTTTGAAATTTTAAAGACAATCGCTAAAATTTGTTATATAATGTATCGATAGCGCGCCACTTGGTACATGGCATGCAAAAGCAGAAAGTTCTGCCTTAAATAGATCTCACGATCTGATTATTTCTAAAATGAAAAGGAGGGTACTATTATGAAGCAAGTTAAAATCGGTTTACTGGGATTGGGTAATATTGGAACAGGTACCTACAAGACATTGGAGATGAACAGAGATCAGATCACCACTGCCACCGGAACAGACATCCGGATAGTGAAAATATTGGAAAGAGACACCGAAAAAGAAAGGGACATCAATGTAAAGCCGGAACAGTTCACACAGGATATAAACGTTATAATAAATGATCCCGAGATCGATATAGTTATAGAGCTTCTTGGAGGCATTGAACCAGCAAGCACCTTTATGCTTGATGCTATGAACAGCGGGAAGTCCGTGGTAACTGCAAATAAAGCTGCTGTAGCGGCAAACTGGCGAACACTTAACGATGCGGCATCAAGAAACGGTGTGATGTTCAGATTTGAAGCAAGTGTTGGCGGCGGCATACCGATTCTGAACGCTCTTACAACCGTACTGCAGGCAAATCAATATGAGGAAATCCTCGGCATATTGAACGGGACCACAAACTACATACTTACCCAGATGACAGAATACGGTCTGGACTATGATGATGTATTAAAGATAGCCCAAGAAAAGGGCTTTGCAGAAGCAGACCCTACTGCAGATGTGGAAGGAATCGATGTAGCCAATAAACTGTCAATATTGATGGCACTCGCATTCGAAAAATATGTTGCCCCGGGAGACATACCTACAGAAGGTATCACAAAAATAACGAAGAAAACGCTTGATTTGGCCAAGGCCAACGGCTGTAAAGTCAAACTAGTTGCTTCCGCAAAGAAGGTCGGCGACAAAGTGGAATATTCAGTAGGACCTATGGAACTTCCTTTTTCCCACCCTCTTGCAGGTGTGAGCAATGAATTCAATGCAATATTCGTAAAGGGCAATGCGGTGGATGAATTGATGTTCTATGGAAAAGGTGCAGGTCCTCTTCCTACAGGAAGTGCTGTAATGGGCGATGTGCTGGAGATAGCAAAAGTACTCGCTTCACACGAACAGTAAATTCAAATACGCTTGTACCGCCGTGTTGATCCGACATACCTCGTTATAAAAGAAAGGATGGTCCGATGTCATATTTCAGCGAATGGGAACAGCTGATAAAAAATCAAACAAAAGCAACCTTTAATGACTTTTGGATAAAGTACAGCCGCACTGAAAAACGTATATACAATTCTCTGCTCGACAACCCGGGCAAGATCATCATGGGTAAATTTTCAGAACTTGTACAAAAATACCATGCCGATCCCGTGATATTCATGGGATTTTTAGACGGCATCAACAATTCTCTGAACGAAAAGCAGAACCTTGAAAATTTGAACGATGATTCGGATATCAAACTAGACATAAATCTTGAAAGGCTTTATCTGAATATGCTGGGGGCAAAAGCCGACTATCTTTACAATCTTCCCCAGTGGGATGACATCCTAACCAAAGAAAAAAAACGCGAGATTTTAAAAACACACCGTAAAAGAAATACTGTAGTAAAGAATAACAAGATCGGCAGAAATGATTCCTGCCCTTGCGGCAGCGGCAAGAAATACAAGCATTGCTGCGGAAAATAAAAAGTAAAATGATCCGGGCCGGGTATTTAAACTGCCACATACGGAATCAGAACATTTTACCAAACCATATAAAGGATAAACGCAATTACCGTCTTCAGATCTTACAGAAGACGGTAATTTTTGTAAATTTTCATGCACGCACCTGTGCAGTAATTCTTTATATTGGCACTTTACAGACCGCGCAGAGTTTCGGCCCGTCTGTAAATCCCGTAACGTATATGTTTTATGCCGTTCTCAAATACGTTTTTTGCACAAACCCTCTAAGCAGCATCTTTCACAATGCGGCTTTCTCGCAATGCAGCACTTTCTTCCATGAAAGATAAAGCTGTGATGCGCTTCCGTCCACCTGTTTTCAGGGAGGGCCTCCATAAGTGAAAGTTCTGTTTTCAAAACATCCTTTTCAGAAACTATCCCGATCCTGTTTGTCACTCTGAAGACATGTGTATCTACCGCTATCCGCTGCTGTCCAAAACCCACCGCTAGAACCACGTTTGCGGTCTTTCTTCCAACACCGGGAAGTTTGATCAGTTCTTCATATTTATCCGGAACCTTGCCGCTGTACACTGAACATAACTTTTCACTCAGTTGTATTATATTTTTTGACTTTCGCCTATACAAACCTATTGCCTTTATTATTTCCTGTACATCTTCATTATCTGCATCTTTTAAAGCCCAAACATCGGAATATTTTGCAAAAAGTTTTTGAGTAACCTTGTTTACACTTACATCTGTCGTCTGTGCAGAAAGTACGACAGATATCAGAAGCTCGAACACGTCAATGTGTTCGAGCGCACAACCCGCATCGGGATATTCTGTTTTCAATCTATCCATTATATCGTTAATATCTTTTTTAGTAAAATCCATACATTTGCCCTCCATATTTTACTTAATTAGTATCTGCTTGCATCCAAGTATTTCAATCAGCCAACGGGAAGGTCATTACCTGAAACGGATCTCTGCAACCTCTGGTTTTAATTTAGCGGCTTGCTGAGAATATACTATATTGTATATTATACCATTTTATCTACTTTTAATGTATTATACGATGTAAAATCCAGTAGGCTTCATTCTTGACTACTATCATACTATAGTATAGTATTTTTTAGGAATATTTTTTCTGACATTCGCCTATGCCATACGGCAATGCCGTCTTTAAACAGAAAAGGAGAAAATGCTTTATGAGCAAAAAAAAGGAAATCGTCCAAGTTCAGGAGAAGGTCTCAGTAAGTAAATGGATACCGCTGAGCTTGCAGCATACATTTGCTATGTTCAGCGCATCCGTTCTTGTACCGTTGCTTTTGGGCATCAACCCAAGCATTGTACTATTAATGAACGGGATCGGAACACTGCTTTTTATATTCATAACAAAAGGCAAATCGCCGGCATATCTGGGATCGAGCTTTGCATTTATAGCCCCTGCCGGTCTTGTTATTAAGGACATGGGCTATCAATACGCACTCGGCGGATTTGTGATAACAGGTCTCATATTCTGCATAGTGGCAATAATAATAAAATTTGCAGGTACATCATGGATAAATACGATACTTCCACCTGCCGCTATGGGGCCGGTTGTTGCGCTAATAGGTCTCGAGCTCGCCAAAACAGCTGCCCTGAATGGAGGTGTTATCATTAATGAGGATGCAGGCTATAATGCTATTGATCCCAAATTTGTTATAGTATTTCTTATAACTCTGCTGGTGGCCGTTTTCGGTCAGGTTCTCTTTAAAGGATTTGCCGCGGCTGTCGCAATACTCATAGCGCTCATTATCGGTTATATGGCAGCTCTTGCACTTGGGCTTGTTGATTTCACACAGGTGGGAAAATCAACGTTTTTTGAAATACCTGCGTTCGCATTCCCAAAGTTCAGCCCCGCTGCTATATTTATAATAGTACCGGCTTCATTGGTAGTAATATCAGAACATATAGGGCATCAGGTAGTGACAAGCGAGATCGTCGGAAAAAATCTTTTAAAAGATCCCGGGCTTCACAGGACACTCTTCTCAGACGGCGTCTCAACTGTTCTATCAGGATTTTGCGGTTCTGTACCCACAACCACATACGGCGAGAACATAGGTGTAATGGCAGTTACCAAAGTATACAGCGTCTGGGTTATTGGCGGCGCCGCATGCTTTTCCATACTTTTTGCATTTATAGGTAAAATATCGGCAATTATTCAGACTATACCGGGACCGGTAATGGGCGGCATCAGTTTCCTGCTCTACGGAATGATTGCAGCCTCGGGTCTTAGACTAGTTGTAGATCAGAAAGTCAACTACGGAAAACCACGTAATCTGGCATCGTCTTCGATCGTACTTATAACAGGACTTTCCAATGTTGCCATAAACATAGGTTCAGTAAAACTAACCGGAATGTGCCTTGCAACTATAGTCGGTATGCTACTGGGTCTCATTTTTTTAATCATAGACAAAGCCGGCGTTGCAAATGATGCAGATGAACCCGATCAGATAGGCTGATCAATAATCCCTGCAGTAATTTATACATGAATCATATTAAGCGGTAACGGCAAAGAGATCTCATAGATTTGTCCGTTTTTTTGTTATTGAATTTTTATTTGCATTATGCGACAATATATGTTGTATATACTCATTCATCTATACACAATAGAATCTGACGATAAGCAAACTTTTCATAATTGGGAGGCGATTATAAATGTGCGGATTTGTGGGGTTTTCATCCACTTGCAGCAATAAAGAAAAGATCATAAACAACATGCTTAAGGAAATCTATCACAGAGGACCCGATTCTCAGGAATGCTACTTCGATAAAGATGTTGCGCTCGGCTTTGCAAGGCTTAGCATCATCGACATTGAAGGCGGCACACAGCCGATATTCAATGAGGACGAATCCCTGGTACTCGTTTTCAACGGTGAGATATACAACTTTCAGAAACTGAGAGATGAACTAAAAAACAAAGGACACATTTTTTCTACAAACACAGACTCTGAAATTCTAATCCACGGGTATGAAGAATACGGCGAAGCACTTCTTCCAAAACTCCGTGGAATGTTTGCTTTTGCTATATGGGATAAAAACAACAAAAAAATATTCGGCGCAAGAGATCATTTCGGAATCAAGCCGTATTATTACGCTCAAATGGAAAATGTATTTATTTTTGGCAGCGAAATAAAATCATTTCTTCCGCATCCACAGTTTAAAAAAGAGCTGAACAAAAAATGTCTTCCAAACTACCTGACATTCGGATATGTCCCCGGTACGGACACATTCTTCAGCAATGTATTCATGCTCAATCCCGGTCACTACTTTGAATATCACGATGGTGTAATGGACATAAAAAGATACTTTGAACCAACACTGAAACCGGATGAAGATAAACCGTTCTCGAAATTTGTGGATGAAATATCGGTATCCATAAAAGACAGCGTAAAAGCTCATCAATTCGCAGATGTGGAAGTCGGCTGCTTTCTTTCAAGCGGTGTTGACTCAAGTTATGTTGCAAGTGAACTTTCCAGGCTGCAAAAAGTCAAAACATACACAATCGGCTTTGCAGATCCTGACTATAGTGAAGTGCCGCATGCACGAATGCTTGCAAGCGAAATCGGTGTAGAAAATTATGAACGTCGGGTAACACCTGAAGAATATTTTGATACTGCGGGAAAAGTCCAGTATTATCTGGACGAGCCCCTCGCAAATCCAAGTGCAAATCTCCTCTATTTCGTATCACAACGCGCGGCAGAAGATATGAAGGTAGTTCTTTCCGGTGAAGGAGCAGATGAAATGTACGGCGGATACAACTCATACAGGATGCCTCATCAACACGCCGCTTATCAGAAGCTACCCCGCAGATTAAGAAAAGCACTGGCCGGTATTGCCAGACATATGCCAGCCATAAAAGGTCGAAATTTTGTTATCAGGAACGGACAGGATATTGAAGAACGATACATAGGTATAATGAAAGGCTTTTCTGAATTTGAACGCGATTCATTCCTGAAAGAGAAATACAATATGCCCATGCCTCAGTATTATACAAACCAATTCTACGACAAGGTAAAAGATATAGATACCGTATCCAAGATGCAGTACCTGGACATAAACATGTGGATGCTACAGGAAATATTGCTAAAAGCTGACAAAATGAGTATGGCAAACTCACTTGAATTAAGAGTACCGCTTCTTGATATTGAAATATTCAATACGGCAAGGACCCTTCCGGGCAAATTCAAAGCCAATGCGAAAGACACTAAACTCGCCATGAGACAGGCGGCAAGAAGAGAAATAAATAACGACAGCGCAAGCAGGATAAAAATGCCGTTTCCACTTCCTCTACCGTTATGGCTCAAAGAGGATCGCCATTATAAACTTGTCAAAAGATATTTCACCAACGATATCGCAAAAGAACTGTTCAACACTGAAAAGATCGTTGCTCTTTTAGATGAACACCGAAGAGGCATACCTGAAAGAGTCACAAAGATATGGACGATATTCTCATTCCTTCTTTGGTATGAACAGTTCTTCACATTAAGAGATTGACCTTTAATACGGTTTCTTGCAAGATGCCACTTTTTGATCTGTCGTTCAGCACAGCTTATACATCATGCAGCTTATAGAGACGTCAAAGCTTTTAGTGCCAGGGGAATATAAAATGCTTGGATATATCAAGCCCGAAAAATCACAACTGAAAATAATAGAATATGAGGTCTACAACGGTTACTACTGTGGCGTATGCAAATCCATATCCAGACGCTACGGTCAGCTTCCACGCATATCCCTCAGCTATGATGCTGCTTTTTTAGCACTTCTTTTGGCAGCTCTAGATGATGATAAAGATGATCCTTCGTATGAACACTGCATAATTCATCATATAAGAAAAAAAATGGTCATATCAAACAGCGCTGTAGATCATGCGGCAGACATCATGCTGATACTCGCATGGCATAAACTCGCTGATGATGCCGATGATGAAAACAGCCTTTTCGCAAAAACAGTAATGAAACTTTTAGGCCGCATCTACGACAGGCTCAGGATTAATAACATTATTCTCTGCGAAAATATCGAAGCTCATTTGAGAACCCTGCGTGCGCTTGAAATCAAAAGATGCGCAGATCTCGATGAAGCGGCAGAACCGTTTGCATGCATAATGCAGGAAATATTTACGAGTTATAAGGAAATCTCTGATAACTCAGATATCAAACAGATATTATCTAATCTCGGATATCATCTGGGTAAATGGGTATATCTTCTCGATGCCTATGATGATGTTGAGGAAGATCTTGAAAACAATTCATACAATCCCTTATTTTTCAGATACGATCTTACTGCCGAAGAATCTCCTGTAGATTTCAAGGCACGAATCCGCAATGCTTGTCAACGTAGCCTTTCAATCTACATGAATGAAACGGGTAAAGCACTTGACCTGCTTGATATAAAGAAAAACAAAGGCATTTTGGAAAATATAATATTCATGGGTCTTTTACGACAAAGTGAAACTTTGCTTCTTAAAGATGATTCCCTTCGTTACAAACCAAAAGAATACATCGAAAAGTAAAAAACACATAACAGCTTTTTGAAAATCAAAAAGCTGTTCAAGGGACTTGAAATCATTTCAAAGATATCTGCAAAACTTTGAAAAAACAAAAAATAATCAGAGGTTGTATAAAAACAACGGTTGATATAAGCGACCGGATATTATAATATAAATTAAATTTTCATTTGCAAACAAAAATAGATAAACAGACAAGGAGCATTGAATGATAACGGATCCCTATAAAGTACTTGGCCTTGAGCCCGGTGCCACTGATGAACAAGTAAAATCAGCATACAAAGAACTTGTGAAAAAATACCACCCCGACAGATATCAAAACAATCCGCTAGAGGAACTTGCGGAAGAAAAACTACGTGAAATAAACGAAGCATATGACATGATTATGAAAGGGAACAGAAGCAGAGACAATTCCGGCTATCGACAAGACGCCCGAAACATCGACCCCGAATATCAGAAAGTAAGGCGCAGTATAGATATGGGCAACCTCAAACAGGCGCAGGATCTGCTGGACAACATTCCAAACAAGCATACCGCTGAATGGCTCTTTCTTTCAGGTATGATTTCCTATAGACGCGGATGGTATGACGATGCGATGGGAAAAATACAACAGGCTGTTTCCATAGAACCTTCAAATCCCGAATACAGACAAGCTCTCGATAATCTCATGAGTGCAGGCATGATGTATAGGAACCAGGCATACGGTCGAGGCTACTCTCCCAACGAAGCTGCAATGTGTCAAGCATGCCAGTGCGCACTATGTGCAGACTGTTGCTGCAATATGTGCGGCGGATATTAATTTTTTTACATATTGCATACAGTTATCCATACAAAATATTCAAATATTTTATGCAGGCCACTGCCTCAATATTGACTATCACATGCTTTTGTATAAATATGCAAAAGCTCATGACGTACAGACATCAATAATCGGGAGTAATTCATATGACATTAAAAAAACGAAAAAGCATAAACAGTTTTACGATAGCGCTGGGCGGCGTATATCTTGCATTTACCGTCATTGCGGTATTCCTGGCTTCTGTAGTACCCGGAATAGAACTGATTTTATATGGTTTTAGTTCTATTTTTATAGGACTGATGATAATGGAAACCGGCTTCAAAGAAAGTATCATATTATATGCTGCCGCAGCCGGACTTTGCTTTATACTCATCCCCAACAAACTTGCAGTCTTTCCTTTTATCTTTTTCTTCGGTGTCTACGGTATAATAAAGGCACTCGCAGAAAAGCCGCAGGTCAAATGGCTGCAGATCACCCTAAAGATACTTTTCTTTACTGCTGCATTCATGACAGTATTTTTCTTTTTTAAAGAACTCTTTTTCACTGAGATCAATCTTCCTGACCTTCCCTTCCCTCTGCTTCTGGCAGCCGGCATAGCAGTCTTCATCGCATACGATATAATATTTACGATGCTGATAAATATCTATGTTAAAAAGATCCGAAAGTCAACAAAATTCAAGCACGGCGTCAAAAGTAGCAAACTTGATTCGATGAAGCTTTACAACCGCCAAGCAGAAGCAGCTGAAGACAGCACTGAAAGAAAAACAGACCCGTATACAAATCACTAAAAATGATTCAAAGCCTAGCCTGCAGTTCTACGTACATCCTTTCTCAATATTTGCCGGGTATAGATTGACCATATAAATGTAAAATTGTATAATCGTACACGAATATATAGATTGTATTATTGGATACATCTTTTTAACGGCAAAGCTTATTTAACTTCATACGCAGCTTTGTAACGCTCTTATAACTTACAGCATTATCTTTTACTATAAAAAAGATTTGAATAATTCAAAAGGAGAAGCATTATGAGCAAAACACTTGCATATAAGATCTTGGGAAACCACCTGATTGAAGGCACTCTTTCCCCAGGGAATGAAATCACCATAAAAGTCGATCAGACCCTGACTCAGGACTCGACCGGCACAATGGTATATCTGCAGCTTGAAGCGATGGATGTCGATACCATCAAAACCGAACTTTCAGTCGCTTATATTGACCACAATACTCTTCAGACCGGTTTTGAAAATGCCGATGACCATGCATTCATAAAAAGCGTAGCACAACGGCACGGCGTGTTATTTTCAAAACCCGGAAACGGGATCTGTCATCAGCTGCATCTCGAAAATTACGGAAAGCCGGGAAAAACTCTTCTGGGCTCTGACAGCCATACGCCTACTGGCGGCGGTCTCGGCATGATAGCTATAGGTTCAGGCGGACTGGATGTTGCAGTTGCAATGGCAAAGGGTACATACAGCCTCACTGTTCCCGAAGTCGTAAAAATAGATCTTAAAGGCGCACTGAAACCGTGGATATCAGCTAAGGACATTATACTCTATGTGCTTAAAGAGCTTACCGTAAAGGGCGGCGTAGGCAAAATTATTGAATACACCGGAGAAGGCGTAAAATCACTTTCAGTGACAGATAGAGCGACTATAACCAATATGGGCGCTGAACTGGGAGCAACCACTTCAATCTTCCCCAGTGATGAAAATACTCTTTCATATCTTAAATCCGAAGGAAGAGAAAAGGACTATATTCCACTATCTGCTGATGAAAACGCGATATATGATCAAGAACTAACAGTAGATCTCGATGCACTCGTTCCTATGGCTGCCAAACCGCACAGCCCTGATAATGTGGATACAGTCGCAAATATTGGTGAAATAAAAGTCAATCAGGTAGCTATCGGCTCATGTACAAATTCATCATATACAGACCTAATGAAAGTTGCAGTAATATTAAAAGGCCACAAAGTACATCCCGATGTAAGCCTTGTCATATCCCCGGGTTCAAGTAAAATACTCACAAAAATGGCTGAAAACGGCGCGCTTGCAGATATTATAGCATCGGGTGCAAGGATTATTGAAAACGCATGCGGCCCCTGCATCGGGATGGGACAGTCACCCAAGTCCGGGGCGGTCTCACTAAGAACATTCAACAGAAACTTCAAAGGAAGATCGGGTACGCTTGACGCACAGGTCTATCTGGTAAGTCCCGAAACCGCTGCTCTGTCAGCAATAAAAGGTGTACTTACTGACGGAAGCAAAAGCGGCATAAGCCTTCCTGCCATTAAAGATACCGTCTTCCCGTTAAACGATAACTTCATAGTTTATCCGAACGGATCTGACAAATCCAATACAGAAGTTGAGATGGGTCCCAATATCAAACCGTTTCCCAGAAACACGGCACTGCCTCGAGAAGTTACAGCTACAGTCACACTTCGCGCAGGAGATAATATCACGACAGACGACATAATGCCGTCTGACTCAAGACTGCTGCCATACCGTTCAAATGTTCCGTATCTTGCAAACTACTGCTTCGAAAAGATCGATAGCGAATTTGCAGAAAGATGCAAAAATGCAGAAAAATGCGCTATAATCGGCGGAGATAATTATGGACAGGGCAGTAGTCGTGAGCATGCGGCACTCGCACCGCTTTACCTCGGAATTAAATTTGTACTTGCAAAATCCTTTGCAAGAATACATAGATCCAATCTTATAAACAGCGGAATCATGCCTCTAGTGTTCAAAGATCCTTACGACTACGATAAAATTAAACTCGGTGCGCGTTTGACAATAAAAGATGCACCTTCTCAAATAAAAAATACCGTTGTCAAAGTTGAAGATATTGATACAGGTGATGTATATGAAACTGAGACAAATTTCTCCAATCTTGAGGTCGAAATGATTTTAAAGGGTGGGAAGATCAACATGATAAAGGATGATTAGCATAAACTGTCAAAGTGATCCCCGGGATCGAAAGGAAATGAAAATGGACTACATAAAAGCTTTTGAAGATATAGTTACGGAACAGCTTGAACGCGTAAAAAGACTGAACGTTGATTCGGAAATTACCGATTTTAACACAATTGATAAAATAGTAATAGGCATCATAGACGGAGATGGCATCGGTCCTGTCATCACTGAGTCATGTAAAGAGATTCTTAAAGTTCTGCTTGAAGACAAGATCAATGCAGGAAGAATCGAACTTAGAGATATCAAGGGACTCACTATAAAAAACAGAGTCGCCAAGCTTCAAACTGTACCGGATGATGTGCTCGCCGCAATAAAGGAATGTAACGTGCTCTTAAAGGGTCCTACAATGACTCCGGGCAAGAGCGATAATCTACCGAACCTTGAAAGCGCCAATGTCATGCTCAGAAAAGAACTCGACCTCTTCGCCAATGTACGACCTGTATCTATCCCTGAAAAGAATATTAACTGGACATTCTACAGGGAAAATACAGAAGGAGAATATGCACTTGGAAGTCAGGGCGTGGATATTGCTGACGACATAGCGATCGACTTTAAAGTAACTACAAATGCAGGGACAAAACGAATAGCTAAAATTGCTTTTGAATTTGCCAAAAACAACGGGAACCAGAAGGTCACTATCGTCACCAAAGCAAACATAATGAAAAAAACCGACGGCAAGTTTCTGTCATTGTGTTACGAAGTAGCCAAAGATTATCCCGAGATAGAAGTAGATGATTACTATGTTGACATAACCGCAGCGAACCTTATCAAAGAACCTTCAAACAGTAAATTCAACGTATTTGTGCTGCCTAATCTTTATGGAGATATCATAACCGATGAAGCAGCGCAGCTCCAGGGCGGGGTAGGTACAGCAGGCAGTGCAAACATAGGCAGCAAATATGCGATGTTTGAAGCTGTTCACGGAAGTGCTCCGAGGATGATAACGGATGGTCGAGGCGCATACGCCAATCCGTCCAGCATAACAAAAGCAGCGGAAATGATGCTTCGTCATATAGGCTGCACAGAGCAGGCAGATAAACTTTCAGACGCAATAGACTCAGCCCTTGAAGTACTTAACATGACTTCCAATAAAGATGGCAACATTGCGGATGATTTCACAAAGACAGTTATCGAAAAAATCAAGTCAGCTGCAAAATCAGTGAAATTGCCATAATTTCAAGCCTTTATAATAAAATCAATGACAACATACATAGATAATATCAAGATAGTAAAATAAAGGGAGAACTTCAAAATGGCACTTTATAAGTATTCAAACGATTTAAGCTCCAGGCTGCCGCTCTCAAACAATCTTTACGCACGCCTTCAGGCAGACATACTCACCAATAAGATTGCAGCAGGCGAAAAGCTCACTGAACAGCGCCTATGCAAAGAGTATGACGTGAGCCGCACTCCGGTGCGTGAAGCCTTGCGACAGCTTGAGACACACGGACTCGTCGAAAATATTCCCAATCGCGGCGCTTTCGCAGTCGGTTTTAGCGAACAGGACTTCAAGGATATGTTCGACTTACGCAAATCGTGTGAGATACAGGCCGTAAAATGGGCTATAGAACGGATTACCGATGAAGAGCTTCATGCACTCGAAGAGATATTTGAATTCATGGAATTTTATACCATAAAAAACGACATATTAAAGATGGATAATATCAATAGTAAATTCCATCAGATAATTTACAATGCATCACATAATCGCCTTCTTGCACGGACACTTTCCACATACCAGACATACACAAAATATATGGGCAGAGGACGTCAACAATCTGAAAACTACCTGTCGGTACTATTGGAAGAACACCGTAAAATATTCAAAGCCTTTACTGAAAAAGACATGAAGGCCGGCACACAGGCAATGTCCATACATATCGCGAATTCGAAACTACGCCAATGTAAAACTTAACGATTCATCAACATATCGCTGGACAAACATGTAAAAAGCTACTTAAAAAAAGGAGTCTTTTATGACTCCTTTTGCATATGAAACCCAATATCGGTTTAAAGATTTTTCAACTCATCAATGCAGTTCTGACACACGTTTTTGCCATTGATATTTTTAACATTGTTTGCATTGCCACAAAATATACAAGCCGGCTCATACTTCTTGAGAACAACACTATCTTCATCAACATAAATTTCTATAGGGTCTTTGATATTGATATTCAATGTCCTTCTCAACTCAATCGGAAGAACTATTCGTCCCAGTTCATCTACCTTCCTTACTATACCTGTTGCTTTCATCGCGGTCTCCTTTCACTCGTTGTATACCCAAACACATAGCCGGTGTTATCGGCAAAAATTTATAAACACTATCTGTCGTACTTTAGAAGCAGTACCGGTCTGCCTGTCTCAGCACTTTTTGATAATTGTTGACCATTATCGACTTTTTATTTTCTTTTTCTGCTTCTTTTTTTTCAAATTTCTGTTTTTTTCCTTTTTATCATCATTATCTTCTTCATTTTTCTTGAACCTCATCACAATATTTTTAAGAGATGCGAATGCATTTACAAGTATCCCAACTGACTTTTTCAGATCTTGATTCCCTTTTAAGGCTTCTGAGACATCCTGTATTGAATCCAGCAAATTATCCGCAGCATCGTTAAGCTGTACCGTACGCGTTGAGGCAATATCCGTTATCTCTTCCAGATCATCTAAAAGCTTATGGGATTTTTTAACAGCAATATTAGCATTTCTAATCAAAATTACCAGATATATTATCAAAATCAGCAGTGCAATACCGACTACAATTATGCCTAAAGTCCTAAGATCTATCGTTACATCCATATCTAACTACCTCCGCTAATGATAACTATGTTTTATTATCGCTCAAATACACTGTAAATTCAATACTTTTTTTCCTGTACTGTTATTTCATTCACAAAACTTTATGAGGCCATAAACATGCTCGCTGAAAACACTTTATCTTTCATAAATATCAATTATTTCATCACTGTATATCCCCTTTTCTTTGTAAATACACATGTTTTTCAGAATTTTAAGACCGTTTCCACCGTTCTTTACCGCATGTATAAGCATTATATTGGGCGCTGTCTCCTTATATGACGATATCGGCCTCAACTCCTTAGGCTCAAGGGAATGTTCCCTTAGTGTGCAAAATATATCTGCCATTCTTGTAAGACGGTGGTCCATATAAAAATCACCTTTGGGTTTCAATATCATTGCTGCACAGTTTACAAAATCACCAAGTGTCGCTTTAAGCTCATGCCGTGCTATCATCTTTTCCAGATTGTCACTCCGCATACCATCCGCTACCTGTATGTAAGGTGGGTTGCTCACAACCACATCCACATGTCCGTCACGCAGAATGCCTTTTTTTTTTATTTCGCTCGATTATCTCAGCCTTCAAAGCTCCGCTTTCGCACACATCGGTATTAAAGATATCAATACGATCCAGCAGCCCGTTTATTTCTACGTTCCTTACTGCGCATGCGTATGAACTTTTTTGCAGTTCCACTCCCATTATCTATCTTGCATTTGTCTTATGGCTCAATATCAGAGGTATTACACCCGTGCCGGTGCCGAGATCTACTGCGCTTTCAAAAGGCTTGCCCTTCGATGCCATATCGGCTATAGGCACCGCATCAAGTCCATATCGGAAATTCGAAGTCTTTTGAATAAGTCTCAAGCCGCCGAAACCTATTTCATCGATGTACTCACCTTCTTTTATCATATATTTATCATTGTAACTGCTACACATACTGCACTCACTGATCTCATTTTACTGCTTTTATGCTCTAATCCTTTAAAAGATCTTTCATTTCTTCAGAGATGTCTTCAACTCTTCCTTATTTTTATGCCTTCCCCTCCGACCTTTTCCACGCAGGTGCCTTATCTCAGATTTTTCAAATGTGTATATGTCATTACTGAACTCATCACTGTTCTCATCTTTTTCATCATTGTCAAGAATGAGCCTTGCTCTTATTTTGCTTTCAAGAATATTGGTATCTAACACGACGGCTCTTCCTTCTGGAGTTTCTATTTTCTCACCGGTTTCAGGCATCCCTTTCTTAAGTTCCATATATAAATCGTTTTCATATTTCAGACAGCACATAAGCCTGCCGCAAATTCCCGATATCTTAGTCGGATTGAGCGACATATTCTGAGCTTTTGCCATCTTGATCGACACCGGCTCAAAATCGGGAAGCCAGGTGGCACAGCAAAGACCCTTGCCGCAATGTCCGATACCGCCAAGCATCTTGGCCTCATCCCGTACTCCGATCTGACGAAGTTCTATCCTTGTATGGAACACGCTCGCAAGGTCCTTTACGAGCTCCCTGAAATCAACTCTCCCATCAGCAGTAAAATAAAATATAACTTTGCTGTTATCAAATGTATATTCAACATCGATAAGTTTCATTTCCAGACTGTGCTTTTCTATTTTTTCCTGGCACCTTGCCATAGCACTTTCACATTTCTTCAGATTCTCCTGATTTTTCTCCATGTCCTTTTCTGTAGCGACACGCATTATTTTTTTCAGGGGTGAAACAAGCTCGTCTTTTGATATTTCCCTGTTCTTCATCGTGACAGTTCCGAATTCCTGTCCCCGTGACGTTTCAACTATAACATTGTCACCATTTTTTAGTTTATATCCTGCGGGATCAAAATAGTACATCTTCCCCGCTTTCTTGAATTTTACACCTACAACTTTTGTCATCTTATCCTCCGATTTCAATGATCGCCTTTTTAAGAGCACTTTTATGTGCAATCCCTCGCACAATCTCTTTTCGTGCTGTTTCTACAGCATATATGGCTCTGTATATATCTTCTTTTATATACCTGTTATCTGTATTTCGCATCTTCTCTGCATACACTGTTTCAAGCGCATCCAAAAGCTCGAGTGCTTTTTCGCGGTCCTCTGCATGTTCCTCAATCTTTTTTGAAGTCATAAAAAAGGGTTTGTTTTCGAATATCATTCCTACGAATTCTCTTGCCGTTCCCATTATTTCTTCATTATATAGTGCATATTCCGCATCTATTCTGTAAATAGCACACCTTGACACAACTGTAGGCAGCAGATTTTCTATATTTTCCGAAAGCAGTATTATCACCGCGTCCTGAGGCGGTTCTTCCAACGTCTTTAAAAATCTGTTTTGGGCACGAACAGTCATGGTATCAGCCTTTTCAATGACCGCAATGTTCCTCGCTTCGTTAGGCTTTGTTTTCAGCCTCTGCTGAACCTCCTCAATCTCTTCATCCTTTACCCCTGTCTTCCCTCGTCCTTTCACATAGACGATATCCTCGTGGTTGCCGTGCTCGATCTTTTTACATGTTCTGCATCTGTTGCAGCCCTCTCCCGGATATTCTTTACACAATACTGCCTTTGCGAATTTTTTTGCAAAGGCAGTTTTATCGGAATTTCTGTCACCTTCAAAAATATATGCATGATATACCGTCCCTTGTTGTATAGCTTTTTTCAGCCTTTCATCAAATTCCATCCTGCCCTCCCAGATGATATGGACTGATTTGCCTCAGCTTGCCCTTACCACTTGCTTTAACGATTGTTTTTGCAGTTTATTCCACAGTTATTTTTCAGATACAGTACACGGTCAAGCTGTCTAAATATTGCATGCCTTATCTCCTCTATGCTTTTTGTCGCATCAAAACCTATTATTCTTTCAGAATATGTCTTTTCCAATTCCAAATATCCCCTGTACACTTCTTTATGAAATTCGAGCTTTTCAGCTTCAAGCCGATCAAACTTATTACTGTCTATCCTTTGTCTTCCTGCTTCCGGGTCCAGCTTCATCAGAAATGTTATATCAGGTTCGCATCCCATCATCGCATAACGATTTATCTCGCTTACACATTTTCCAAGACCTCTTCCATATCCCTGATAAGCTATGCTTGAGTCTGTAAACCTGTCGCATATGACTATTTTACCCTCAAGAAGCGCAGGTCTTATCTTTTCAGCCACATGCTGTGCCCTCGATGCAGCATACAGCAGCGCTTCTGCCATAGGTTCCATGCCGAGGTTCCCTTTATCGAGTATTATATCTCTTATCTTTTCGCTTATATACGTTCCACCCGGCTCGCGCGTAAGCACAACATCACAGCCTTTACTTTCAAGATAAGTCTTCATATATCCAGCCTGTGTTGACTTGCCCGAACCATCAAGTCCTTCTATCGTAATAAATATTCCCGTGCGCTTTATTATCTCCATTGCTATCTCTTTTTTACATTATTTAAAACATCATCTATGAGACGAGTTATGCACAATATTGCAACATAACCTATAGGAATACAAAGAAGTACCACAAATATAACTTTTGCAAATGTCATAAAAATTCCCATTGAAAGTACTCCTATTTATTATATCCTCGTTACGTATTTCTGAGCTGTGTTTTTAATGCACTATATGTTTTATATTTCAATATGCGATGTATGTTACATCGCATATATCAGTATATGTTTTAAGCTATAAATATCCATATGCGGAATATAACATTTAATATGTTCACGCATCCGAACATTTTGAAAAGTCAACATGTTAAGCTGTACTTGCAGCACACTTCAAGCTTAAAAAAACTACTGCACCTTTTATAAACATTATGTGTTCAGCAGTCTTTTTTACTTGCGAATCGGCATGATTTACACCTTTCCTCATGAACATATTGCTAACGATTTCCAACTTTAGGCGGTATTCGTCATTGCCTCGTTTGCGCTGTTATTATAACACAGGAGATTAAATAAAAAAAGGCAGAGATTCCCACGCCCGTTTATAGATACCCGTTTATAAATATATTGATCAAAATCACCATGTTCTCACATATAAGCATGTCAAATGTCACTTATCTGTTATAGAAATTATTTTTTTCAAAACAGAGCCGTCGCACTGTCAACAAAGCCAATACTAAAAGCGAGATCCACTGTGAAACACTCATATCGAGTATAAATCCCCTCTCTGCATCACCTCTTAAAAACTCATTTAAAAATCTGAAAACACTATATGAAAAAAGATAGAGTTCGAGCAATGCCGTGCCTTTCAGCCCTCTTTTTATCAGAATAAATATCACCACCAATATAACAAAGTTAAAAAGCGCTTCAAACAGTTGTGTAGGGAAAAGCGGCAGATTGTTGGCCCCTGCAATTGAATGGTGAAACGTAACTCCCAGAGGAGAAGATGTCTCCTTTCCGTAGCAACATCCTGCCATAAAGCAACCTATACGGCCGAACATTGCCGTAATAATTACAGATGGCACTAATATATCAAAGTATGATGAAAATCTCACTTTATATGACTTGGCTGCAAGCCATGCGGCTAATATCCCACCTGTCAGCCCTCCGAAAAAAACGAGTCCCCCCGTAACATATTTACCTATGAAATATTGCTTATCGGAACTTATCAACTGTATATCTTGTATGAAATCGGGGAATACGGTCAGAATATAAATTAGCTTCGCTCCTATCAGTGCTCCCACCGAACCGATCGAAAAAATATATATGGCGTTTTCAAGCCTTATCCTGTCTTTTCGTGAAAAAACCGCTATAAAAACAAGTGCCAAAAGAAATCCTGTGACCGACATCAATCCATATGCCGGTATCGTTCTCCCCAAAATTATAATATTAGGATTCATATGTTTAACAGATAAAATGGTTACGCTTATTGCAGCGACTTTAACTCATTAAGTAATTCATCAAATAATCCAGAAGATGCGCAAATGCCGATACCTGTCAGGAAGGTGGCACAGGCGACCAACAATACAGCATTAAGTACCAAGCCGATGAGAGATAAGACAAATCCTGCAGTTCTTATTCCTCCCAAAAAACCTTTTGCCTTTGCTTTTGATGCAAGCACAAGTCCGATGATTGAAATAGCTATCGCCACCACACCGGTAACAATCGTTGCGGCAAATAGTGTAAAAGCACATGCAACGATACCTAGCACCATACTTATTACTGCATTACCGTATCCGAGCGGCTTTTCATCCGAAACCGACGGTTGCTGGTATTGCTGATACTGCTGTTGATTCTGTGTCTGCTGATATTGCCGATTCGATCGATCAGCTTGCTGATATTGATTATGACTTGTATTTGTCTGCTGTTCCTGATATCGCTGTTCATTGTCCGCGTTTTTAGTAATATCTGATCTAAAATCTTGTCCGTTAATGTTATCCATAGGAGTCAATACCTCCTTTTTGAAATCCTATCGTAATGATTATATAAAAAACATAATATATAATCAAGATTCCTTTAATTTCAGAATTCGAGATATGAAAAAGAAAGTTCGTATTGAACTTTCCTTTTTTAATAAAACCGGCAGCGACTTACTTTCCCGGGCGGTCTCCCGCCAAGT
>DAISVU010000019.1:0-24403 GCA_036839975.1 Bacillota bacterium | reverse complement strand
GTTGTCTTTCCGTGGTCTACATGACCAATCGTTCCGATATTGATATGCGGTTTGGCCCTTTCAAATTTCGCTTTTGCCATTTTGTCCCTCCTAAAATACTGACCTTCTCCATCACTTTCAAATGGTCGGTCAAAATCAAAATTTAAATCAAATGGAGCTGTTGAGCAGGATTGAACTGCCGAACCTCTTCCTTACCAAGGAAGTGCTCTACCAACTGAGCTACAACAGCATATTAACGGCATTATCCTACTATATTTTAAGTCTTATGTCAATGATTTGAGCCGTTAATTCAGCTGCGCCGAACGGCCGGGTTACCGCTGTCCTGAAATTTGAGACTGCGCCCGCTTATCGCGGAAAATCTTTGTCTTCAACCGTGTCGGTACGCATATTGCCTTTCTTTTTACTGCGCAGATTGAACGTCCATTTATATCTGGAGAAATCGTATGTTTTCCGATCTTTGATCTTGCGTGAGCCCGGCCCAAACAAGTATTTCGTACCGTACCATGTGTCTCCCTGTGCCATGTATATAACGTATTTGTTAAGCGGTACATTTTTGATAAACACATCTTTGTTTGCAAGAACAATAAACGCGAGATCATTCTTTCTGCTTTTTTTACTCTTAAGATAAATATAAGTATTCTGATACTTGTTGCCTTTGACTCTGATCGAACTTATAGATTTTCCTTTCGGTCTTTTGAATACTTTGCCGTTTTTTACACGGACAGGCTTAAGCTTTACGACTACTTTCTGTTTCCCTATCCATGTCCGGAGTCCGCTTTTTATCTCAACATCTATCGTTGTCTGATAATATGCCATTTTGTACTGCGTACCGTAAGTATTGAATAAACTTTTATTATATTTATTCTTAACAACACCGTCTATGCATGTGACAACCGTACCGGTTGTTTTATATGTCGCATTCTTTTTATCTTCCGCATCAAGGTAATCGCCTTCAAGTGTAAGCGTCTTCGTCTCACCGACCCACATTTCAAACGTTTTGCCGCCGTTTATCCTGAGTTGACGCGGTGTCGTGATCCAAAGCAGCACTATTACAATAACCGCTATGACAGCAATGGCTATAGACGCTATAATTATGAATTTCTTGATATTAAATTGCTTTTTGGCCGGCACAACAGCGGCTCCTGCACTGCCATATCCCAGGTCAGCATATATACCGGCATCTTCGTAGACGCCGCCCTGTGCAGCATTCGGATTGCAGGCTCCCGCCTGTTGACCGAGGTCATATGAGCTGTATGCACCGGTCTGCTGTCCCATGCTTTGATCATGGATGCCGCCCTGTGCAGCATTCGGATCGCAGGCTCCCGCCTGTTGGCCCGGGTTGTTTTCATCAGGCATTGAAATAAGATCGATTGTTTTACCTCCGCATTCAGGACAGAATGCGTAATCAGCATCGAAAGTACTGCCGCATTTTTCACATATCCTCATATCTTTCACTCCTCTCAAAATATTAATTGTCAAAAGCAATCACTTAAATCTCGATGAGCCGGTCATTCTTGTATTAAGACCGCTCCCCCTTCTCCCTTTTGTCCTGTATTAAATCATTCCCGCGATCATCAATAAACTGACATTGTAATTAATGTTCTCCCCTCTATAATACACCGTACTGTCTGTCTGCTCATAGATTTCAAACACATTATGATAGATGCACTTCGACTTTGCTGATGATTTAACAGATTGTAACTGATTTCAGAGTATATCACGGTTCAAAAAATCATCTCATAGCCTGCCATGAAAACGATATACATCATCATATCCGGCTTAATCCGTATCCACTTTCTTCTCTGCCCTGTCATGCTTAGAACTAAATTTACATGTTATTCTGTAACGTGATTATATCATATTAAATAATGCCTGAACAACAAATATATAAAAAAAGGCATTCTCCATGATGTGGAATGCCTAAAAACCCGACCAATATACGGCTTGCGGTTTCAGTCCGAAATACAAGTATGAACTTAAATAAAAAATCTTCAGACACACTCAAACCGGACTATACAGCTAAAAAATCCAGTATCTTCTTTTTTATGCGCTGTGTCGCATTCTCCACAGCTTTAGGGTTTTTCCCCAGTGTTTGTGCGATCTGAGCATTAGTCTTCCCTGCCATTCGTTTTCTCCACACACTCATCTCAAGAGGCGAGAGCATTCTGTCCATATTGCTTTTTAAATCCTCCAGCATCTCGCAAGTGACAGTCACAGATTCGGGGTCCTGATTTTTAACACCCGGCATTACTTCCCCCAACGTCTGCGCTTCATCATCTCCCATCGGATGATTGAATGATAATGACCTGTTAAGCGGTGAATGTTTCTGTCTGTTTGCCGCTTTGACAGCATCCTGTATCTGCCTGTCTATGCATATATCCGCAAACGTCTTGAACGCCGCGTTCCTCGCAGGGTCATAAGTCTTGATCGCTTTGAAGATCCCGATCATTCCTTCCTGGATCACATCCTCGTCATCCGCACCCACTATAAAATATATCCGTGCGCGCGATCTCACAATTTCCTTGTATTTTCTGATAAGATGCTCCTCGGCGCAGTCATCTCCCTGCCCGGCGAGCTGCACCAGTTCTTTATCCGTAAACATTTCGTAATCTTTACCCATACGTCTGTCCTTTTGCTCTCCGCACATCTGCCCTGCTGCGGATCCGCCTCATAACACGCAGACCACACTGCAAAGCTCTCGTTTTAAACACACTTGATTTTGATTGCCGCCGCACGTACGCAAATCATAGCGCATGACGCTGCCTGTCCACTTCATACATCAATACCGCCGCCGCATTTGAAGCGTTCAGCGAATTTATTTTGCCTCGCATCGGTATCGACACCATGAAATCACACTTTTCACCGAGAAGACGGCTTATCCCCCTGCCTTCATTCCCGATCACGAGCGCGACAGGTCCTGTCATATCGCTGCCGCCATATTCACTGCCCGAAACGTCACAGCCCCATATCCAGACACCTTTCTTTTTAAGTTCATCTACAGTCCTTGCCAGATTGGTAACCCGGCTCAAAAGCATATATTCGGCAGCGCCGGCCGATACCTTCACCGCTGCATCGGTCAGAGCCGCCGCCCTGTTCCTGGCAATTATTACACCGTGCACGCCGGCGCCCTCCGCGCTTCTGAGCACAGCGCCCAGATTATGCGGGTCTTCTATGCCGTCTAAAATCACAATGAACGGTTCCTCGCCGCGCTCTTCCGCCAGCACCAGAATCTCACTTACATCAGAATATTCATATGGAGCCGCATATGCGATCACGCCCTGATGATTCTCGTTGCCCGCGATCCGGTCAAGCGCTTTCCTGTCAAGATAATTTACTCTGATATGTTTCTTCTTTGCTTTTGCCGATATCCTGAGAGCATTTCCCTCAGCGCCTTTCATTATAAGTATTTTATCGATGCTCCGGCCGTTTTTTATGGCTTCCATAACCGCATTTCTGCCAATTATAATACTGTTCATTTCTCTATTTACTCAGTGTCCTCTGCCGGTCTGTCTTTTGCGCTTATGTCCCGCCGCCTTCTTCCCGGTCTCACATGCTTATATTCGCACCACCTGTATTTTACACCGTTTTCCTCCTGCTCATCGCTTTCCCACACAAGCTCAAAAGCATCATCGTCATCAAGATTATGAAAATGCTTGTCAGCCGGATATTCCGTGTCTATCTTCGTCACCAGAAATGAAGAGCAGTACGGCATCAGCTGTTCATAGACAGCCGCTCCGCCGCATACATACGCTTCATCCGTCAGGCAGAACTGCATGACCACAAACAGATCATTCAATGAATGCAGCACTACACAGTCTTCAGCCCTGTAATCCCAGTTCTGTGTCAATATGACAGTCTCTCTATTCGGAAGAGGCTTTCCGCCCGGCAGCGACTCGAGCGTTTTCCTACCCATTATTACAGTCTGGTCTGTTGTTTTCTCCTTGAAATAGTTCAGATCGCCCGGAAGGTGCACCAGAAGTCTGCCATCCTTTCCGATTCCCCAGTTTTTATCTACCGCAACTATAGCTTTCATTCTTTCTCCTTCATATTTAATATTTTTACAATTACATATACATTCTCATCATTTTTTAAATATTGCCGTTCTATATCGCCACAGGAATATCTTTTATCTGTTCGTTCTTCCGGTAATTTCCGACACTGATATGATCGGTCGTAAATTCATAGAAATCTTTTATACTCGAATCAAGAGTTACTTCCGGCGCAGGATACTGAGGCCTTGTTATGAGCTTTTCAATTACCGGAATATGTCTGTCATAAATATGCGCATCCGCGATAACATGTACGAAGACTCCCGGTTCAAGCCCGCTGACCTGAGCCAACATCATAAGCAGCACGGAATACTGCACTACATTCCAGTTATTGGCCGCCAGAATATCCTGACTTCTCTGATTCAATACGCCGTTGAGTCTGCTGCCGGTAACGTTGAAAGTCATGCTGTATGCACACGGCGCCAGCGCCATTTCAGAAAGGTCGCTGAAATTATAGATATTGGTAATGATCCTCCGAGAATAAGGTGTGTTTTTAAGCTGCCATATCACATTGTCCACCTGATCCATTTCTCCCTGATCAAATTTGTATTTTATACCCATCTGATAACCGTATGCTTTGCCTATAGACCCGCGTTCATCCGCCCATTCGTCCCATATATGGCTTTTGAGATCCTTTACATTATTTGATTTTTTCTGCCAAATCCACAGCATCTCGTCCGCTGCCGACTTGATTGAAGTAGGGCGCAAAGTAAGCGCCGGAAATTCTTCCTTAAGATCGTATCTGCTGACCGCACCGAATTTCTTGATCGTGTGAGCCGGCGTACCGTCTGGCCATACGGCTCTTACCGTCTGCCCTTCCGAAGAGTATCCGTTCTCAAGGATATCCTTGCACATATCAACAAATAGTACGTCCGCTTTGCTCATAAATCTCTCCTTTTTATCACTTTATAATTCGCGCCGCGACCCCGAAGATGTCATATGCCGTTCATTCTCGATCACTTCGATCGCCCTGTTCATCACCCATCTGCATCTGGCCGCGTTTACATCCTGTCCGCCTTTAAAATACAGCCACCCGACAAGTGCTTCAAATGCCGTTGCCCATTTATAATCCACAGGGTCTGCATTTTTGGGCTTCGTCACCGACTTTCTGTTGCGTGCGCGTTTTACCAGTATCTGCTCCTCTGAAGTGAGTTCGTCAAACAAAGCTTTAATGATCTTCGCCTGTGCATCTGCGCGCACATACTCTGTCGCCGCGCGATGCAGCCGATCCGCGCGAGCAAGACCTCTTTCTATAAGGTGTTCACGCACCCTTGCTTCGTAAACCGCATCACCCATAAATGCAAGTGTAGTGGTGTTTATGTTTTTAAGTACTTGTTGATCCATTAAATTTTTCGATTCTGTTTACAATGTTTGCAGATATAAAAAAGTGTTTGTTTTGCACGCTGTCAATTTTCGATTATCTGTACTCCCTGCGGCGTGTCCTTAAGCGTTATTCCCCGTGCGGCAAGCTGATCCCTGATCCTGTCAGCCCTTGCAAAGTCCTTCCTTTTGCGGGCTTCCTGTCTTTCTTCAACAAGCGCCTCGATATCTGCGCCTATACCGCTGCCTGCGCCTTGTCTGTCCTGCAGCAGTCCGAGAACATCCGCCGGTTCCTGCAAAGCGGCAAGCGCAACTTCCGCAAACTCACCTGAACAGCCGTCTTTGATTGCATGATTGATATCCGAAACAAGCTCAAATATAGCTGTGATCGCATCTGCTGTATTGAGGTCGTCATCCATCTTATCTATGAAAATCTGTCTGTGCCTGTCAAAACCTTCGGCTGTCGCTTTTTCAGACTCCATCATTTTACCTGTCTGGGTATTTATCAGATGCCTGAGATTTTCCTTTGTGTTGCGCATCCTTGCAAGAGCGCTCTTAGCCTGCTCCATCAGATCTTTGCTGAAGTTTATCGGATTTCTGTAATGACCCGAAAGCAGGAAAAACCGGATCACCTCACCATCGTAATCTTTCAATATATCGCGCACCGTAAAGAAATTGCCCTTTGACTTTGACATTTTCTCTTTATCGATCGTTATGTATCCGTTATGCATCCAGTAGTTCGCAAACTGCTTTCCGTTGTGCGCCTCTGACTGCGCGATCTCATTTTCATGATGCGGAAAGATAAGATCCTGTCCGCCCGCATGTATATCAAGCGTGTCGCCCAGATACTTTCTTGACATCGTTGAACATTCTATATGCCATCCGGGACGGCCCATTCCCCACGGTGAATCCCATGCGATCTCGTCATTCTCCTTGCGAGCCTTCCAAAGCGCAAAATCAAGAGGATCCCGCTTGTCATCATCCACTTCGATGCGCTTTCCGGACTCGAGGTCATCAGTATTCTGCCCCGAAAGCTTGCCGTAACTTTTGAATTTCTTCGTACTATAATATACATCTCCGTTAACTTCGTAAGCGTACCCCGCGTCAACGAGATCTTTTACAAACTGAATGATATCATCCATGTGCTCCGTTACTTTCGGGTGAGCAGTTGCCTTCATGACATTGAGAGCCGCCGCGTCTTTGTAGTATTCCTCGATATATTTTTCACTGACTTCTCCCGCAGTTACGCCATCCTCGCGCGCCTTATTGATTATCTTGTCGTCGACATCCGTGAAGTTCTGCACGAAATTAACATCATAGCCGCGAAACTCGAGATATCTTCTAATTGTATCGAACACCACGAACGGACGCGCATTTCCCATATGAAAATAGTTATACACTGTGGGACCGCACACGTATATCTTAACCCTGCCTTCCTGCTGAGGCACAAATTCCACTTTCCTGTTTTCAAGTGTGTTGTATATCTTCATTGCTGATCTCTCCTTTATTTGTTTTCGCTAACATTTACCACGTTAATATCACCGCTTATTGTATCGACGGAATTCACTTCTCCCTGAGCCGTCTCTTCGATATCATTTTTTAAACCACCCGTCACCGCAATAGTCTTCTGCACCGCTTTCAATTTGTTTTCGAGTAAAACGATCCTCCTTCTGAGACATTCGATTTCAACCGCAACAGGATCAGGAAGATCCACCTGATTAAGATCGGATGTCGTCTGAGCGCCGCGCTTCACTATGGTGCCAGGGATACCGACCACCGTACATTTATCCGGGATCTCCTTAAGCACTACCGACCCGGCGCCGATCTTCACGTCATTTCCGACCTTGAACGGTCCCAGTACTTTTGCACCTGTACTTATCACGACTCTATTGCCGATAGTTGGATGTCTCTTGCCTTTATCCTTGCCTGTACCGCCCAGCGTCACACCCTGATATATCGTCACGTCATCACCGATCTCGGTCGTCTCACCGATCACGACAGACATTCCGTGGTCGATAAAGCATCTCTGACCGATCGTCGCGCCCGGATGTATCTCGATCCCTGTAAAGAAACGCGTCAGCTGCGACACTATCCTCGCCAATAATTTCAGATGGCACCTGAACAGAAGATGTGAAAGATGATGCCACATAAGTGCACTGACACCCGGATAACAAAAAAAAATCTCAAAGCCGTTACGTGCGGCCGGATCGTTTTCTTTAGCTGCCTTTATGTATCCGTACATTGACCTGAAAAATGCCATTCTGCGCTGTCTCCTTCAAATATAATTCTGCATCCCGATAGTTTCCATGTGAACAGAAAACATGTTTATTATTATATACCCTTATGGTATCTGCAGCAAACCATATATGCTCACGCACGCCCCGAATTTTGAATATTTCAGTCAGGAGTGCCCCGCTCAAACTCCGGTCCGTGATAATCAGAGCCGCATGTTGCCATAAGTTTGTGTTTTTCCGCCAGCACCTTAAAAAGTCTGCAATCCTCTTCAGTGTGATCGGTATGAAGACATTCAATACCGTCAAGTCCGTGCTTTTTAAGATCTATGATCAGCTTTTCAGCCGCCTCATAAAAAGCTTCTGTTCCGCACGGTATTCTCCCTCCTTCATCGGCCGCGCCGCATCTTTCTGCAGCTTTATCTTCCGGCCCGTATCTAAAGCCGCGTATCTTTCCCGGATGAGCGATCACTGCTTTTCCGCCGGCGCCGTGTATAAGTTCTATAGCCTCATAAGTGCCGGGCTCAAACAGTTTACTGACCGCTATGATCTCAGGGCGCCTGAATACTCCGTCTTTGCCAAAAGCATCATCAGGTTCGGCAATATATCCCTTGCGCGCCATTGCTATAGCATACTGCGGCTTGCCGATAAAAGTCCCGCCTTCGCCGACCGGAATATCATCTTCTTCGATCTCATATCCGATTTCCGAAAGCGCCTTCAGCAGACGGACATTGCGTTCAGCTCTTACTTTCTTAAGTCTTTCCATTACCTCCTGCATCTGCTCATCGTGAATATCTATGCAATAACCAAGCATATGGAGCTTGACTGTTTCATCGTATACTGTTGATATTTCAATGCCGGGAATTACATTTATCCCGTACTTTTCAGCTGCGCATATCGCTTCCTGCACCCCGTCCGTGCCGTCATGATCGGTTACAGCAATAATTTTCTGCCCAAGTGAAGCAGCCCTCTCCACTATAGCCGTCGGAGAAAGCGTCCCGTCCGAATAAAACGTATGCAAATGCAGGTCACATTTTTCTTTCGTGATATCCATATATCAAATATACCTTGTCTATCGTCCGTGCGGCAGCAGATCAGTCAAGCAGTATATCCGCCTTTATAAGGTCGCTCGTTTTCTGATCTTTAAGCAGCCTTATAAGCTCCAGTGCAAACCGGACCGCCGTGCTCGGACCGCGCGAAGTCGTTACGATACCGTCCGTCACAACAGCATCTTCCACATATTCCGCACCGTTAAGTTCATCTTTGCGCGACGGATAACATGTCGCCTTTATGCCGTTAAGGACACCTGCTTCAGCAAGCACAGTCGGGGCGGCGCAGATAGCTGCCACTTTCTTTCCTGCCGCCGCAAATTCCTTTATCTTTGTTGTCAGCCGCTCATCGGCCGCAAGATAATCCGTTCCCGGAAGTCCGCCCGGAAGCACTATCATCTCACATGCGTCAAAATCAGCATCTTCGATCAGGAGGTCACTCTTCATCAGTATTGCATGCGCCCCCGTGACATTGATATCTACTGTTATGGAAACCGAGCGTATATCGATGCCGGCGCGCCTGAGATAATCTATTATCGTGACCGCTTCAACTTCTTCAAATCCTTCCGCAAGAAAAATATATACCATATGCTTTTCCTCCCTGCCGTTTAAGCCTTTTCCTTAAAGTAAAGGCTTCTCATTCACCTCAGCCCCGCATGCCTGCGCTGTTCACATTTCCGCATAGCAGATAAAAGAGCAGACATTTCCGGGGCGCTGCATAACACTCCATCCAAATTCAATCGTCAGGGTATTATGTCTGCAAAATCGTAACATGTTTATTTATGTTTTTACCGACCGCCGGGTCACTGTTTCCTCCGGCAGCTTAATTCATGTTTATATTATAGCATATTAAGTGACATACGCGTATGAAAAAACTGCTGCATCTCTACGATCTCTTCAGTCCGGGCACCGATACAGATAACCCGGTAACCCGGGGCGAATAAAAGCCGAATGTTTAAAGGGAGCGCAGTCCGACAACCGTCATATCCCCCAGGGGTGGTTGTGAGGATCCTTTGTAAATGATATTCTTCTTATAATGTACGTATTCAGTATACTTAAACAAAAGGCATACACAAAAAACGGACTGCTTACCTGAAATCCGGTGCAGCGCAAGAGCACCGTCTGCTGCGGCTGCATGGGCATTTATCATATTGTAAGCTTACAGAAAGATCATAATGACAACTAAACATAAAGTGATATTTATACTAAAGAAGCTGCTGCAGCTCATAACAGTGATGTTAGTGCTTTCCGTCATCGTTTTTGTAATATCCAGGCTTTCGCCGGGAGACCCGCTGCGAGCCTACTACGGTGACGGGTTCGAACACATGTCAACGGTTGAAAAACAGGAGGCCTATGAGTATCTCGGACTCGACAAACCGCTTATCGTTCAATACGGCAAGTGGATCAGAAACGCTGTTAAGGGTGATTTCGGCATATCATATAAATACAAACGCCCTGTCATAGAAGTGATAGAAGGCGTCTGGATGAACACCCTGCTGCTCGGCGGGCTGTCCTTCGTTCTGATTTTCGTATTCGGCACAATGCTGGGCATGTTCTGCGCCATGCGCGAGGGAAGCCGTACAGATACGGTCTTATGCAAGGCAGGTGTCGTATCAAGCGGTATACCGGCATTTTTCACAGCACTTATTCTTATACTCGTATTCGCAGTAAAAATACCAATTTTCCCGACTAGCGGCGCATATGCCATAGGTTCACACGAAAATGCCGCAAGCCGTCTGTACCATCTGATATTACCGCTTTCCGTCCTCGTTCTCGAACACCTGTGGTACTACACTTATATGATCAGAAACAAGCTGCTGGAGGAGGCACGGCAGGATTATGTGATGCTGTGCAAGATAAAAGGGCTTTCACGCAAAACGATTATGCGAAGGCACTGCCTTAGAAACATCATGCCGTCCATGATCATGATAATGGCTGTGTCGCTGCCTCATATACTCGGGGGAACATATATTGTTGAAATGGTTTTTTCATATCCGGGGATCGGAACGCTGAGTTTTGAAAGCGCCAGGTATCAAGACTACAACATGCTGCTTCTGCTCTGCCTGATCACAGCATTTGTAGTGGTGGCGGCAAGCATCATCGCGCAGATAATATCTGAATCAATCGATCCGCGCATGAGATATGCACTCGCTGCAGAGGATATACAGGTAATTAGCGATAAAGAAATAAAAGGGTGCGCGCATGAAGAATAAAAAACACGATGGCGGGCTACGCTCCAAACTCAAAAAAGAAAATAAAGCTGTAAATAAAAGCCCTGCTGGCGCAGTCACTCTCAACAGGGTTCATCTGCCGTACGCAGCAGCAGCGGTATTTGCTTTCATCTGTCTCACAAGCATCTTCACCGGACTGCTCTCACCGTACAGTGAATCATATATGGATCCGTCAACTCAAATGCAGGCTCCCGGCATATCACACATATTCGGGACGGACACACTGGGACGTGACATGTTTTCAATGATTTTATACGGCGGGCGCGTATCCATATACATTGGCCTCTTGGCAACGCTGATCTCAACATTCATAGCCATACTGTACGGATGCACTGCAGGTCTTGCCGGAGAAAGAACAGACGATCTCATGATGCGATCCGTGGAAATGCTCCTGTCTATACCATCGATACTTCTTGTCATATTTCTGCAGGCGGCATGGGGTGAAGCGACCCCCACGTCAATAGCGGTCGTCATTGGAGTATGCAGCTGGATGAATATATCAAAGATTGTGCGAAGCGAGGTGAGGCAGATCGGTGAAAGTGATTATGTTTTAGCTGCGCGTACATTCGGCGGAAGTTTTTTTTACATAGTGCGCAGGCATCTGGCTCCTAATTTCATAAGTTCGATCATGTTCATGGTAGTCAGCAATGTCGGTGCAGCCATAGGTATGGAGGCAACCTTAAGTTTTTTGGGACTCGGTCTTCCGATCGAGACTGTCTCGTGGGGTTCTCTGATGTCAATGTCAGAAACGGCGCTGCTTTCCGGCAACTGGTGGATAATAGTTATCCCCGGTACATTCCTGATAACAACGATCATCTGCCTGACCGACATCGGCGAATATATAAGAAAGAGCAACAACCGCATATACAGTAATTTATAAGAGAGGAGAGGATAAATATAGAAACAGCATGTTACGGGAAAGCAAGACGGTTAATGTACATAGATAAATGAAAGAGAAACGAAAAAAAGAAAGGGAAAGCAAATGACAAACACTATGAAAAAACTATTGATTTCACTTATATGTCTGGGCCTCCTTACGGCAGGGATCCTCAGTCTGTCAGGCTGCAGTGACAGCACTTCAGATGACAATACGCTTGTATACGGAAGTACAGACTACACTGCGATAAATCCGGCGCTTTATGAACACGGAGAGATAAATGCGCTGATATTTGCAGGACTTACCGCGCATAATGCAGAAAATAAAGTTGTACCGGGACTTGCAAAAAGCTGGGGCTACAATAAAGCAAGCAAGACTTATACTTTTAAACTGCGCAACGGTCTGACGTTCCACGACGGAGAGCCGCTGACATCGGAAGACGTAAAATTCACACTCGAAACAATCCTGGATAAGAAGAATCAGTCCGAGATCGTTTCAAACTACAAGGATATAACAAAAATCAAATGTCCTGACAAGAAGACCGTTAAGATCACACTTAAAACCAAAAACGAGGCATTTCCTGATTATATGACGATAGGAATCATCCCGAAGCATATGCTCGAAGGCAAGAACCTTGCTACCGACAGCTTCAACCAAAATCCTGTAGGTGCAGGTCCGTACAAGTTCGCTGAGTGGGATGAAGGACAGAGCATAACGATGGAGAAATTCGATGATTATTACGACGGCGCAGCCAAGATAGACAAAATAATATTTAAAATCGCAGATGACGATTCTTCAAGAGCTCTGCAGCTTGAGTCAGGAGATCTCGATATAGCGCAGGTCGATCCTACATCGGCGAAAAACTTCAAAAAGAAAGACGGATTTACAGTCTATGACATGAAGACCGTCGACTATCGCGCTATAGCATACAACTTCAACAGAGAGCTTTTCAAAAAGCACCGTGAGCTTCCAAATATCCTGAGCTACGGAATAGACAGAAAAGCAATTGTAAAATCTGTGCTGCACGGCAACGGTCAGGTTGCTTACTCACCGCTCCAGAAGGGGGAATATGTAAATAAAAACATGGAAAAATTCACATACAATCCCGCAAAAGCGAAGAAGCTTCTTAAGAAAAACGGCTGGAAGAAGAACAAAAACGGTTACTGGGAGAAGAACGGCGATGAACTTGCCTTCGACCTGCTTGCACGAGACAATGACCGCATAAGAGTCGATATGGCAAACATATGTGCAAAGCAGCTTAAGAAGATAGGCGCAAATGTCACTGCAAAGCCGTCCGCGGAATTTGACTGGGAGGGACAGGGTTCCTGCATAATCGGCTGGGGAAGCCCGTTCGATCCTGACGACCATACATATAAAATATTCACAACCGAAGGCGATGATAACTACACCTATTATTCAAATAAAAATATTGATCGCATTTTGACCAAGGCCCGCAAGATTGCGAACGGTTCGACGCGAACAAAGCTTTATAAAGATTTTCAGACCGAAATGGCAAAAGACATGCCTTATACATTTATCGCGTATGTCGATGCTAATTATGTCATAAAGGACGGCATAAAAGGCATCACCGAGAAAACTCTGCTTGGGCATCACGGCGTAGGCGTGTTCTGGAATATCGCGAAATGGGAAAAGGATGCTGACTAATGAGCAATCTCCTTGAGATAAAAAACTTAAAGCTCTCATTCGATACAAACGAAGGCCGCGTACATGCAGTACGCGGTGCTTCTCTGTATCTGAATGCCGGTGAAACACTTGCACTCGTTGGGGAATCTGGCTGCGGAAAGACTGCTGTGTGCCGCGCGATTCTCAGGCTTCACAGCAAAAATGCGTTGATCGAAGACGGCAGCATAACGCTGGCAGGCCGTGATATTCTCGCGCTTTCCGACAGCGAGATGGAAAAAGTACGCGGAAACGATATTGCCATGGTGCTTCAGGATCCGCTGACTTCTCTGGATCCGACCTATTCCATCGGAAGACAGATAAGCGAAGCTGTCCGCGCCCATGCGGGATCCTCCGCCTTTACGCGAACGGAAGCCGAATGCCGCGCGAAAGAACTGCTGTGTCTCGTCGATATTGACGAGCCTGACATCAGATATCACCAGCACCCTCATGAATTTTCCGGAGGTATGCGGCAGCGCGTTGCCATCGCAATAGCTCTTGCACTCGATCCAAAAGTCCTTATCTGCGATGAACCGACGACTTCACTCGACATCAATACGCAGGATCAGATCGTCACACTGCTCAAAAATATCCGACGTAAGACCGGAACAGCCATAATCTTTATCACTCACGATATGAGTCTTGTCCGTGACATAGCAGACCGCGTATGTGTCATGAAGGACGGATCGATAATAGAAAGCGGCACGATTGAAGATGTTTTCTCCTCACCGCAGCAAGAATATACAAAGGAGCTTATGCGTTACGCCGCCTACGGAAAGGGGCGCGCGCACACTCACGGCGACATACATTTCCATGATGGATCGCCTCATGCTCATCCTGAACACGAGCGCCTCGTCCTTGTAACTGTAAATTCGGTCTCAAAATCATTTGAACTCGGCAGACACGCAGTAAATAATGTTATGACCGACTTCAGCATGGACATACGCTCAGGTGAGATCGTTGGAGTCGTAGGACCTTCGGGCTGCGGGAAATCAACCCTTGCACGCCTCATAATCGGTCTGGATAAGCCTGACAGCGGAACGATAGATTTTACACGTCCCGTAAACAGTCAGATAATATTTCAGGATTCCTCAAGCGCCTTCAATCCGCGCATGAAGATCTTTGATATAATCGCAGAACCTCTTAAAGCAAATAAAAAAGTTCTCAGGGAAATGCGGCGCGCTCAGCGCACTGATTATTCCGCCGGAGCAAAAGCTGCAGCTGCAGAGAATTGCAATATTTCCCCTGACGCGGAAGCCAAAGATGCGCACAGGAAAGGATCGGACAGAGAGTTCATTTGCAATAATGTCCGCAGTGTTATGCGCGATGCGGGTCTTCCTGAAGACCTCATGCAGCGTCACCCGTATGAGCTGTCCGGCGGTCAGCGCCAGCGTGCGGCCATAGCTCGCGCACTTATTACAAATCCTGATTTCATCATTGCCGACGAGCCGATTTCCTCACTTGACGTGTCCATTCAGGCGCAGATTGTACATCTGTTGAAAAAATTGTCCGAAGAACGAAACCTCACTATAATGCTGATCGCTCACGATCTTCCCATGGTAGAGCATGTGGCGGATCGCATAATAAGCTTCTGACAAGTACGCACGATGCGCGGATAGTAAACAGTCTCAGATCAAAAGAGCTAAAGATCTAAAAATTTATGCCGCCGATCCCGTATCCGGATCAGCGGCATATAAAATACATCTCTGTGTCCTACATATTCACATTATTCTTTATCGCCCTGCGTCGTCTAAAATACAGCAGAACAGACAGTGTTATAAGAAAGGCTCCTGCAAGATTGAAAATATATATTCCTGTTCCTCCTGCGCTCGGAATCTCATAAGACGCCCTGTTTTCCACCTTTACCGTGATTTTATGACTTATGACCTTCACCGGTAATTTCGGATATCTGCGCTGAAGGATTGTCTTCCGTTACGCTCACATTGCCATCCGCATCTACCGTCACATGCCATGTAACCGTTACCGGAATATATCCGGGGCGCTTTTCTCCTTTATTATATACTTGCCCGGTTTCAGATTCTTGAACAGGGCGGTTGCAGGCGATTCATCGCTGCCGAGATCCTCCTTTGTCGTAGTAAGCTCTGTTGCCTCTCCCGTTCCGTTCCAGCTTTCATCCGCCTTCTGCAAGGTGAACACCGCACCCTCAAGGGGATGATTATAGTTATCAACTTTTTCAATCTCGACACTTCCGGCTGTCACTTTGTTTTTAAACATCGCTTTTCCAAGCTGAGCGTTGAGGTAGTTCTTTCCATTGTTCTTTGATTTATCGGGATCCACCTCTTTTTTTGCTGTCAGTGAGCGCCGCTTCTGTAAAGTCCGTATCGCTGTAACTGCACTTTGAAGGCTTACAGTCTTTATATTCGCCGATATACCATGTAACGGAAGATGCTTCCGTACTGAAGGCGGCGGCAAAATCTTTTCTGTCAGCCGGCGCATTGTATGTAGGCTTCAGCTGTCGCTGACCAAATCATCCGGCGTATATGCCTTGATATTTGCCAGTTTCACAGCTTCGCTGTCACTGACAGCTTCAGTAACTTTATATTCGCCGACCGGAAGATCCTTGATCCACTCGCTTCCCAGAACGACATCTCCGTCGCTGTCTGCTGTTAAAGCTTCTATCTCCGACTTTCTCCTAGTAATTGTAACAGGGCTTCCATAGTTTTCAGCAGAGCCGTTGTATGTGCGTTTGATCGTGAAGTTGAAGCTCACGCTACCGTCATCCGGAAGATAAGAGAAAAAATCTTCCCTCTTCATCTTTTTCATGGTCCCTATACGGCCGTCCACCGCATGAATCACGGCTATCCCTTTGTCTGACTTCATAGAAGTCTGCTCCTCACCGACCGGGTCGCGGATCAGTTTGTCCGTGCCGCTCTGCTGAGTCAAGGAAAGGGTGCGCGGGGTTCCGTTGTCGGCATACTGGTCTCCGCTGCCATAATCGATCGGATCCGGAGTATATTTCACCTCAAGCTTATACTTAACATCCGCTGTAGTAGCAGTCGTAAAGCTCTTGCGAAAATCTCCATCCGTCAGGCTGTTTCCGCCCGTATCCACCATCGTCCATGTGTATTTCAGCGTTCCTACCTTATCATTCTTGTGCTGGGTTCCGCCGGCATAAGAAGCGTTATTGCCCGATACTTCAAGGTAGTAATACGGAACCTCAATCGTCAGCGTTCTGTCCGACTTGCTGAAAGTAACTATGTTATCATTTAGCGGATTGCTTCGTCCGCTGATGACATCTATATAATAGTTTTCATTGTTTTTCAGCTTCTTACTGTTTCTCTTCAGGTAATCAATAAACCACTTTGAGTCATTGTCGTCCTGAACTTTGGAAGTCTTAAGCTTATCATAAAGACTCTCAGGAGAAATTTCCTCTCCCTTGAAAATCGTATCCTCGTAGTGACTGAGGTGAAGATCGAGAAGCTTCGGATTCATCGTCGTCTTCGGGAAGTCCTTCTTTGGATTATAGTTGTTGTTCGGGTCATAAACCTGATTCTGTCCCGCTTCGTTGCCGTTTGAGAGAATGTCGTTTCCGCCCAGGAAGTCTTCCTTCGCCCGGACCGTTATTGTAGAAGACCAGACGCTGACCTTGTTCTGCCCCGTAAAAATCCTTGTCGTTGTAGGGATTTCCTCTCCGCTCCATTCGATATAGAACATCTTCTTCGATGAATCATATTTTACTGTGGCCTGTTTTCCGTCTGCGGTAAACATCGTCCGCCCTTCGGAAGAATAAGAGCCGTCTTGACACCGAGCCTTGCCAGAATCTCGCCGTCCCTGTCTATCACATCCGGCCTCGGATCGATATAATCTTTTACACTGTGATCCTGAAGCGGATGAGCCACCTCGGCAGCCATCTCCTGAAAGGCCCGCACGAGCGTGTCCGTATCGTTGTACATGGCAGAATAGAAATATTTTCCGCCGCCCGGCTTATCACTGGCCAGATATTTCAAAAACTCCTCCGAGTGACTGATATCTCCGTCAGTCATCCCTGCCGACTGCATGAAGACCGTCATAATCGTGTAGCCGTTATTTTTCAGATTATCAGCATAGTCTTTCGAAGCCTGCTCGTTTCCGGAGTTATCCTTTCCGTCGGTAAAGATGATCAGATATTTGGACGGCGCGCCGTTCGTCGCCGTCGGCTCGTAATTCTGATACATCCCATAGGTCATCTTGTCCACAAAGGCTCCGACTCCCTTATAGGTATGGGTGGCTCCGGTAAAACAGTAATTATATACCGTCATGCCGTCCAGCCAAGCAGTGGCAGCGCCGCCGTTAACAAGGGCGTTCCCATAATTCTGGTTCATGGCGGAAGTCATCTTCCCTGTATCATTGGTCCAGTTCAAAAGAGCCAACTCATTGGATGAGAAATTACTTCTGCTGAACCTGACCATGTTGACCTGACCTGCCGGAGACAGGGCGTTCAGGGTAGCGGCGAACTTGCCTGCCTAATGCTGAAGCACCTCGGACTTGGTATCCACATCATCCGCCTTGGAATAGACGTAGGAAGTGTTCGCCTCGTAAAAATAGTAGAAGCACTTTAAGTAGCCCTGCGAATCGATATAAAACTGAACCGATTTACGGCTGCCCGTGAAATGCATAGTATGTCCAGTACCAACGTCCGCTTTACTCACGCTTTTCTCCAGCCCCATATACTGCTTTGCCGTATATGGCTCCCGTGTGGTGTAATCATCATAACCGCCGGAGTTGACATAGTACCAGCCTTTTTCGGCGCTGCTGTTCTTAGGATGAATCGCCATGGGATGCCCGTCCATGGTGATGACTCTTATCTGTTCCTCATTTCCATAAAATGGTGAGAAATTCCCTTCGCTGTATCCGAGAGGCACATATTCCGCAACCGAGGATCTGTAATCACAGAGATAATACTTGTATCCGTTATAGTTGAGCCTGGAATTATCAGTATTCTTCTTATTCAGTATTTTGTCAACCTGCGTTTGGGAGAGGTAGCTGTAATTATTATAATTACCTATCAGGCTGTGCCATTCGGAAGCATTTTTTTTAATCTTTTCCGGGCTATCGCTCGGCCACACCATACTTCCGACGTTTGCGATGTTATTTCCGATGTTCCAGCCCTCCAGCGTCAGATCGAAGGTTCTGCCGTCCGTATTTCCCTGCTCGTCCTTGTGAACTTTGGCGGTCTTTTCGATATGAAGCCAATTTCTCGATGTATCGTAGATTCGTTCACCGTTCTGCAGCTTGGAATCGTACTGCGGCATGCCGGAAACCAGCCCGCCAGTTTCTTTCTCGATTTTGTCTTTATTGTAAAACTCTAATATTATTTTAACCATCTTTTCAAAAGTTTTTATATGCCGATATAGCCTGTTTTTACAGGCGTTTTCGGCATTTTGTGTATCGGAAGATACTCACATAATTTCTTAAATCTGCTTGTGTTTTTGTTTTGAAAGGTAGTAAATGAAGTCGTAAAACATCTATTTCCCTTTAAGCCACCAGTCTGAAAAATTCCGCCTGTGCGCTGTCAAAGGTGGCGTGTGCGTAATAGTTCAAGGTCATGGTTATGTTGGCGTGTCCCATAAGATACTGCAAGGCTTTCGGATCATTCCCGCATTTGCCATATTGGTGCAGATTCCAGACATCGTACGCCTCAATCACAGCATGCTCCGGGTCGGACAGCAACGCGAACGGCAGTCCGTATTTTTCTTCAAACTTCTTGTGTGATGCGACGGAATCCTTGCTGATACCGAGCACGACCACACCTTTTTTCCCGAAACTGCGGATACAGCTCCCCGAAAGCGCATGTCTGTTTTGTACAGCCTGCCATCATGTCCTTGGGATAAAAAAAAGACTACCTTCTGCCTGCGGCAGTCCGCCAGTGAAGGTAGGGTTCCATCCTGCTCCGGCAACGTAAAGTCCAGTGCTTTTGTTCCGATTTGCAGCATGCTTTTCCTTCCTTCCTTTACGATTAACATATACAGAGAAAGGCGACCAAGGTTGGGGGCTCTCCAAAGTTTCTTGGGGTCTGATTTTTTCAGCAATTAATTTTAGGGGACTAAAGTGTTTCCAGTTTTTACCTGCCTTATTTGGGTCTGGATTTAGAGGAATAAAGCGGTAAAGCGAGCCCCTGCATAAAAAGAGGAGCATCACTGCTCCTCTTAAGTAATCATGGCTCCCCCAAGCCTTTGCTGTTTACTTTATCCAATGATCGTCTGTAGATCTGGGAACAAGTTATTCACCACTCAACGTATGGAGAACACATTTATACCCGTCCTTGGTCTTGTCTTTTGTCAGGAACGAATATTCCTGGTTTATATTATCATACGAATCTCCAATGAAGTCTTGATATACGGGATCCTCCAGATCTTCATCGTTGCTTTTAAAGCTCCCATGAAAATATTCCAGAGTATTGATGTCTATAACGAAAAAGCCGACTTCTGAATTTGCAAACAGTGCATTGTTTTTACCTAACATGCCACCGCAGCGCATCGTGCCCATATTACTCGCTTCGCTGCCCGCAGCCTCGATGATACTGTTAAAGCTGATTCTCTCATATTCATCATCTTTTCCGATAAACAGATCAGCTTCGCCATATTCACAATCCGTTTCGTTGCCGTCTTTATCAAATCCACCACCGAATGTAGACGTCAAGTATAAATATGGGTCTCCGTTTATGTACTCCAGAGAGCCAACCGGGTCTTCAAGCCTTGTTTTCTCTCCCGTTTCAAATGAGTAGTAATACGCCTTATTTTCGCCACCATATTCTGTATTCTCATTCTCTCCGCTGTAGTTGCACTTTTCATAACAGAACCCATCAGGGGAAGCAGAATCAAATACGAAATCAAACCCCATAAACTTAGTCCCGTCTCTAAACCCTTCCACTTTGCTGGGGGGAACATTTTTACTCTTGTCTAAGATAACGGTTTCATGTGTATCGAAATCCAACATCTCCAGATTCTGAAATTCTTCACCATCATCATTAACATGAGTGATTACTGTAATCTGTTTACTCGAACTCGTAGACATTGGAATGTCATCGATTTTCCTTTTGTACAGAATGTTTTTCGTCCCGTCGACATCCAACTCTACGATCGTGTACGTCCATCTCGTCTCATCAATAAGGCCGATATACATTCTACCGTTATACCTTCTTATACATTTTGCTCCATCGCTACGCACAAGAGGATATTGCACAACATTCCCATCTTTACGTGACATTCTGAAAGTTCGCCACGGGGGGTCTGTCTTTGTCCGTCTTCTTATTATACTCAAAATACAGGTATTTATCATCTACAGTCAAGAGATGCAATTGGTGTTTGTATTTAGATGGGATCTTAATTTTTTCAGTTGTTTCTTTTACAAACAACTTGTTCGCTTTGGTCAGTTTCGGTTTTTCTTGTTCCGTAGTCTCTTTATTACACCCTGCAAGTCCGAGCATAACGACCACGGATAGCAAGACAGCAATCACTTTTATCCATTTCAAGGCAATTCACACCTTCCTTTTTTACCAGATCATAGCCTTTCTCCAATGAGCCATAGCGACTTTGTAAGTTTTTGCGGTAGTCGTATACCTGTGTTTTCCTTTATTCTTATCTCTCTGCTTCTTGCTTTCTGCTGGCGTGAGATAAGAATCCGAAACTCTGAGTCTCTTCAAATCGCTTCTCATCCCCGATACAGGGATATAGTGCCCAGAAGTTGAATAAAACCAGGTATTGTTTGTCCCCTTGATATCCAGAGCAGTCGGGACCCGCCTCTTTGAGCCGCTGTGCATATAGGCTCTGATATTATGGTATATGCGTTTCTTGAATTGTTTCTGAAAACCTATGCTGGCATACTCATAACTTTTCCAAGCCTTATTCTTCAGGCATTTTGCAAGTTTTCTCATATCTGTGCCATCTGTAGTAGTCTCCATATAGTCAGCATAGTAGGCCTGGGTATTGGCTTTCCCTTTTATACATTTTACCATGGCCTTCGCTGTTGCTGAGCCGCAATAATATGATTTAGCCTGTTTCACCGGTGTAAGTTTGCACTTATAGAAGATTTTATTTCCTTTGGCAGCCTTCTTAATGTTAGTGATATTCTTCTCATAATATACGTTGGCTTTCTTGTCTTTTTTCGCAGCAATTGCTTCTTCCTCTTTTGTAGGATAAGCCGTGGGATCATCTTGGTCTCTGCTATCGCCATTAGGGTTTGCTGCAAATAAAGGTGTTGAACAAAGCATTATTATACATAACGCGCACACTAAAAATCTCAACCGTTTCATTCCTAACCTCCTTGGTTCTGTTGATAACGATAGTTTTAACGCGTTAAAATAATGATTGCAATCACGGTATCAAGCCTTGAACGGCTCTTAACTGTAACTGCAATGTAACAAACACCCCATGCGATTGTCAACTCCTCAACTGTTCAAAAATGGGTGGTCACAAACGTCTTGTTTTATGTTATTCTGTTTATATTGTGGTATTGGACCGCATCAGTACATATTGAACAAGTATAATTTAAACGGAGATAGTTGTATGGCTGATCGTGCACGACGCATTAATCCTGAAACGAATGAATCCACCATAGTGTTTGCCAAAAACACAAGTATTAATGATGCCCACAGGGGAATTTGTTGGAAATGCATCAACCCTGGCTGCCCCGTCCAAATGACACTTTATAACGCTGGTACTGCTAAAGCCTATTTCGCAAGTCACAAAGGCGATAAGGACAATCATATCGGGGGGAAATGCATTTTAAGCAATATCTCCTATGCCCCCCCATTGCTATGATGAAGATATGTTCGATAAAGATGATTTTTTTTACAATATCATAACAGGCCCCAGACAACGACAAGTTGTTCGAAACAATAAAAATGACAGACACCAGCACACACATATAACACCAACACCTCTTACTCCGATACGAACAATTTTTGAACTGTATCGTGCAAAACAATATCATGGCATTTCTGGGGAAATCATGGAGTACCTTTTTCTGAGCTTATTGCCGACGATGACAATTTTAATGAATATTCGGCAGGCATTGATGGAAATAAAATCGTGCACTGCATCGCATATAAGCCTATACCAGAAACCAATCATATATTGTTTAATTATCCTCGTTTTGTGCCTTACTCCCCAGATGATTATATTTTGGTAGCAATTTATATTCCTGATAATGAACTCTTTATGAAAGAATATCACCAACTTTTCCCGAAAGGTTCTCGGTGGAACACAAGACAAAGTGTTTTGATATGTGGACACTGGAAAGAAGATATCGTTGATGGTGAAACTGCTTCAATTTGCGAATTTACTCGACCACGAAAACAACTCCATTTGCTTAAATACGACTAAAGCTCCCCGATCTTTTTTCCGCATGCGGGGCAATAATCAAATGGGATATCTATATATACTGAAAGTTTAGGTTCTGCCATTTCACCATGCATTTCCCAACTACCATCCTGTGCCTTAATTTCTATTCCTATCGATCCTTTTGTTTTTCTGTAATATGTTTCTTCAGGAGAAAATGTTACACATTCCCCTTCAGGCATTTTAATGCCAGCATGAAAGAGATTTACAAGAGAGATTCTTCCATCTGAGCAGTACTTGCACTTTTTTTCACTTTTGTTTTGTTCCATTTAACTTTATCCTTCCTGCAACATCGCCATCTTTGCCGATATTGCTTCATTTTCCTACTTCGACTATTCTTTTGACTATCCGTTAAAAACGATATTCAAAAGGAGGTATTTTTCTATGACCAACGACATCTTGAAACTGCTTGATCTGCAGATGAAGATCTCGAAGTCGAAGGCCCTGTCATTTCCAAGGGCATGAAAATCTTGACTGTAACAAAACGTCTGAAAGCGACGTTCTGCCCTATCTGTGGCAGCAAGATGCACTCTAAAGGAATCTACACAAGGACCGTGAACCATCCTGTACTCCAGGACGGCACACAGCTCGTACTCAAACTGCGCCAGCGCAGATAGAAGTGCATAGAGCCTCAGTGCGGGCATACATCAAACGATTCTTTCAGCTTTGTGGATCCTAAGAGAAGGAACACGAACCTTGCCGATATATTTATCGTGTTTGCTTTCAAAGACCCTGCGCTTTCTGCCGCACAGATAGCCAAGCGCTTTTCTGTATCAGACACCTATGCGATCAACCTGTTCGCAAGATATGTTGACATGCCCAGAAGGCAGATCCCTGAAGTCCTCTGTGTGGATAAGGTCTGTGTGAACGTTTCCCGGGTATGCAAATACGCCCTGGTGCTCCAGGACTTTGAAACAGGCGAACCTGTAGATATTCTCGCCAACAGAAGACAGGAGATCACTGAGCCGTATTTCTCATCTATCCCTGCCGGGGAAAGAGCTAAGGTCAGATACCTGGTCTCTGATATGTATAAGCCATATATCAACTACATCGACAAATACTTTCCCAACGCCATCTCCATAGTCGATGCGTTCCATGTGATCAAAATGATCAATGACAAGCTCATGGCCTACATTCGAAGGCTCCAAAGCCATTAAAGAAAGCTGGATCTGAAACGCCACGAAGAACTTGAGCAGAAGCTCGGCCGTCATGTGGACTTCACATCTTCCAAAGAGTATTTTCTTCTTAAAAACTACAAATGGCTCATCCTCAAGAATCAGAACAACATCAAGTACCCCGGGAAGTCTTTCTGCAGTTACAAGCTGCGAAGATATGTCAACACCTCCCAGATCGAAAAGATGCTTTTTGACATAGACCCTAACCCCTCAAAGACCTGCGTGATCTTAAAGAAAAATACATCACATTCAACAAACGTTTCGGCGGCAACTACAAGACCGCCAAGCCCGAACTGCGAAAGCTGATAGCCCTTTACCGTGAGTCGCCCTACCAGGTGTTTCATGAGGTAGCGGATACGCTCACCTACCACTTTGAATCTATCGTGAACTCCTTCATCATGGTAGAGAGACTATGCTGTGACGGCATCCATCTCAGCAGGCTTTCAAACGGTC
>DAISVU010000018.1:0-25133 GCA_036839975.1 Bacillota bacterium | reverse complement strand
AGTATCTCTCTTTTTTTATCTATTTCTGTAACATATGTCTTATCACATTACATTTTTCACCTTTTTTCGCCTGTTTTTGCCTGTTTTTTCCCCTACATATTATACATATTATATGGTCGTTATTTAAGACGCTCGCTTTCAATCATAACTGTGTTTTAACACGAATGCTTATGTTTTAATTCAGTTTCCCATTTCATCAAATTTCATGGTTTAGTCAATATTTCCAAATACTAAAGATCCAGTTTGTAATCTCCGTCTTTTATAAGTCCGACCTTTCGCATAATACGATCAATACTTAAAGCGATAACTGCCGGAATCACGATCTGAATCAGTATCAACTTCCATAAAACATCTATCGTAAAGCCCATATCAGTAAACGTCATAATTTGTCCAACTAGTCCCGAGGTCCCCATGCCTGCACCCGCTGCATTATTTGTCATACGGAATATACAAGTACTAACGGGCCCGACTATCGCCGCCGTAAGCGTAGGCGGCACAAGTATCCACGGCTGTTTGATTATGTTTGAAACCTGAAGCATCGATGTCCCGATTCCCTGTGCCACAAGTTCTCCTACTCCATTCTCTCTGTAGCTGCAGACTGTGAATCCGACCATTTGTGCACAGCATCCTACCGTCGCAGCACCGGCCGCAAGACCTGAAAGATCCATCATTATACATAGCGCCGCACTCGATATGGGCGCAGTAAGTACAAGACCTATTACTACTGACAGCAGTATTCCGAAGTAAAAAGGCTGCCATTCGGTCGCAGCTTTTAAGCCGTCTCCGAGCTTTATCATCGCCCATCCGATACCGGGACTTATGAGTTTTGCTGTGATACCGCCCGTAAGGATCGAAGCTGCAGGTGTAACCAGAATATCAACTTTTGTCTCTTTGGACACCATCTTCCCGAATTCCACACCTACTGCCACAGCTATGAATGCTCCCGCCGGTCCACCCGGCGTTATAATGACGAAGCCTGTAAGCGTTGCACCGAGCTGACCAACAGCTGCAGCAGAAAAAAGCACAAGTGGAGGAGCCTTTAAAGCCCATGCGACCGCCACACCTATGGAGGGCCCCATCATACCCATAAATACAGCCCCGATTTCAACAAGAAATGCCGACACTGCATTGTCGCCGAAAAGCACCATGGTCTGCGACCCAATTGTTTTGATTATCAGACCTATAAGAAGTGATGCAAACAGGCCGAGCGCCATAGCAGACAGCGCTTCTATTACATAGCGCTGAAAACTTATTTCAATATCTTTTCTTCTAAAGAAACTTTTTTTCTGATTTAATGCTTCTTCCATAATGACTTTCCTCCTGGCAAATAAACGTACCGTTTCCTTAAGCTTGTCTTTCTAAAGACGTTCCTGCTCTCAATGTCAGCATATTTAAGAATAGTTCTTATACATATCGCGTTTCATTTTTTCACAGCATTTTTATTTTAGCAATTGTCAATATACCAGTCAAGACACATTCTATATTATAAATCGCATACTGATTTTATAGCTTCTCCTGAAAAAAAATCTCAGTAAATACCGTCCTGCTCAAATAGCAGTTTGACGCAGTTTTAACAATGTGATATCATATGTAATATATTCGTGACAGTTAGAAAAATTTACACATGCATTAACAGCTGTCCTGCTATCAGGTCGCCATGCCCTGAAATGATATATAAGCGCACCTGTGGTAATCTGTAGACAGGGTACTTTATATATGAATAAAGCAACTGCAAGAAGAAAAAAGCTTTTGAATATCCTGATGAATTCCAAAGGTCCTGTAACAGCTTCCGCACTTGCAGATGAGCTGGCTGTCAGCAGACAGATCATCGTTGGGGATGTTGCAGTACTAAGAGCTTCCGGTGATGAGATAACAGCCACTCCAAAAGGATATATCCCGGGTGTAAATAAAGGCGAAGCAGCTTTCGGATATACAGGCATACTGGCTTGCAAACATACTACTGAAGAGCTCCTCGATGAACTCTATACAGTGGTTGATTTCGGTGCAACTGTTATAGATGTAACCGTTGAACACCCTGTATACGGTGAATTGAAAGGCATGTTGAATGTAAGCTCAAGATATGACGCGGATCAATTTGCCGCTAAATCAGCTGCAAATGACAGTGCACAGCCGTTGAGCACTATAACTGACGGTATTCACGTCCATAGAATCGGTTGTCCTGATAAAAAAATATTCGAACTTGTCAGACTTGCCCTAAAAAAGAAAAAATATCTTTTACAGGACTAATGCTTCTGATATAAACAAAACCATGCAGATCGGTGTAAAATTATGAACTGACCTCCAAAAATTCAGGTCAAAAGATCTAATAATCGGAGTCCGTTTTTTTCATGCAAAGTATAGTTTTGAATTCAAGTATTATGAAGTCGATAGCAAATGTACGATGACAATTAAAAAATTGTATTTGGAAATGAGTTATTTATTCATGCCGGCTTCAGCTGACGTACAACTTTTTACACCCTGGATCGGAGCGGCTTTTGCTTCTATTCCGTCATCGCTATAACTGTCAATTATTGCCGAACCGAGATTTATAGTTGATTTGTCGAGTTCCTGTATAACATTGTTGATAGCCGCGACCCTTTCCGGAGGCAGAGCGCTTCCCATTATAAGGTCTGTGTTGTAAATAATATCCTCAAGCCTGTTGTGAATATCAGCAAGCTTCCTCCTGGTATCATTGATCACCTCGAAATCCAGAGCATCTTCTAGCGCTTCCTCCCTGCTTACGATCCTATCTTTGGAAAGTTCAAACTCTGAAACACCCTTTACTACCACGGGATCATATCCCAGTTCTTCTTTGACGGTTTTTGCAAAATCCTCTTTGGCCTCAGGTTCCCCATGCACTAAGAATATGTCATTTGGAGCTTTTTGAAATCCACGCAGCCATGATAAAAGCCCATTTTTATCTGCGTGGCCCGAGAACCCTTCAAGATTGTGTATCTGTGCTTTTACCTGAATCTCATCACCAAACAGCTTTACGTGTTCCGCCCCGTCTATGATATATCTGCCGAGCGTTCCTTCTGCCTGATATCCCACAAACACGATGCTGGACTTTTCATTCCAAAGGTTGTGTTTCAAATGATGCCTTATCCTTCCAGCTTCACACATGCCGCTTGCTGATATGATTATTTTCGGCGTTTCATCCATATTTAGATTTTGCGATTCCTGTGTAGTTCTTGTAAAGCTGAGCCCCTTAAAATCAAGAGGATTATCCCCCTTGCTCAAATAGTCCTTCGTTTCCTCATCAAACACCTGAGCATTATTTTTGAAAACCTCTGTAGCATTTGCTGCCATTGGGCTGTCAACATATACAGGCACATCTTTAAGTATATGTGCATATAGGCTGTCCGGATCGTCGTATACCTTGTTGAATTCAAACAACAGTTCCTGGGTTCTGCCAACCGCAAACGATGGTATCACTACTGTGCCCCCACGCTTAACAGTTTCGGAAACGATCTTCATCATCTCATCGATGCTCGTTGAATTTGCAGGATGAAGCCTGTTTCCATATGTAGTTTCCATTATAACGTGATCAGCTTTTTTTATTATTGTAGGGTCCCGCAAAATCGGTCTGTTCTGCACGCCCAGGTCACCTGAAAACACTATCTTTGAAACATCCTCAGTCCCTGTTACGTTTCGCTCCGTCACCCAGAGTTCGATTTCAGCAGAACCGAGTATGTGCCCCGCATCATTAAAACATATGCTTATCTCATCATTCAGCTCAATAAGCTGATCGTACAACACAGGTTCCACGTATTTCAACGAGTCCACTGCATCATTGAATGTGTATAACGGCTCCACCAACGGTCTTCCAGCACGTTTATTCTTGCGGTTTTGCTGTTCGGCTTCTTTTTCGTGAATATACCCACTGTCCTTAAGCATAACATCCAAAAGGTCTGCAGTTGCATCCGTACATATTATCTCACCTTTAAAGCCTCTTTTGACAAGAAGCGGTATTCTTCCGCAATGATCAATATGCGCATGGCTCAACACAACATATTCAACTTCAAAAGGATCAAACGGGAATTCCTCAAAATTCATAATATCCATCGCTTTATTACCCTGAAACTGTCCACAATCTAAAAGTAATTTGTGATTCTGTGTGGTGATAAGATGGCACGACCCTGTAACACCTGACGCCGCTCCACAAAATTTGATCTTCATTGTCAGTTCTCCTTTTTTAATTATCCTTAATATTCTCCGTTATTAACTTTCATGCCTGATGCAGCCATTTATCATTTACGCCTGATCAGTATCTTGTATTACTGTTGTCAGTGTTTATCTGATTTCCGTTTTTATTCCTCTATGATGGTTACAGTCCTTATAATCTGATCGACAACCGGTTGATCCATTTCATCTCTTTCAACCGCCACAATTTCATCGGCCGTTTCAATACCATCAGTCACGAGACCAAATGCAGCATACTGTCCATTGAGATGAGGTGAATCAGCAACCATTATGAAAAACTCAGAACCCGCTGAATTCGGATCCATAGTCCTTGCCATAGAAAGCACCCCTCTTCTGTGCCTGATGTCATTACCTGTAAACCCGTTTAATGCAAATTCACCTGGGATACAATAACCAGGTCCGCCCGTTCCGGTACCGTCGGGGCACCGCCTTGTATCATAAACCCCGGAATCACCCTATAAAATATAAGACCGTCATAAAAACCGCGCCTCACAAGTTTTTCAAAATTTTGAACTGTTTTAGGTGCCTTGTCCGGGTACAGTTCCCCTGTCATAATTCCACCGTTTTTCATTTCAATCTTAAATTTCTTCATGCTTATTATTCTCCTTCCGACATCCTTGTTTCATGTTGCTCAAGCCGCATCTTGCCAGATCATTTGATTTTTATTTTCCTTCAGACCTGTTCTATTTTCTGTATCATCTGCATATTATCGCACCGGCGGCCCCCATTAGAAAAACAGACAACGCCGGACTCATTTTCAGTTTGCCTACGAGAAGCACTGTAAATGCACATATAATACACGGCACAACATTTACCATATTTTTAAAGTCCGTGATTATTTCCATTGAAAACAAATCACAATCAAAAAGCACTGTTCCCACTACCATGACGGCTGCGCCTGCCGTCAGCCCAACTGTAACTGGCCTTATTCCTTTCATGATGCCGTTTAAAATAAAGCTGCCCTGATATTTTTTCATAAACGCGGCTGCTGCCAGTACAAGTACAAATGACGGCAATATAACTCCGGCGGTCGCTGTCAAAGCTCCGATAAGCCCGGCTTTTGAAAAGCCCACAAAAGTAGCAGCGTTTACCGCTATTGGGCCCGGCGTTACTTGTGATATGCCAACAAGATCAGATATCTGCTTTTCCGAAACCAGGCAAAAGTCCCTTACCGTCTGAAATATCAGCGGCAGCATACCCATTCCGCCACCGTATCCAAACAGTCCCATTTTAAAAAATGCTACAAAAAGCAAAAGATTAGTCATATATCATCGCCGCCCTTTTTTATCGCAGTCTTTCATTTTCCCCGTGTCATTATAATTCGTATCCGCATATTTCGTATTGCAGTCTGAACTTCTTAATATAAACGCTGCAATGAGCCCCGTTACTATTCCAAATACGATTGTCCATATAGCCGTGATCTTAAAAACTCCTACCATTAAAAATCCCGCAGCAGCCACGGCAATTCCAAATCCATCCTTTATAATGCTTTTTTCCATCTTCCAAAGAACTACAAATATACTGCCTGTGACTGCGGCTTTAATGCCTGTCAGCGCACCTTCAATGTACACATTACCCTGAAACGTCTCCAATATAAATACCATAAGGATTATTATTGTGAATGAAGGCAGCACTACACCTATCATTGCCGTAAGCGCACCTTTAAAACCGTAAAGTTTTCTCCCTATATATGTGCTGCAGCTTACCGCTATAGCGCCCGGCACAGCCTGACTCAATGCTATGCAGTCTACCATTTCTTCTTCATTCAACCATTTTTTATCATCGACCACGGTATATTTAATCGCAGGTATCATCGCAATGCCTCCGCCAATCGTAAAAAGTCCGATCTTAAAGAAAGATAAAAACAATGATATCAATTTTTTACAAGTACCGTCGACCTTTTTTTCCATACTAATCTACTTTTATCATCTTTTCATTCTCTACGATTTCGATCGCGCGTTTAATACCTTTTTCTATCGCAATATCTTCTTTCTCCGTATCACGTCGCAGTTTATATTCGATATTACCGTCCGCTGCACCCCTTCCGACAGTGATCCTTACGGGTATTCCTATGAGATCCGCATCTTTGAACTTAACTCCCGGTCTCTCATTTCTGTCATCAAGAAGCACCTCAACACCTGCAGCCTGCAGCCTTTCATATATGTATTCGCCCGCTTTCATCTGTGTCTCATCCCCGGGTTTTATGACCGTCACTATTACGTGGTACGGTGCGACAGCAACAGGCCAGATTATTCCGTTGTCATCATGGTGCTGCTCAACTATCGCCGAAAGCGTTCTACTCACACCGATACCATAGCAACCCATCCATATAAATCGGTCCTTCATGTTTTCATCTTTATATATCGCTTGCATGGGTTCACTGTACTTTATTCCCAGTTTAAATACCTGTCCGACTTCAATGCCGCGCGCCAGTTTTACGGGTTCGCCGCAGACAGGGCACGGATCGCCTTCACTTATCAATTTAATGTCTGTTACTATATCGCCTTTATAATCACGTCCGTAATTTATATTTTTAATATGGTGATCTTTTCTGCATGCTCCACCGCATAGATTCTTTTGTCCAAGCAGCTCGCTGTCTACTATGGTCTTACAGTCATGAAGCCCCACAGGCCCTGTAAAGCCTCCCACACATCCGGTGACCGCAGACATTTCGTTTTCATCTGCGAATTCTATCGCATATTCCGGAATATCAAGTGCATTTATGAGTTTGATCATGTTTAATTCGCGATCGCCTCTTATAAATGCAGCTACATATTCTTTTGTATTGCCTTTATCGTCATATACTGTGAACAGCAACGCCTTAATCGTCTTTTTTATATCGATCTTTAAATATTCTGCAACGTCAGCAATTGTTTTCGTGCCAGGCGTATAAACTTCCTCCATTACAAGCATCTTTTCTTCGTTTTCAGCATCGTCTTTGCATTCACCTCTTTCAGTAGTAGCAGCCATGCTGCACTTTTCACAGTAAGCGATCTCGCTTTCACCAACTTCTGAAAGCGCACAGAACTCATGAGAATTATTGCCGCCTATAGCGCCGGAATCAGCTTCGACCGCTCTGAAAGTAAGGCTGCATCTTGTAAAAACTCTTCTGTATGCATCATACATTTCATTATAACTAGCATCAAGACCGGCCTCATCCTTATCGAACGAATAGCAGTCTTTCATTATAAATTCTCTGCTTCTCATAAGGCCGAAGCGGGGTCTTGCTTCGTCTCTGTACTTTGTCTGGATCTGATAGAGAAACAAGGGAAGCTGTCTATATGATGATATATCGTTTCTGACAATATCCGTAAAGATCTCTTCATGTGTAGGCCCCAGGCAGAATTCCCTGCCGTTTCTGTCTTTTAATCTCCACATTTCAGGTCCGTATGCGCTCCACCTGCCGGATTCCCGCCAGATCTCCGCAGGCTGCAGAGCAGACATTAAAAGTTCCTGAGAGCCTTTTGCGTCCATTTCCTGTCTTATAATATTTTCGATCTTGCGGATCGATCTCCAGCCTAAAGGCATAAAACCATATACGCCTGAAACAAGTTTCCTGATCATTCCCGTTCTCAAAAGCAGTATATGGCTCGGTAGTTCCGCTTCATTCGGCACTTCTCTAAATGTCTTCAGATGCATTTTTGAAAGTTTCATTATGTTTGTTCTCCTTAAATGAAAAAATTGGCTGCTTAACCCTTCAGAGTCAATCGTTTGACGATTTTCTCTTAAGAATTAGGCAAACAGCCTGAGCTGCCACACCTTCTCCTCTGCCTGTGAAACCAAGCATTTCTGTGGTGGTGGCTTTTACGTTCACCCTTTCATAACCTATATCAAGTGCCGCAGCAATGTTTTTTCGAATATCGTCTTTAAAAGATCCTATCCATGGGCGCTGCATTATCAGTGTAACATCTATATTGCTTACCGTATAGCCCCATTGATAAATAATCTCCCCCACTTTTTTCAAAAGTACTATCGAGGATGCACCTCTATATGACGGGTTCGTATCCGGGAAATACTGCCCTATATCGCCTAATGCCGCCGCTCCAAGTAAAGCATCCATAACGGCATGCGTTAAAACGTCTGCATCAGAGTGCCCCGCAAGTCCCGATTCATAAGGAATCTCGACCCCTCCAAGCACTAGTTTTCTGTTTTCCGCAAATGCATGAACGTCAAATCCTGTTCCCAAGCGAATATCCTTAATCATTTAAACTCCAATCAATAAAACGGCACCGCCTATACATATACGTACAGGCGAGTGCTTCAACTTCAAATTATTTGCTGCGCGCAGGCTTTGCGAATATCATTCTGCCTGCCGATGTCTGAAGAACGCTTGTAACCGATGCAGTTATAGTCTTTCCTATAAACTTCCGACCTCCTTCAACAACGATCATAGTACCGTCATCCAAGTATGCGACAGCCTGGTTATGTTCCTTTCCTTCTTTTACAAGAAAAAGTGTCATTTCTTCCCCCGGCAGGACGATTGGCTTGAGCGTATTTGCAAGTTCATTTATATTCAAAACTTTTACGCCTTTAACCCCTGCAACTTTATTTAGATTATAGTCGTTTGTAACCATCTTGCCGTTGATCATCTGTGCAAGCTTAAGCAACTTGATATCGACCTCCGGGATCTCTTCTATTGACTTTTCACCTGTAGTATTGTATATATCAATGCCATACGCATCCTGAAGCTTGTTTAGGATGTCCAGACCTCTTCTTCCCCGGTTTCTTTTTAAACTGTCCGATGAATCAGATACGTGCTGCAGTTCCAAAAGTACAAATTCCGGTATTACTATCTGCCCCTCAATGAACCCCGTCTTCATGATATCCGCTATCCTGCCGTCGATTATAACACTGGTATCCAGTATCTTCGGCATAAGCGTCTCCTTCTGCCGTCTTTTGCCTTGAGTCTGTACTGCAGCAGTATTTTTGCGCGCTTCCATCATCGCAGGTAAAACGTCATTTACTTTACGTGTAGCTATTACAACGCCAAGATAGCCCAGCAGCAGATATGTTAATATACGCAATATCATAGGAAGATAATCGATCTCTATGCCATCGTAAATACTGCTGATAAGATAGGCAATAACTAGACCTGCAATCAGCCCCAGTGTGCCTGTAAGCAGAGTTCTTGACGAAACGGACTTAAGGTCACTTTCAATATTTGCGGTGACCGTCTTGCTTTTTCTGTTTAGGTAAGGCGCAAGTTTGAAAAATACAAATCCGAAAATAAGTGCGAGTACTACCGAGACTATTATCTGCATTACCGGGGAAAGAGAAAATGTTATCTTGTCTTTAACACCCGGAAGTCTCAATACAAAACGGCCCAAACGAAACGCTCCGTAGCCGATAAAGGCGCCTGCCAGTGTAAAAACTGCTCTAAACAATTTTCTAAGCATGTTTTCACCTCCTTCCTATATTAAATTGTTATCTATAAATAAAGCATAGACAAAGAGGCCTTATCGACAAATAAAAATCAAACTGTTTTATCGATAAGCGCATATGCACTGTCAGAATCCATGTCTCCTGCAAGAACTATCTCACTGATCAGTATCTGTCTGGCATTGTTAAGCATTTTCTTTTCACCGGTCGACAGTTTTTTCTTTCTGTCGCTGCGCATCAGATTTCTTACTACCTCCGCCACTTCAAGGATGTTTCCCGTTTTCAGCTTTTCCATGTTCTCACGATACCTGCGATTCCAGTTACTTTCCATCTTTGTACTTTTTCCGCTGAGAACCTCGATCACTATTTTTATCTGCCTTTCATCTATAACCTCTCTTACTCCTATCTGGTCACTTGTGTCCACCGGTATCATGATCTTCATGTCGCCGCACGGTACGTTTAGAATATAATACTTTCTTATCTCACCGAGTATCATTTTGTCTTCTATTTCTTCGATTATTCCGGCCCCGTGCATTGGATAAACGACCTTGTCGCCTATATCGTACATATACATGCCTCCACTCTATATCTTTATTAAGTATAAATCAATACATCGGTAACTGTCAAGTATATGAATTTTATATGATACCACTATGATAATTTAGTGTCAATATATAATTTGCTTTTTTCATATCCTTTTCTCTAAACTGAAAATGATAATGTCCTAAGTAATCACAAATTAAAATGTCCCGATTCCCCTCGCTGCTTCTTTACAAGACGCTTGAGAAAAAGCTTGATTAAAAACATACTCCGGCATACTGTTATATTCCTCTTGATACTATTTTATTGAAATTATTTTCTTAACGATTTGCAGGATGCAGCTGTTCCGGAGGCAAAAAAAGAAGTGCGGTCAAGCACTTCGATCTGTTATGGTGGAGCGTACGAGGTTCGAACTCGTGACCTCCTGACTGCCAGTCAGACGCGCTACCGGCTGCGCCAACGCCCCCCGTGTTACTAAGTGAGTATATCATTAAAATGCAGGAAATTGCAAATTTCTAACACTCTATTTCAATTCATCTGAATCATTCCCAAGCTTTTTATAATATGAGTCAAGTTGATAAATTGCTGCGACTGGATTATGCCCCAAGACTCTGTCTTTCACAACCGTCGTTATCACCGGTGCGTCAGAATACTTATAAAACATCCTATCATGACCCACACATAATCTCGTTACAATATTTAAATCCGTCTTTTCTTTGTTTAGTATTTTTGCCTGCAGAATTGGATTGCACATATTCAATCCTGCATCATTACACTCTGCAGAACAACCTATCGACTCTTTTTTTTGTTCACCGCATTTGCAAGTTGTTCCAAAAACTTCAAAACCATGATTCCTTAGAATTTTTCCAAGTTTCCTGCTTTCTGAGAGAAGTCCAACACAAGTCGCTATTCCAATCTTCCTAAATTCCATCCTCCTTGCAAATGTAATGACTTCTTCTTATTCTTGTAAGTCTTCCATAGCCATAGTGTTCAACGCTTGCAGCAACAATCGACATCCGTCTATCTACTCCATCCTTGTAACATTCCATTGCTTCATCAAGAAAGTTTTCATCCATATGGGTTTATAGACAAAATTGAGGGTAATCCTTATCCATAGAATCACAATTTCCTATTGCACAATCAATGCATGATAGTTTTTCTCTCCCCACGGCAATGTCCTTTCTATTTTATTTCACTTATATCATAAAGTTATTCGACAAACCTGCTAATATAAATCAAGTTTTTCTCTTTTTTATATTTTAACATATACCTTGAATTATTTACAGCAAACAATCCAAATACCTTTCTTGCCTACAGCAAAAAGTTTTGTATTTTAATTACTCCTAAACTTCTTTCTTTATCAAATAATACGTTCTTAGTAACACCTGCAGCACTTTGTTCTAATGCTACTCACAAAAATCGCCAGCTTTGGTATAAACAATCTTATATTACCAAACGTTCTTTTATTTTTCACGAATCAGGCTCACATCATTGACTAACCTGCAATTTGACAATCATAGAATTGTATCCACTATAGAGTCCCTCACCTCATGGTCATATTTTCAAGAATGTGTTACAATATGATATATATTCGGAGGTTAATAAAACATGGCAAAGATACTCGTCGTGGATGACGAACAGAAAATAAGAGAAGTTATAAGAAAATATGCGGAAGTCAGCGGCCATGAGGTCACAGAGGCCGGCGATGGAATGAGTGCTGTCGGTCTTTGCAAGCTCAACGATTTCGACCTTATTATAATGGACATTATGATGCCTAAACTCGACGGATTCTCCGCATGTCGTGAAATCCGGAAGGAAAAGAACGCCCCTATCATCGTACTGTCTGCACGAAGCGAAGAGTACGACAAACTGCTCGGCTTTGACATCGGTATAGATGATTACGTTGTAAAGCCTTTTTCTCCTAAGGAACTCATGGCAAGAGCCAATGCGATACTGGCCAGAAAAAGCTCAGAGACTCATACTGTTGAGCAGCTGGACTTTGACGGGCTTTCCATCAGTATTGCCGCAAGAACCGTGTCGGTGGATGGTGAAAAGGTCGAATTGACACCAAAGGAATACGACTTGCTTTTTTATCTTGTCGAGAATAAAAACATCGCACTATCGCGAGACAAACTCCTTTCCGATATTTGGGGCTATGACTTTTTCGGCGATGACAGAACCATTGACACTCATATAAAAAATCTCAGAAATAATCTCGGGAAACACAGAGAGCGTATCGTAACATTGAGAGGAGTGGGATACAAATTTGAGGCTTAATTTTGATTCACACAGCATAAGATTCAGAATATGGCTTTATTTCATCATCTTTGCAGCAGTGCTTATGGTTATATTGTGGTTTTTACAGATATTTTTCCTTAATAATTACTATGCTACCATGAAGTCCGAGAACACAGATAATGCCGCAATGCAGATTGCTTCAGCATATGCAAACTGCGATACGGATGATCAGTTTATCAAAGAAGTCGATTCGATTTCAAAGTCCAATGACATATATACATATTTTGAAACTAACGACGGTTATGATGCTTTCCCTCAAAAAAACTGGGACAATAAAGCGACTTCGAGCATATACAGCAGTGAAAAGACCGCCGCACGGCAAAAGCTCAACTCCGCAACATCATCTGTGACCGATTTTTCTTTCAAAGTTAAGCAGACGAATGCAGACAACGAGACATTCGTGCATTCCGCCAACATAGGTAAAATTAACGCTCCGACTATAAGAATGTATATATTTTCACCCCTTTATCCGGTGCACAGCACTATAAGCATATTGAAAAACCAGCTGATATATATAACTGTCATAGCACTGGTGCTTGCAGTACTGATCTCATTCTACCTGTCAAGCATGATTTCAAATCCTATAAGAAATATAACGCGATCCGCGGGTAAACTGGCACAGGGTGAATACGGCGTCGTATTCAAAGGTGGAGGATACACCGAAATTTCAAATCTTGCGGAAACTCTTACACGCGCATCAATAAAACTCGAAAAATCAGATAGTCTGCAAAAAGATCTTATAGCCAATGTTTCACATGACCTGAGAACTCCTCTTACAATGGTAAAATCATACGCTGAGATGATAAGGGATATCTCGGGGGACGACCCGGAATCACGGGATGCACACCTGCAGGTCATAATGGATGAAGCAGACAGGCTCAATCTGCTGGTCGATGATCTTCTTGCTCTGTCACGTATGCAGGTAGGCACTTTGCAGATACGAAGATCTCATTTCAATATGCGTGACTTGATCGAATTGCTTTTAAAATCTTATGAACTGCTGGAAGAGCAGGAAGGTTATAAAATAGAATTCAACTGCAAAGAAAATCTATTCTTTGTAAATGCAGATGAGGAACGCATCAAACAGGTAGTATCCAATCTAATAAACAATGCGATCAAATTCTGCGGCACCGATAAAAAAGTTATTATCAAGTTAAGAAACAGGGGGGGTAAAATCATTTGCCAAGTCATAGATCATGGCGTTGGCATACCGAAAGACGAGATAAACCACATATGGGAAAGATACTACAAGGCAAGTTCCAATATGGTTCGTTCAACAAAAGGTACAGGTCTTGGTCTTTCAATAGTAAAAGAAATACTCTCTCTGCACAATGCCAAGTTCGGCGTATTTAGCAAAATAGGTCACGGTACAACCTTTTGGTTTGAACTTTTCGCTGCACCTTCTGAGCAGACATCTGATTCATATAACAGAAAAAAAATGCTCAGTTATATAAGCAAACGCCACAAAAACCACAATGCAAAACGCACATTGCACGATCATGATTCCATAAAATAAAAGTTATCTACAATATGAATGCGTTCCTGTCATCATAATCACAAAAATATAAATTGATTTTTTCAATACACCTTGATAGCTTCTTTAATATTTTTCACACCTGTTAAAGTAAGGCCTTCAGGAATTTTCTTTATAAGCTGCCGGTTTTTCTCAGGAAGTATAACACGGTCGAATCCCATTCGGGAAGCTTCATTTATCATACGTTCTGCATTTCGAACGCTTCTCAGATCTCCTGTAAGCCCTATCTCACCTATCGCCAGCGTACGGCCCGCCGGGTTTCTGCCTTTATATACGGAATATACAGCAAGTGCTACGGCAAGATCTGTAGCCGTCCCTTCCGGTTTTAATCCACCCACAACATTCACATACACATCCTGTGTTGAAAGATCAAGATCAGCCTTTCTTTCAAGAACAGCCAGCAGCATATTGAGTCTCCTTATGTCTATACCAAGGCATGTTCGCCGTGGGAAGCCACAGTTTGTACGAGCCGTCAGCGCCTGAATTTCTATCAGGAGAGGTCTGCTACCTTCGTATACCGCCGCGGCAACAGAGCCTTCATCACCGACTTCCATCCCTTCAAGAAAACTCTTTGAAAGATTTTCAATAGATATAAGACCTTCTTCTCCCATTTCAAATGCGCCGATCTCACTCGTAGTACCAAACCTGTTTTTCCTGGATCTGAGTATTCTGAGTTCCTGACTTCTTTCTCCAATGAAATGAAGTACACAATCAACAAGATGTTCTATTATCTTCGGACCTGCAAGTTCGCCGCTTTTTGTTATATGCGCAACTATGAAAAACGGTATGTTCTTCACCTTCGCTATTCTCAGGATTTCATTCCCGCACGTCCTGACCTGAGATACGCTCCCCGGTGCCGAGCCGCCTATCTCATCCGTATACATTGTCTGTATGGAATCAATAATGATAAATTCAGGCTCAAGCTCCTCTATAATATAAGAAACATTTTCTATGTTAGTCTCAGATAGTACAAAAATACCATCGCTGATTTCGCCGCACACTCTGTCTGCACGCATCTTTATCTGCTCTTCCGATTCTTCACCTGACACATAGAGCACACGGCCTTCAGTTGCAGCAATATTGTTTGCAGCCTGCAGTATGATAGTTGATTTCCCTATACCCGGCTCGCCCGATATAATTGTAAGCGAGCCTCGGACTATGCCTCCTCCCAACACGCGATCCAATTCGTTTATGCCTGTAGTTATACGCATAAAATTATTAGCATTTACATATTTAAGCTTTTCCGCCTTATTTAGCTTTCCACCCTCTTTACAGCTTCCCGTACGTCCCCTCTTGTCTACTGCAGATGTGTCTGTCACCTTTTTCTCCACCATTGTGTTCCATGCACCGCATATGCACTGACCCATCCAACGTGGGCTCTCATGTCCGCATTCCTGACATACAAATACTGTGTTTGCCTTTTTTACCATTTTTCTCCCTTTTACATGTTTTTATATTGTTGTGCTTTTTTCCCACATGAATGCCGGGTCGCTGTTTTCATTTTATTGTATTTTTTAGTTTATAACCTGATCATTAATTTATGCATTTCATTTATATCATTTTTCCAGCATTCCGGGATTAGCGACACTTCTCAAAAGACCCTCCCGGATCACCCGGAAGGGTCTTCATAAACTGATAAATATTATTTATCTTCTTCAGACTTGTGCGCTGCTATGATTTTTTCTGCAAGATGCGCCGGAACCGGCTCATATCTTTCAAATACCATCGTGAAAATTCCTCTTGCCTGGGTCATAGACCTTACTGTGATCGCATAGTCAAAAAGCTCTGCCTGCGGTGCTTCTGCTATTACTTTCTGCCCACCACCTGTTAACGGTTCTGAACCCAAGATCTTTCCTCTTCTTTTATTCATATCACCCATGATGTCACCCATGTATTCATCCGGTACTGTGATCTCCACTTTCATTACCGGTTCCAGAAGACACGGATTAGCTTCTTGTATGCCTTTTTTAAACGCGAGAGAAGCTGCGATTTTAAACGCCATTTCATTTGAGTCTACATCATGATATGATCCATCATGGAGATCTGCCTTGATATTTACAACTTTGCACCCTGCCAAAGGACCCTTTTCCATCGATTCCTTAAGTCCTTTTTCAACTGCAGGCACATAGTTCTTAGGAATAGCTCCGCCGAAAAGTGATTCTGTAAATTCAAATTCTTCCTCTGAAGGCGCAAACTTGATCCAAACATCGCCGTACTGACCGGCTCCACCTGATTGTTTCTTATGCTTTCCCTGCACGTCAGACGTTCCCTTGATCGTTTCCCTGTAAGCAATCTTCCTCGGAACCGCCTCAACGTCCACACCGAACTTATCCTTAAGTTTTGATTTTATTATGTTGAGCTGCATCTCGCCCTGACCTCCTAGCAGCGTCTGATGCGTTTCATTATTTCTTTCAAGCACAAAGGAAGGGTCTTCTTCCATAAGTCTGTTAAGTCCTGTACCGACCTTCTCTTCATCCCCTTTGCTCTTCGGCTCGACCGCTATGTAAAGCGTCGGCTGTGGAAATTCAATAGGCGGTAATTTAATTATATTGTTCTTATCACAAAGGGTATCGCCCGTCCTTGTGTTCTGGAGCTTTGCAAAGGCGACAACATCTCCCGCGGATGCTTCTGAAGCATCTTCTCTGTTCTTTCCTCGCAGGAAGAACATAGTCCCGAGTTTTTCAGCTTTTTCAGATTGTACATTATATGCTTCCTGCCCGCTCTTGAACGTTCCTGAGATTATCTTTGCAAATGATATCTTGCCAAGAACCTGATCTGCAACTGTTTTGAAGATCAATGCCGCAGGACTTCCATTCGCATCGCAGGTAACTTCTATATCTTCATCTGCATCGTTCTTTGCAGCATAAGGGGTATGGTCTGTTGGCTTAGGGACTAGATCTATAAAAGTCTGAAGCGATTCTTTTATGCCGGTGCCTTCCAACGCAGAACAAGTAATAACAGGGACTATATCGCCTTCACCAATACCTGCCGAAAGTCCTTTGTTGAACTCTTCATCTGTGAACTCTTCACCGCTGAAATATTTTTCCATAAGGTCTTCATCTGTTTCCGCAATGGCTTCCGTAAGCGCCTCTTTATCATCCATTGTAACCACAGCTGATCCAAACTGTGATTTTAAGTCTGCTATAAGCTTGTCTGTGTCCGCATTTTCTTTTTCTATCTTATTAATAAGGAAGAACTTCGGTACATTAAACTGCTTACATGATGTCCATGCCTTTTCAGTCCCCACTTCTATTCCCGCTGCCGCATCGACTACTATAGCCGCTGCTTCAACAGCCCTGAGCGCCGCATTTACATCACCTACAAAATCGAAAAATCCCGGAGTGTCAACAAAATTGATCTTCGTATTGTTGAATTCCACAGGTATGATCGATGTGTTGATCGAATAACCTTTCTTTATCTCCATCTTATCCCAATCGGATACGGTGTTTCCATCCTCGACTTTTCCAAGTCTGTTGATAATGCCTGTTGCCAGCAGTGCAGCCTCAAGGTAAGTAGTCTTACCGCTTCCGCCGTGCCCTACCAAAGCAACATTTCTGATATTGTCGCTTGTATAGCCTTTCATATATCCAAGAACCTCCTAAATTATAATTTTTTGAACAGTATTAATATTATATCATCGAACTTTTGCATCTGCAATGATTTCCATAAAATTCAGCTGTTTAAGCCGATCTCCTCCGATGTTCGCCACACCTTGAATTTTCAATCAAAATGTGGCAGTTTTCGGCGTTCTCGGGAACGGTAGGACATCACGTATATTGTTCATGCCTGTTATATACATTACAATCCTCTCGAATCCGAGTCCATAGCCAGAATGCTTCACTCCACCGTACTTTCGCAAGTCTAAATACCACCAGTATTCATCTTCATTCATACCCGTTTCTTCCATCCTTGCCTTCAGCACATCAAGACGCTCTTCTCTCTGGCTTCCGCCGATTATTTCTCCAACTCCCGGCACAAGCAGATCACATGCCGCTACAGTTTTTTTGTCATCGTTCAATCTCATATAAAAAGCCTTTATATCTTTGGGGTAATCCGTTACAAACACCGGTTTTCTAAACAGCACTTCCGTTATGTATCTTTCGTGCTCTGTCTGAAGATCCATTCCCCATTCAACCGGGTAATAAAATTTCTTGCCCGACTTTATAAGAAGATCTATAGCCTCTGTGTAGTTAATTCTCTCAAAATCTGCACTTGCAATTTCAGTAAGCCTGTCTATCAGTTCCTTATCTATAAATTTATTGAAGAATTCCATCTCTTTAGGCGCTTCCTTCAAAACGTATTTTATGATGTATTTTATCATGGATTCAGCAACATCCATATTGTCCGAAAGCTCCGCAAATGCCATCTCCGGCTCTATCATCCAAAATTCAGAAGCATGCCTTGCTGTATTTGAATTTTCGGCCCTGAACGTAGGTCCGAATGTATATACGTTTCTGAATGCCATCGCAAAGATCTCCGCCTCAAGCTGACCGCTTACAGTAAGGCTCGTCTCTCTGCCGAAGAAATCTTCCTTGTAGTCAACTCCACCTTCTTCATCTCTGGGCAGATCGTCCATATTTAGGGTCGTAACTCTGAACATTTCACCGGCACCCTCTGCATCGCTGCCGGTTATAATCGGCGTATGAACGTATATGAAATTATTCTGCTGGAAAAACTTGTGTATAGCATAAGCAACGATTGATCTCACCCTGAAAACTGCCGCGAACGTATTACTTCTGGGTCTTAAGTGAGCTATCTCTCTTAGAAATTCAAGGCTGTGGCGCTTTTTCTGAAGCGGATAATCGCTTTCAGAGCCCGCTTCTATAGTTATTCGCTCAGCCTTTATCTCAAAAGGCTGCTTTGCATCCGGCGTTAAAACAAACTTGCCTGTAACCGTTACAGCTGCTGCAATCGGCGCCTTTGCAATCTCTGCATAATTGTCTAATGTCTGATTTTCGTATACTATCTGCACTGATTTAAAAAACGAACCGTCATTCAATTCAATAAAACCAAATCTGTTGTTTCCTCTATTGGTGCGTACCCAACCACGTACGATTACTTCCTGTCCCGCGTACTGTTCGGGCTCTCTAAATAGAAATCTTACATGTGTTTCTTCCATATGATTTTCTCCTATTATCTATCTTCATATAACATCTGACCTAATCTTGTTCACTACTAGTTTATCGCATCATGACACATCTCTGCCGGTGAGTCACATTTATGCATATTGCTCATATTCAAATGCCCTCATTGATTGTACTCGTGGATCTGCGCCGGTCAAAATTTAAATTAGAATTATTTTTTTCTTGTTCTTATCCTGTTTGCTTTTTTTCTCCTCTTTTTTTCTTATCATCGTCCTGCATGTAGTCATCCGCATTGAGATAATCGGTATCGTATACTGCAAGTTCTTCTTCAGTAGGCATGTCTTCATCACAGTAGAGTTCTCCCAACGGTGTTGCAGCCTCTTTTTCCCTGGATTCAGCATCTTTTACAGCCTCATCCATTCCCATTTCTATATATCCACGCGCATCTTCAAGGTGCGTACCGAGGATCTTTTCAAGCGGCATAAATATTCTGGAAAGCCATTCAATGAAAAAAGGCTTGATCTTCATTTCCTCCTGCAGTATTACTCTTACTGTATTGTCCTCACGCGACTCGAAAGTGAACATTCTCCTGCCCCTGGTTTCATTACTCCATGTCTCTATTTCATAATATTCATAAGGTCTTTCCTCTACAACAACAAACCCGAGCTGATAGCCGTCATTTGAATGCTCAACATAATCGTCCGTTCTGCTTCTATACTGGATTTTTTTGAGATCACTTCTCCATGAAACATCTTCTCTGCTAGTAAGGACTTTCCATGCCTCTTCTACCGGCGCCTCATATATTGCCCACACACCTGCTTTTCTCATCAGCTTTCTCCTTCATCTGTAATCTGACTTAAGTTTATTACATAATCAGTAAATTTATAGGCGTAAGCATTCGCCTGTCATTTTTAAATTCAAATTTCAATTTGAATCTTCAATATATAATTATATCGTTTATAAATACCCAGAGTTGTTTGCCGCCCTTCATCGATTGCTGGCAACGCAACCTGTCAATTTATAACCGGCAAAATTCCAAATATTTATTATGCATATAATTTATATAACATTATGAAAACATGTGGAAAATATTATATCACAACACACTAAAAGTATCCATAACGAAATTTCATGGATATAATGCTTTGTCTTAACTGTCAAGACTTATCTTTGCCGTCCTGTTGTATCGGTCTTCATGTTTCCGGACCTGCTTTTCAGCCCCTGACACGCAATAATTTTTGGGAAGAAAATCCGTGACAGGGAAAATCTTGACTTTGGCGCTTTTTTTGGCGAAATAGTAGGAAGAATCTTGTTTTTTGGCCTCGGCAGACCCTGTCTGCAAGATTCTTTTTTCTGGCAAAAAATCATAAAGTGCCTCCGAGCCTTTTTAGTTGACATAACGCAAAAATGTGTCTAGGGATAATCCTAATTTTCGGAGCGGAAATCCGGGTTTGTCAAGATTTTGCGGGAACGGCTCATGGCATTTCAGCTTTCCACTAGGAGAGCATGCTGTTTGGCTGCCGGCGCCGGCTTCACAGGCAATGATGAAGGCTACCCCAAAAGCTTGCCTTTGGGGTAGCCCATTTTCGGTTCTATTGCATCTGAGTGGTTGGAGGAAAATCTTTATTCCAATTCCACCTTATGGTATCCGCCAAAGTAGGCCTTTGCCATGTCGTCGTACAGTTCCGCGCCCAGGAGGAATTTGGTGATCTCGTTGAATTTTTCTTTTGCATCTACCCCGTCAAAGGCCTTGGGGTAAATGATGCTGCCCATGTAGTAGGCATCCGCCAAGGCTACATCAATGTTGGTATAGTAGTAGTTATAGGGAAGATGCATGTAAACGTTACCTTCCTTGAAGGCTTTCAGCTCCTGGTAGTACGCTTTGTTTTTTCCATAGTCTTCTTTGAAAAGGCCCATGCCGCCACCATCGATAAAAATCATATCCGGATCCATTTCCAGGAGTTTTTCCTTGTCTAGCATGATGTAGTCTGAGATGCCCGCTTCATCTACTGCGTTTTTGGCCCCGATGGCATTGAAGAGGGAGAAGTTCCCTGTTGTGCTCTCGATCCCATGAGCGCCTCGATTGCCCATGCCGCCCATGTACACCTTTGGCTTATCTTTATCGGCGATGTCTTTAGTCCGTTTTTCCAGATCTTTTTTCTTTTTTGCAAAGAAGTCGACCACTTCTTTGGCTCGGTCTTCTTTTCCGGTGATCTGCCCGATCAGCTTCAGGGACCTGTCCACCTCGGGATCGAATACTTCCGTTTTGCCGTAGCTCAAGGCCACAACAGGAATGCCCGTCTTGCTTTGCAGTCCATCGATGGCGGATGTTTCTGTATTGTACATGAAGATCACGTCCGGTTTCACCGACAGCAGTTTTTCACTGTCCGGTGCATTTCCCGGACCTCCGGCACCGATGGTAGGCAGTTCCGCCAATTTTTTGTTGGCCATTAAGTAAGGTCTTCCCTCACTGTTCTTTTTTTCCATATCTTCAATGCCCACCAGCTTGTCGGTATCCCCCACATAGCAGTACAGGCGCAACGCTCCCGGCCCGATGGCGACAAATTTCTTTGCATCGGTGGGTACAGTGACTTCTCTTCCGGCCATATCCGTAACGGTAATGTTTTTTTCCTTTGCCTTTTCTTCCTTTTTTCCGCAGGACGCAAATACCCCTGCCACGAGCAGGAGACAAAGGACAAGAATCACTGTTCTCCTTAACTTAGACTGTAACTTCATTGGAACCTCCTTCTAATAAATGTTTATGAATAGGGTTGCCCCCTTTATTGCGGAATCACCACAGGAGTGCCCTTGTGGTAGTGGATATCCACCTCCACTTGGTAAACTTTCCTGATGTTCTCCTCTGTAAGAATATCTCTTCCCCCTGCCGCAAAGATTCGTCCTTCTCGCATGAAAATAAATTGATCGGCAAAGCGAATGGCCAAGTTCAGGTCATGCATGGTGACCAGTGCAGAGAGATTGCTTTCGGTCACGACGGACTTGATCAGCTTGATGACCTCCAGTTGGTTTTTTAAGTCCAGATTGCTTGTGGGTTCATCAAATAAAAGGATGGTCGGCTGCTGAGCAAGAGCCCTGGCAATGGCGACTTTTTGCATTTCTCCGCCGGATAGCTGGTTTACATTTCTCATGGCAAAGGAAGATAGGGACATCTTTTCGATGATCCCCTGCACCAGATGGATATCTTCCTGGGTAATGTCCCATTTGATGTAAGGCTTTCTTCCCAAAAGGACGGCATCGAACACGGTGGTATGGGAAAATTCGTTTCGCTGTGCCACATAGCCTATTTTCTGGGCCAGAGAGTTGCGGGTCATGGTTTTTACACATTCCCCGTCTACGGCCACTCTTCCTTCTTTATGGTGAAGAACTCGATTGAGACACTTGAGCAAGGTGGACTTCCCCACCCCGTTGGTCCCCAGCACGGCGACGCAGTCTCCCCCGTGAAGGGTAAAGCTGACTTCCTTCAGGACCGCCTTGGTAGGAAAATCAAAAGAAAGATTTTCTACCTCTAATTTCTTTACGGAATTGCCATTGTGCATATTTCTTCTCCTTTTCCGCTTGTTGCTAGCGCAGTTTCCCCTTCATGAGGATATATAAAAACATGGGTCCGCCCAAAAGGCTGGTGATAGCTCCCACCGGCAGCACCACAGGCGAGATCCAGGTACGGGCAATGGTGTCTGAAATGAGCAGGACGGCGGCTCCCGCCAGGGCCGATGCCGGAATCAAAAAGCGATGATCTTCACCGATGATCCGCCGCATGATTTGGGGTGCAATCAACCCGATAAAGCTGATCATTCCCAAGAAAGATACGGTGACGGCTGTGATTAGGGCGGACATGAACAGTCCCCAGAACCGGACTCGATCGGTATTCACCCCAAGCCCTCTGGCCGTTTCTTCTCCATTGGCAAGAGCATTGTAGTTCCACCGCTGGAACAAGAAATACATCATGGAAATGACCACCACAACGGACATGATGCCAATCTCCTGCCAAGAGGCTCTTCCCAGATCACCAAAGGTCCAAAAAATCGCTGCCGCAATTTTAATGTCTGTAGCAAAATACTGGATCAAGGTCGTCCCCGCGCCGAAGATGGATCCCAGGGCTACACCGGCAAGGACGATGGATTCCGGCGAGAATCCTCGCAACTTTGCCAGGGACAGAATGACGATGATGGCTACCATGGCAGAAGCAAAGGCGCAAATCGTCACGATGTAGGGATTGTTGATGGCGACTGCATCGTTGACCGTGCTTAATACATTCCCCACATCCAAAAGGATAATGGCAATGTTGGCCCCAAAGACGGCCGCTCCGCTGATGCCCAAGGTGGAGGGGGATGCCAATGGATTCCGCAAGGTGTTTTGCATCACGCATCCGGAAATGGCCAGACCTATTCCGGCAACAAGGGCTGCAGTGACCCGGGGCATTCTGATTTTCCAAAACACCAGGGAGCCTTTTTCATCTCCTTGACCTATAAATGCCTGAAACGTGTCCCATATCCCGATCTTGGTGGCTCCTGCATTGACAGAAATGAAAATCAGCAACAAGATCAAAATCGTTATCCCGCTGAGGATCAGCTGCTTTTTTCTGATATGTCTATGGTATGAGTCGATTCCCGTTGCCGACTCCAAGATGGGACCTTCCTTTTTTTTACCCATGGAAAAACACTACCATCCTCTCGAATACTCCTTAAAGCAATCACGGCACACGATTTTTTTGTCTTGGAACCTCATGGTATGCTCGGGTGACAGCTCCCCACATTCTTCGCAGACCCTGTTTTCAAATAGTCTGGCTTCCTCGGGAAAGTCATAGTGAGGATCTTTAATATCAAACACTTCTTCAAAAGGCGCTTCCAGTATGTGCCTTTGGTTTTCCTCCCTGCTTCTCTCCGGATTTCCCCAGGACTTGAGCACCATCCTGACTTTCTTGTTCTTGTTTTTGGAGTAAAAAGCAAACGCCATTTTGCCGGTGGGCCGGTACACCAAATTCCCCTTCCCAAGGGTACACCCGGTGAGGACCTGGACAGCATCTACACCGCATGCATCATTTTCCGTCACGCAGACGATTTCCTCATCCTCTGCAGGGCCATCCTCCCCCAATATCTCCATAGCCTCCCATGCGGCACGAAAGCCGATGGCAAGACCGGGGCATTCATGACCATGAAATTCCACGCTCTTTGCCCAAAGTTCTTCATAATTCTTCATGACTTACCTTCCTTCCTCTTTCCATCCCAAGGTGGTGATGGTCACATCCACTTCCTCCTTGATCAGCCCTTCCTGTGCCATATCTTCCAGATAGCCACGGACGGACTCCCTTTTTTCTTCTTCAATGTTTTGATAAGCTTTTAGCCGCTCAAACACCCATTCCATAGATTCCTCTACGGTTTTTTCCGAGGTCCACCGATCCTTTCTGTGGACGATAGATGGCATCAGTCCTTCTTCCCAGAGCCGGCAAAACATCTTTTCTGTGAGGACATCAAACTTCTCTTCTTTGATTTCCCGTCCCAGGCAAGCAAGTACGGTTTCATCTACATGACCTTTCCGCTTCAGGGGCTTTACGATATAAAAACTGGTACCCTCGCCTTTTGCAAAGCTGCGCAGCAGAGCAAAATCCTCCATGTCCATGACGGCCGGTGTCATGTGGGCAAAGATCAAGTCAAAGGAGCCGGGGATATCCTCTCTCTTCATCAAAGGGAAGTCGCCTACTCTGTACTCTACGTTGGTAACGCCTTTTTTCTTCGCCCATTCCCGTGCGTTTTCGATCATCTTAGGGGACACATCGATACCTACAACGTAGCCGACCCTCTCGGCCAATGCCAATGCATATCTTCCTCCCCCGCAGCCGATGTCCAGCACCTTCATTTCAGGGGTGAGGTGGACTTCCCTTTGGATCTGCTGCAAAAATGGGTCTTCCTCCCAGGATGTGGGCTGAAAAAACACTTCGTTTGATGCCGCTGCATCCCATGCTTTCACCTGGGAATCTCTTCGATTTTTATCTGTCTTTAATGTCACAATTTTTCCTTTCTTAACTAGTATTAGCTCAACAAGTAAGATTTTATTCAATAACTGATTTGAATGGTGTGAAA
>DAISVU010000017.1:0-28171 GCA_036839975.1 Bacillota bacterium | reverse complement strand
CAAAGTAGCTCTCTTTTTTTATCTATTTCTGTAACATATGTCTTATCACATTACAGAAATTTCATGGATATAATGCTTTGTTGTTTATGCATCAAGTTTTTTTCAGGATCTGATCAATTTCTCAAACATAATGCTTTTGTAAAATGTGTCTGCCCATGTATAATATCAATGTCTCTTTGAAATTTTTAAATAAGCACTTTTGTATTAAAGTAAAGCAAGCAGAAAAGGAGGATCCTGCAGTGAAACGTATAACGGAAAGCGACATGATCGCCGCATACCTATCAGATGAATCCAGACAGACAGGTACTACAGACTGTGTCTTTCTTCCCGAATCGGAAGAAGACGTTATTTATATATTGAAAAACAGCAGCGGAAAGCATATAACTACCCAGGGTGCGCGCACCGGTCTCACAGCAGGCTGTGTCCCTCAAGGCGGCATAACGATAAGCATGGAGCTTATGGACAAAGTGCTTGACATTGATCTTAAATGCGATAAGCCATATATAACAGTTCAACCTGGGATTATACTTCAAAATTTGAGATACGATCTCGCATTTCAGGGCTTTTTCTTTCCTCCCGATCCTACTGAAACTACCGCCGAGATCGGAGGAATGGCTGCATGTAACTCTTCAGGTGCAAGAAGCTATCGTTACGGATCAGTACGCGATCACATTCTTGAACTCGATGTGATCCTTGCCGGAGGTGATAAAATCCATCTGGTTCGCAATCCGAAGTGCAAAGCGCACGGTCGTGAATTTTCTCTTACTACTAAAAACGGCAACGTTGTCTCAGGGAGACTTCCCGACATAACAATGCCCAATGTCAGCAAACACACTGCCGGCTATTTTATCAAACCTGATATGGACATGATAGATCTTTTCATAGGATCAGAAGGTACTCTAGGCATAATAACCTCAGCGAAACTGGCACTTAAGAAATTACCTAAACACACATGGGGCATAGTAGTATTCTTTAAACGAGAAAGCGATGTGATCTCCTTTGTAAAAAAAATGCGCTCAGTTGACAACGGTCTGACCATAACACCTGAAGCACTGGAGTTTTTCGGTGCTGATGCGCTACGACTTATGCGTTCTGCAGATATCGAAGATACCTCACTTGATAAAGTAACGTCTGATTTTAAAATATCGGGTGATGCAAAATGCGAAAGCAGGACATGCGGAGCACCTCTATACCCCTCAGGCTGTAATAGAAGAACATCCGCTGCAGATCGCGATCCGACAATCAGTGATTACGGAATCTCAGACTTCGGCTTATGTGCAATATATACCGAATTCATTTCTGATGACATTGCTGAGCTTAAATCAAATTTTCAAAAGCTGAGCGATGTAATAATTGCATGCGGCGGCGACCCTCAAATTACCTGGGGTGCTCTAGATCCCACAAGGCTTTCAAAACTGAAGGATTTTCGCCATGCCACCCCTGCATGTGTAAATGAACAGATCGGACATATAAAAAAAGATTTTCCATCAATAACAAAACTTGGGACCGACATGTCCGTACCTGATGACTGTCTTGAAGAAATTCTCTCAATGTACCGAAAGGATCTTTTTGCCGGGGGATTTCAATCTGCAGCCTTTGGACATATCGGAGACAATCACATCCATGTAAATATAATCCCTCGCAGCAATGAAGAATATGCACGCGGTAAAGCTCTTTATTCACGTTGGGCACAAAATGTCGTAAAAATGGGAGGATCGGTATCAGCTGAACACGGTATTGGAAAGCTGAAAGTCTGGCTTTTGAAAGAACTTTATTCACCTTGTCAAATAGATGCGATGCACCAATTGAAAAAACTCTTTGATCCCGAAGAACAACTGAACTCCGGCAACATTTTCGGATAGACAACGGTTTCCTGTCGCATAAATGCCTTTTGTGCATACCGCATTACAAAAATGAATAAAATTTCTACAATACATGATTTTTTAATAGACAAATGCTGCAAAAGGCATTATAATAAATTTCGCGCACGTAAAAATCAATAATTTTTTTGTCCCGTTGGTCAAGTGGTCAAGACGTAGCCCTCTCACGGCTGAATCGGGGGTTCGACTCCCCCACGGGATACCAACAAGAAAAACCTTGCAATCTCATTGATGCGAGGTTTTTTATTCCTGTTTCCCCAGATGCAATTCGCAAGCGTGCTCTTTCATGCCCGCTATGCAGATTTCAGAAACCTCTCTTATATCCATTCCCAACATTTCACAGCCCTGCAGTATCAGCGGCCTGTTACATTTTGCAGCAAAGCTTTTGCTCTTCCATTTTTTCATAAAGCTCTTTATGCTCATATCCGTAATTCCGTTGGGACGCATGCGTGCTGCCGCCTGAATTATGCCGCTCAACTCATCAACTGTAAACAGGCTCTTTTCCATATTTGTGACAGGCTCCACGTCAGTACAGACAGTATAACCGTGCGCCATGATTGCGCGTATATCTTCTTCAGGAACACCTTCTTCTCTCAAAGGTTCCTCCGTATGAGCAAGATGTTCTTTCGGATATTTTTCATAATCATAATCGTGCAGATATCCGATCGCTTCCCAATGCTCCTTATCTTCATTAAAATGCTGTGCCATTGCACCCATGCATGCCGCAACATTAGCCGCATGCAGTTTAAGGTGTTCCTCGGTTACCATTGTATCGTTTATCCGTTTTGCTTCTTGTACAGTAAGTTTCTCCATACTTTAAATTCCTCTCTCTTCATCACTTTCTCCGAGCGTACGAATTTTAAATATCCTTTAAAATTCATTACATACACATAACATAAACTGCTGTTGATTTCAACATTTATCCCATGTCTTAAGAAATTATTCAATCGCTTGCTATTAGACTCATGCAAATGTTAGATCTTATGACACTATACAGGTACCGTTTAACTATATCATATGTTGCAATATAAAAAATATGAACGAATATTTTATCAAAGATACAGGCAGGTTTCGAAGTCATTGCATTTCCCGGCAGTATCGTAGGCAAAAGAAGATCATGACTTTCCAGCTATTTCACGCGCTTTCAGCAACAGGATATCTCTATCGTTATTGATTTCTTCTTCTATTATCATATCGAGAAGTTTTTTAAGAATCCTTCCGATCTCAGGCCCCTGCCTGATACCGATATCAATCAGATCATTCCCGTTTATTGCCATATCTCTCATAGAAAAACACTGGCTCGCTCCTATTACCATATCTAATATTTTACTGAAATCTGATATAAGTGCCATCCTGTCATCTCGAAATGCGGGATTCTGTCCTTTAACATCAGCGCATTCAAGTTTTATAAGCATGCGAAGGTCTTCCTCACCGAGTTTTAAAAGCAGTCTGCGCGCCTGTTTTGCGCTCCGTTGAAATATGATGCTGTGGTTTCTTATTACACTGCAAACATGATATATTGTATCATTATCATATTTTAATCGCGCCAGAACTGTGCGAGCAATTTCTTCACTGACCTTTTCATGCCTGTAAAAATGTCCTCTGCCATTTCTTATTGTAAACATTTCCGGCTTGCCGAGATCGTGAAAAAACGCGATCAATTTCAACTTAATGTCAGGCTCTGTATGATACAAGACCCTGAGCGTATGCTCCCAAACATCGTATATATGATACGGGGTCCTCTGGTCGAAATCGAATGCCGCTCTTATTTCAGGCACTACCTCTGCAACAATATCCCTGTACGTCCGCATTACCTGCGTTGCTCCTTCACCGCACAGCAGCTTGTTGAACTCGATCCTTATGCGCTCTGCCGATATATTGTGCAGAAGTTTTTTCTTTACTGCTGCCGAATACGCCGTCGAAGAATCTATATCAAATCCCAGCTCTGATGCAAACCTTATACATCTCATGATTCTTAAGGCATCTTCATCAAATCTTTTTCCCGGATCACCCACACACCTTATCATCTTCCTTCCAATGTCCTCGATTCCTTCAAATGGATCCACCAGACCTTTTGTATAATTGTATGCTATTGCATTTATAGTAAAATCACGCCTTGCAAGGTCGCTGTTTATATCCTTAGTGAATGTAACACTCTCCGGATGTCTGTTATCTCTGTATTCCCCATCTACCCTGTAAGTCGTGATTTCATAATGTCCAGCGTCATCGGCAAAAACAGTTAGTGTTCCATGCCTGATCCCGGTTTCTATCACTCTACGATGACTGAATACTCTATGCATATCACACGGTTCTGCGCTGGTACATATATCCCAGTCTCTCAGCACCTTGCCCATTATGCTGTCTCTTACACAGCCTCCCACTGCAAAGGCCTCAAATCCGGCAGCATTCAATTCATCTATGAGCGTGCCGACTTCAGCAGGGATATCTATCTTAATCTCATTTTTTACATTCATCTGTCTCATATCTCAATACCGTTCAATCTGAACTCTACCGTTTATTTGTCATATTACATATCTGTTTCGCTCAGTTTTACCAAAGTTCTTCCACACGATCAACGTTAAACCTAATACTATAAATATGCATCCGCATCTGCCGATCTGCCGGCATAATGACATAATATATTTACTTAAGGTGCGGCCTGCTGTGTTCCGTCAACAGAGCGGCGTCTGCTGATTTTGCTAAATGATATAGTTTATTTTAACAGAACTTTAATATATAATAAATAAGTTCAAAATTAAAAAATGGAGGAAATAAAATGGTCAACACAAAACTTGCAGAAATTCTATTCCCTGATATAAATACCGATCCGTCGGAATACGATAAAATATTCCCTAAGCGCGATCTTGCAGAAGGCGCTATGGTAACAAGACTCGGCCCAAGCCCGACCGGATTCATACACCTCGGAAATCTCTACGGAGCATTCGTAGATGAAAGGCTCGCACATCTGAGCGGGGGAATTTTTTATCTTCGGATCGAAGACACCGATGACAAAAGGTACGTCAAAGGAGCCGTAAAAACTATAATCGATTCGCTGAAATTTTTCGATATAAATTTCGATGAAGGCGCATCGCTCGACGGTAGCCATGGCGATTACGGTCCATATTCACAAAGCGAACGGAAAGACATATACCATTGTTTTGTAAAGGGACTGGTCAAAAATGGCATGGCTTATCCATGCTTCATGACAGAAGATGAGATTTCAAAAATCAGATCGACCCAGGAATCAAATAAGGAAACACCCGGAATTTACGGTAAATACGCTAAATGTCGTCACCTTTCATATGAAGAAATCAAAACGAAGATCGATGCCGGCGAAAACTATGTGATCAGACTGCGTTCGGACGGCGACCTTTCAAAACCTGCAGAAGATATATGTTATATCGAAGTACAAGACGGCATACGCGGGAAACTCTCTATGCCGGAAAATGCACAGGATGTGGTCATACTCAAGGCAAACGGCATGCCCACATACCACTTCGCACACGTGATAGATGATCACTTCATGGGGACAACGCACGTTGTAAGAGGCGAAGAATGGCTTTCATCTCTTCCCATACATATCGAGCTTTTTGAAAAGCTCGGATTTAAAGTCCCGATATACTGCCACACAGCACAGCTAATGAAGCTTGATGAAAACGGCAACAAAAGAAAGCTCTCAAAACGTAAAGACCCTGAACTTTCTCTTGATTATTATAGAAAGTTGGGTTACCACCCCACAGCTGTCAGAGAATATCTTCTGACCATTTTGAATTCAAATTACGAAGAATGGCGCAGAGAAAATCCCGATTCTGATTGTAATGACTTCCCTTTCACAATTGAAAAGATGAGCACATCCAGTGCACTTTTCGATCTGAACAAATTAAATGACGTCTCAAAGAATGTCCTTGTAAAAATACCTCCGGAGGAGCTTTACAAGTTCATGCTTAACTGGGCAAAGGACTTTAACCCCGGCGCAGTTGAAATTTTGACCAAAGATCCCATGTTTGTAAGCAAGGCTCTGAATATAGGACGTAACAGTAAGAAGCCAAGAAAAGACCTCATCAATGCAGACCAGATGCTCAAATTCATAGATTTCTTCTTCGACGAGCACGTTTCCTCATACGAACAGCTGCCCGAGCAAATCGGTTCTTCCACATGCAGCGAAATCCTTAAACGCTATCTGGATACTTACGATCATTCTGATGATCAGAGCGCTTGGTTTGATAAGATCCGCAGTATCGCAGTCGAGCTTGGATATGCGGCAAAGCCTAAAGATTACAAGAAAAATCCATGTGACTTCAATGGCCACGTAGGTCATGTCAGTACTGCGATACGCATAGGACTCACCGGCAAAGCGCAGTCTCCGGACATATGGGAAATACAGCAGATCCTTGGAGAAGAAAAAACCCGCCAAAGAATCAAGGCATATATGCTTTCGACATCTCAATAATAGCGCTCCGCATCACATTGCTGAATAGAAAAAAGTCCCTGTTTTCATAACCGGGACTTTTTAGTATGCTCTTTTATACAATTTTTTCAATACAAAAGACTGTATACCGCAATATTTTTAAAATATTTTAATTTTTATTTGTGTTTATTCATATTTTATATTTACACCTTCCAGCTGTTGAGATACGATTCCTGCTCTTTTGTAAGCGTATCTATAGTTATGCCCCACGCTTCCAACTTTCGAAAAGCGATTTTTCTGTCGATCTCATCTGAAACATCCATTACTCTATTGTCTAACTTATTGTGATTTTCCTTTATATAAAGCACCGAAAGAGCCTGTACCGCAAAACTCATGTCCATTATCTCCGCAGGATGCCCGTCGCCTGCCGCAATATTTACAAGCCGACCTTCACTGATGACATTTACCGTTTTGCCGTTTTCAAGCGTATATCCTGTGATGTTTCTGCGTGTTTCTCTCTTTGATACCGCAACAATCTCAAGACCTTCAATGTCAATCTCGACATTGAAGTGCCCGGCATTTGCAAGAATTGCTCTGTCTTTCATTTTAAGCATATGCGAAACACAGATGGTATCCCTGCAGCCTGTCGCCGTCACAAATATGTCCCCGCACGCCGCAGCCTCATCCATAGTCATAACCTCAAAGCCGTCCATTCTCGCTTCTATTGCTTTCACCGGATCGATCTCAGTAACAATTACGCGTGCACCAAGAGCCTTTGCTCTCATTGAAATACCTTTGTCGCACCATCCGTAACCGGCGGCGACAACCGTCTTTCCTGCTACTATGAGATTTGTATTTGCCATTATGCCTACCCATACGGACTGACCCGTACCATAACGGTTATCAAACAGATGTTTGCAGTCCGCATCGTTAACTGCAATCATTGGAAATTTCAAAACCCCATCTCTTTCCATGGCTTTCAGCCTTATAATGCCTGTAGTAGTTTCTTCACAGCCTCCCCATACCTCTTCAGCAAGATCTTCTCTGCTGCCATGAAGCATTGCAGTCAAATCCCCGCCGTCATCAATGATGATATTTGATTTTTGTTCAAGACACATCTCCATATGTCTGTTGTAATCCTTTTCATTCTCACCATGCACCGCATATATCTTGATTCCGTATTCCGCCAGTGCGGCCACGACATCATCCTGTGTCGATAGTACATTACTTCCTGTTGCCGCAATATCCGCACCGCCCGCCGCCAAGACCAGGCAGAGATAAGCCGTCTTCGCTTCCATATGTATCGAAATCGATATCTTTACGCCTTCGAACGGCTTTGTCCTTTTAAACTCCTCTTCAATCTGAAAAAGGAGTGGCATATTATATTTTACCCATCGGATCTTCTGATGACCAGAAGGGGCAAGTGTTATGTCTTTAATATCATATGGTCTCAAGTGCCGCCCTCCTTTAAAAACGTTTGTATGTTTTTTCATAAACATGCCGGAAGTCGGTTTATATCTCCGAAAGCGTCTTTTCAGATGCTATTCTACAGTTACCGACTTTGCCAAATTTTTCGGTTGATCTATATCGCAACCGCGATTCTTCGCAACATAATATGCGAACAGCTGAAGTGGAACTACGCTCAATATCGGTGTAAGTTCATCCATGCAGTCAGGTATATAGATTATTTCATCAGTATATTTTTTCAAATCCTTGTTGTGCTTCTTTGCTATACCTATCACCTGTGCGCTGCGTGTCGTTATCTCCCGGATATTAGATGCCATCTTTTCAATAAGCGCATCCTGCGTTGCAAGCGCAATGACCAGCGTTTCTTTATCCATCAGTGCAATCGTTCCATGCTTTAGTTCCCCTGCCGCGATAGCAAATGCATTTATATATGATACTTCCTTGAGTTTCAATGCACCTTCGTATGATACTCCGGCGTCATGACCTCTTCCAACAAAAAAAATCTTTTCTCTTTTGCAATATTTCCCGGCAAGTTTTTCTATCTTCCCGGAATTCCGCAGAAACTCCTTAAGCTTTTTCGGTATTTCTTTTAACCCTGAGAGTATCTCATTATAATACTTTTGATCGACAGTCCCCTTTTGTTTCCCCATCTTAAGTGCCAACAGATACATGCAAACAAGCTGTGTCGTATATGCCTTTGTCGAGGCAACCGCAATCTCCGGTCCTGCCCATGTATAAAACACATCATCTGATTCTCTTGTAACAGAACTTCCCAGTACATTTACAACCGAAAGAACGCGCGCACCCTGCTTTTTGGCTTTTCTAAGCGCCGCGAGTGTATCCTGTGTTTCACCTGACTGGCTTATTGCTATAAACAGCGTATGTTCATCCACGAAGGTGTCTCTATATCTGAATTCCGATGCTATGTCAGCTTCCACAGGTATCTTTACCAGCTTTTCTATTATATATTTCCCCGCTATTCCGGCATGATATGCTGTTCCGCACGCAACTATATATATTCTGTCGATATTTTGTATGTCTCTTTTAGTCATGGATATACTATCTAGCCTGATTTCTCCACTATCCGTCAGTCTTCTGCGCAGCGTTTCACTTATACCTTCGGGCTGCTCAAATATCTCTTTGATCATGAAGTGCTCATACCCGCCCTTTTCAGCAGCGTTTATATCCCATTCAATATGTTCTGTCTGATGTTCTACAGGATTTTTGATGTCATCATATATCTTGACATCATCTCTTGTAAGCACTACAGTCTCATCGTTATCAATAAAATAAACATCACGCGTCTCCTTTAAAATCGCAGGCACATCAGATGCAATGAAGTTCCCGTCTTCGCCGAGACCGGCTACAAGCGGGGCATCCTTTCTTACAGCTACAAGCCTATCAGGCTCATCTGCTGCTATTACACCTATGGCATATGATCCTCTAAATTTTTTGACCGCCTTGTTTACCGCATCAAAAATGTCGCCTTTATAAAGAGCTCCTATCATCTGCGCAATAACTTCCGTATCTGTTTCAGACACGAATTTTATGTCTTTTCGCTCCAGCTCTGCCTTGAGTTCTTCATAATTTTCTATTATACCGTTGTGAACTACCGCTATGCGGCCGTCCGCACTCAATTGCGGATGAGCATTCACCTTTGAAGGTGTCCCGTGCGTGGCCCATCTCGTGTGACCTATGCCTACATTACCGTCAAAAGAAGCATCTCCCGTTATCTTTTCAAGATTTTCTATTTTACCTATTTCTTTCTTTATCTTTATCTTGCCGTTTTTACAAAGCGCTATGCCTGCAGAATCATACCCTCTGTATTCAAGTTTCTTGAGCCCATCTATCACTATTTCCTTTGCAGACCGGTCTCCTATATATCCTACTATGCCGCACATTCGACATTCCTCCTTGTTGCTATAATTCCCGGTTTTACCCGGATTCTATCCCAATTTTTTTGTAAAAAGTGCTGCAAGATCATCCGCAATCTTCGTAATTAACTCTATATCCTCACCTTCAAGCATAACACGCACGAGAGGTTCTGTCCCTGACGGTCTTATTAACACTCTGCCTTTTCCTTCCATCTCGGATTCAACTTTACTTATGGCGTTCATTATATCATCATCACGCTCATATTTGTTTTTCTTTTCTTCCCGGACCTCCGCATTCTTCAATACCTGTGGATAGATTTTTATTTCATCGGAAAGTTCAGATGGTTTTTTGCCGGATGTCAAAACAGCCTTCATCAACTGAAGCGATGAAAGTATCCCGTCTCCTGTCGTCGTATGATTCAAAAATATTATATGTCCTGACTGTTCACCGCCTATTACAGACCCCGTCTGCAGCATTCTTTCAAGCACATATCTGTCGCCTACTCCCGTGACATCCACGGTGCAGCCTATGCCTTCGAGATATTTATAAAATCCCAGGTTGCTCATTACAGTACCTGTCACTCTGTTGTCCGGTAATTTTCCTTCATCCTTTAACATCTTTGCACATATGCATATGAGCTTATCCCCATCCATAAGCTCACCTTTTTCGTCCACGGCAATCAGCCTGTCGGCATCTCCGTCAAATGCCATGCCTATCAGTGCATCACTTCTTACGACTTCACGTTGAAGCTTTTCGGGATGCGTTGACCCGCACCCATTGTTTATATTTAGCCCATTGGGATCGTTTCCAATCATCCTGACATCAGCACCCAGGGCTCTGTATACCTTCTCCGCTACTATGTATGATGCGCCATTTGCGCAATCAAGCACAACCTTGACTCCGTTCAGATCAGTACCCGCCGATCTTACCAGAAAATCAGCATAAAGATCAAGCATGCTTTCTTCAGCCTCGAGGCACTTTCCGATCGCCTCACCGGTTACGTTGTTGCTTATATCTATATCTCTTATGATCAGATTTTCGATTTCATCTTCTATATCATCATCAAGCTTAAACCCCTGATCATTAAAGAACTTAATACCATTGTACTCAAAAGTATTGTGTGATGCCGAAATCACAGCTCCGGCATCGGCATTATAATATCTGACAAGATATGCGATCGCAGGTGTGGGTATAACGCCTGCCCTTATTACATTTCCGCCGACCGCAAGTATCCCTGCTGTAAGTGCATTCTCAAGCATATATCCTGAAAGCCTGGTATCTGCTCCGATAATTATTACAGGCTTGTCCTTGTTAGTCCTGCCTAGTACATATGCTCCCGCTTTCCCCAAACTAAAGGCAAGCTCAGGCGTCAGGTCGGCATTTGCAATACCTCTGACACCATCAGTCCCAAACAATCTTCCCATTTTATAAACCTCTCTGTTACCTTCTTTTTTCCGTGATAGTAACCGTTATTATTTTAGGTGAAAGTATTACAGTGCTCAAATCGTCTTGGTCCGTTGCCTTAATGTTCACGCTGTGCATTCCTGCAGCAAGACCTTTAAGATCCGCCACTATCTCTATATTTGCAGCTTTTGTGTTTTTGACCACTTTGTCACTCCCCGATATCGTAACTCCTATAGCGCCTCCATAAGCCTCAGCCTCAAGTCCAGTTCCCACATGCGTAAATTTTACATTTTTTGTGTCGACTTCGAGTGATTTGATGGCAAGCGGTTTCAAAGTCAATTTGACTTTCATGTCATCAGAACGGTTGGATATCTGAACTCCCTTTGGAAGCTTAGGATTGACCGGCAGTTCAGTTGATTCGGTAACACGGCTTATATCCACATCCGCTTTAATTGATTCTATCTTTGAAAGCGCAGTTTTCGAGCCTCTGATGGTGATGTCATTGGGTACATCCATGTTCGCAACCTGATAACGGGCCCCAACTTTCCCTTTGATATTAACCTTTAACGGAACCGTTTTGAAATGATAGAGCTTAGCTTTTACATTTACAGAATTCACAGACAGCGTTACACCTTTCACAGTATTTCCGTTTTTATCTACAGGCTTTGCATCAGCCCGTACTTCTTCTCCATCTGCATCTTCTATCTGAGCTTTAGTCACTGCAACATTGATATTTTTGACCTTTGCAACAGTCGATTCAGCGCCTGTCACTTCTATTTCCTCCGGTGTTACCGAAATGTTTCCCAATTCAAGATCGCTGCTGCCCTTCTCCGTAAGCACCACATTCACGACCTTTTGAACAGCGACAAGCCTATCTATCTTTACTTTTATCCTTGACTCTTTTATATTTGATACCTTTGTATTATCCGGCGTTGAAACTTTGACCTCAACGTAATGTGTGCCTTTTTTATAGCCTGTTACATCCGCAGTGACGCCTATATCCTCTTTTTTAACCTTCTTTACGGCTGAACGTTTTCCTTCCAGAGCAATATCGACCGTATAATTCCTTGTCCCTACCAGCGCAAGCCCCCGATCTTCCAGCGACTCCTGATTTAATATTTCAACATTGATATTTTTAAATTTTATAGTCGTTTCCGGATTTATCTCACCCATTACATAAGCCCACAGCACGACGGCAATAAGCAGTGAAAGGATTCTGCCAATATTTTTGTTTCTAAGCATCGTTGTCATCTCCCTCTCTGCGCTTCTTCTTGAAAAAACCTGAAATGCCTGCCAGTTTATCTTGAGCCTCGCCGTTCGTAAAGTAAATGCCAAGCAGTGTCTTTTCAACAGTTTTTACATCAAGAAATCGAACGAGTTTTCCGTCTTTTGCAATAGATATTATGCCCGTTTCTTCTGAAACTATAATCGCTACAGAATCCGAATTTTCTGTTATACCAATTCCCGCTCTATGTCTGGTTCCCAGTTCCTTGCTTATCATCTTATTCGCCGTCAATGGCAGGACACAGCCCGCCGCAAATATGCGGGTTCCTCTTATTATAACAGCGCCGTCATGCAACGGGGAGCCTTCATAGAATATATTTCCTAGAAGTTCCGCCGATATTGCAGCATCGAGCACGGTGCCGCTTTCTGCTATATCCGAAAGTGCCGTCTGTTTTTCTATGACTATAAGTACTCCTGTCTTGTTATTTGAAAAAGAATCTATTGCGCGCGTTATCTCTGTCGATACATTTTTCGCTTTGTTTTTATCAACTTTTCCAAATGAACTTGTGAATTTTCTGCGCCCAAAATATTCCAAAGCTCGTCTCAATTCAGGCTGAAACACCACTACAAGTGCGAGTACTCCCAGAGTTAACACCCCGCTCAGCATCCAGTTTAAAGTGTATAAGTTAAGCTTATCCGAAAGAAAAGTAGCTAACACCAAAAGCAGCAAGCCCTTTACCAGCTGTGCCGCTCTGGTTTCCTGTATGAATCCTATTATTTTATAGACAATAAACGCTACTATAAGTATATCTACGATGTCATTTATACCAATATCCGAAAAGACATTTCTGAAAAATTCCTGCATTTATATTTTTTTAACGAGCTCCCTTCTTTGATTACACATGAAGCTATAAAAACTTCATACCTGTTCAGTTGAAGTCGGTACGCAGAAGCACCTCATCTGCAAGCGGTATTTGAATCCGCATAAATATATCAATATGAAGTCTCAAGCACTCCATAATTGCTGTTGTTTCTTTTATATGCTACCGCCACTGTATCTGTTTCCAGATTGAGAAAGACAAAGAAATTATGCTGCAGGAGTTCCATCTGCATGATGGCTTCCTCAACCGTCATAGGCTCAAGTTCGAATTTTTTCCTCTTAACGATCTCTATCTCCTTCTGTTCATCTTCAATCTCCGGCAGTTCAGCAAAATTGTAAGCTTTATTATCTTTATACTTACGCTGCAATTTTGTCTTGAACTTAGACATCTGGCGCGATAACTTGTCCGTCACCCTGTCAACGCCTTCATACGGGTCGGTTGTTACTTCTTCTGCCCTGAAAATAGTACCTTTAGCTGTTATAGTTGCCTCGACTTTATACTTGTTGGCTTCTGGTTTGAGCATTACTTTCGCGGTCGTCTCACTAGAGAATAACTTATCCAGCTTATTCAGCTTCTTTTCAACAGTTTCCTTGAGATTATCACTGGCATTGAAATTTTTGCATGATATTACTACTTTCATAATATACCTCCCTTTTGCCACGGTATTATCGTCTCTATTCGGTTTTCTGTTTTTATTATAGCACACAGAAGCTTAATAAATCCTTAATAATGACCAATTAGTTGCCTTTTTTATTTGTCGCTTTATGTCGTCTTTAATTCAAGCGCATATGTCTACTTAAGGCGCCGCGCATTGCACAATTACAGATCAAAAGGCAAACCTGCCACTGAAGCAGAAGACAGATATCGAACTTCGGCTGACCTGGTCTTTGCCCCCACATCTGCCTTTACCTGACTTTGTCAGAGGACTTACTTCTAAACTACGCCATGCTCACTGCCGCCTTGCGGATCAGCTTACGTGGAGCCTTTCGCCCGTAGCTGGCCTGGCCTTTCAACCACAGACCCGAAAGTTCGATATCTGTCTTGTGCTTTAAGATTATAACAGGTTCCCATAGATTTTTCACCACTGTTTTAACTGTATGCATATTTTTTCTATTCATATGTGTATTCAATTAATTAAAACCTTCGCCTACAACATTTAAAATATTGCTAGATTATGAAATCTGTGTATACAATTTCACTTTTGGAGGTAAGCAAATGAGAGCAGACTTCAGATCAGATAATAACCGTAAGTCTGATGAACTTGATTACGAAGCTTTGGGAATACGAATAGCGACCGAGCGCAGGAGACAGGGCCTTACACAGGCTGTTATACACATAAAAACCGGAATCTCGACGACCCACTTAAGTCATATTGAAAATGGTATGACCAAGGTTAGTCTGCCTTCGCTTGTGCGAATCGCCAATGCTCTCCATACCACTTTAGATGCGCTTGTATATGACAGTCTAAACGCCGTCAAAGATGCCTACGATAAAGACTTTCACGACCTTATCCAGGGCTGCTCTGTCAGGGAACGCGCAGCGATTTACAGAGCTGCCGAGCAGATGAAAGATACCTTAAAAAAATAGTACAACGATGATTACGCTTTTGATATCATTATCAACATAAATACCTTTTTCAAAAAACAATCATATTCTCGCGAAAATACTCTCTCAGTTTTTCCGTTCCTTGTAATTTTACATGCCTGCCCGCTTATGCGTTTGTATTAAGAGCGGTTCAGCTTCAGGTGTACTATATGCGCTCTGTGTCCATTATCACACACTCGCATTGCAATCCGCGTATATAACCCGGTTCTTCTTTTCAGCTGTTTTCGCGCCTGTGTATAAAATACCCTGTAATCAACAAGCTCCATCTCGCACTTGTCTGCAATGTCTTTTGGATTATCAACAGCAAAGTACATCATTGCCGATGTGTTTCCCGTCTTCTTCACATACTTTTGCGCATATTTTATTCCTGTTGTATTAGTACAATCAAAAATGATTTCTCCTGAAGGAAACTTGCCCTTTATGGATTTTAAAAATGTCAAGATTTCTTCCTCGTGGAAATACTGAAAAACTCCGGCCGCAAGCATCAATGTAGGAAGAGACTTATCCGATATCTCATCAGTCCATTTCAATTTAAAAATATCTCCTGATATCAATACTTCATTCGGCAGCTGCTTCAACCACAGTTTTCTTTCATTCATCGTTTCCTCAAAATCGATTTGAAAAAATGTTATATCCGGTCTTTCTATGCGATTGGCAAACGTGTCAAGTCCGACACCCAAATTTATTATATTACATTTGGGGTGCCTTTCTATGAATTTCTTTGTCATATCGTCAAAGTTGTAATATCTTGCCACAGAAGCAATTATGGAATACTCTTTTGTATTTTCACCGATACTGTCCAGAATACCCCGAGGGATTCTCTCTTCCATTAAAAGAGCCTCTTTGTCGTAAAAATAAACCCCTGTCGATCTTGAATTATATAATAGTATTTTAAAAGGCTGTATCTCAGGCTCTTTGATAATTTCTTTCCAGGAATCATATCGCTGAAATGATACGATTTTACCGCTATTCACTGATCGAAGTTTCATCGCTTCTTTTCGGAAAAGCAGTCGTAAGGTGCTGTTTTATCAAAAACAAACCCTTTGGCTTTTACATTCGGCAGCACATCTATATAATCAAATGCGCTGTATGCGTTATCTGTAAAACCGTTATGTGAAGTGAATAGATACCGTACCCTTGACAGGTCAAGTTTTTTCTTCAACAACGCCAACGATTTCATATTCATCTGACTGTCATAGTTGAAAAGGTCAAAAAAGCACCAGCCGCCTTCTCGATTGAGAGCAATGGAGTCCCCTGTAAAAAGCATTGTATCATCAACTAGATAACAAATATGACCCAACGTATGCCCCTTAACCAGAAAAGCCGTAATCTTTATATCTCCGATCCTGACAGTTTCGCCGTCCTTAAGCAGGTGATATCCGCTGCTTATTATTACTGAATTTTTCAAGCCGAACGGGCCGATCTTCTTACGATAAAAATTATTTTTCAGATAGTTCTCCTCGATCTCACCAAGATAAACATCTGCATTATCAAAGTAATTCTTTTGTCTAATATCCAGCCCTCCCGCATGATCCGGATCCACATGGGTAAGAAACAGTGCATCAGCTTTACCCGGATCAACACCTATCTTTTCACATCCGGGCAGCAATCCGATATGGTTCTTATAGCCTGCATCTATAACAATGCATTTATTGCCTTTATGAATAAAGAAAATGTTTACATCATATTCTCTGACACAGCTGACCATATCGGTCAATTTACCTGTCTCTGCAGGGTGAACCAGGCCTTTCCCTCTAAAAAGTCTAGGTACTATATGAATCGCAAAGTAATCCATTATTTTCATTTTCACCAGTTCCTTTCTTATGCTTATAATTTCATGATTTATTGTTAAAAATATATACAAAAGAAATTAAAGTGTTTGACCTGGAAAATGTTTTCTGTTTCTATGAGAAATGTAAGACACAAGCAAGACAAGCAGTCACGAATGCATCAAAAATTTTCAAATGTATTTCCAAAAAGCAATTCTGAAATTCTGTCTCCTGGATTTCTTTCAAATTTATATCTTTACAATAAATTTTTAAGACTTTAACTTTTTATTCATGATTTCCGAAGGTCGGCCTTCCCGGACAACCCTGCCGCGCTCGAGTACAATAAGATGATCTGCCTGCATGATCGTCGAAGGACGATGAGCCACTAATACAACCGTTTTATTTTTTGACATCCCTTTTATAGTCTTCTGTATTTCCTGCTCCATTCTTGTATCGAGATTTGACACTGCCTCATCCATAATCAATATCGGTGAATCCATCAAAAGTGCTCTGGCGATTGCGATTCGCTGTCTCTGACCGCCGGACATCTGGATCCCGCGTTCACCGGCATTCGTTTCGTAACCTTCAGGAAGTGACATGATAAAATCATGAATCTCCGCCTTCTGCGCAGCGCGAACAACTTCTTCATCGCTTGCCTCTGGCCTTCCGAGACGAATATTCTCTTTAATCGAGATATGAAACAAATATACCTCTTGTGGAACTACAGCAATCAATTTATGCAGCGCATCAAGTGTCGTCTCGCGAATATCCAGGCCGCCTATACATATCCTGCCTTCACTTACATCCCATATACGATCCAGCAGTCTGATGCATGTCGTCTTGCCTGCACCTGATGCTCCAATAAAAGCCGTAATACTGCCTTCTTTAATTTGACAATTTATACCGTTGAGCACGTCGGTTTTTGTATTTGTATAGCGATAGTGAACTCCTTCAAAAGTGATATTTGAATTCAAAGCGAAAACATCAGTAATTTTTCCTTCCTCTTTGATCACAGGCGGGGTCTTAAGCACTTTAGCAATACGAGCGGCGGCAGAAAATATTATTCCAAAATTTCTAATCATATTACATAACTCCAGCAGCGGAGAATATACCAGCCAGATAGTAGATCCAACCACCGCAAACCATTCCATCGCCAGTTCACCATGCAGGGTCAGCCAAACGGCACAGATATTAATAATTACTGCAAAACCTCCTGAAACAAGATGAAATAATCCGCCTTCCTTTCCCATCCTCTTGGCATAAGCCACCTGTATTTTGGTCAGTGCATCCATAAATCTTCGGTTTTTCTTTTTATATCGCTCATCTGCTCCCAATGTCAGCAATTCAGGCATACCTGCTATTCCCTCCAATGTTACCGAATTAGCTTCTCCCAATCGAAACCGACTCTCCCATCCCTGTTCGCCGGCTTGTTTGCGATTAACAAACGTAACCAGAACAATCAGCACTGCCCCGATCAGCATCAGTACAGCCAGTCTCCAATTAAGATTAGCCAGAAAAGCCGTTACAACAGCAATTACCACACTGTCTACTACAACAACCCCCGCCGTATGAGCATAGAACCATTCTAAAACCTCTACATCATTCATCAAAGTTGTCGTTGTCTGTCCTGAACGCTGACAAAACAAAATATCCGGAGATATTTTCTCAAAAGCTCCATAAAGCTTCACCCGGAAATCTACCAATATATGATAGGCTACATCGTGTGAAATAAAAGAATCCAAATAAGTAAATACCGCACGCAATATGACTATGGCGGCCAATATCTCAAGATACATCCAATCCCGGAAATGTCCTCCTGCTGCAAGAAATGCCGCCATGTAAGCGCAAACGCCAACAGCTGCCATTATACATATCTCACGCATGATGCCCGATCCTACTGCGGCTGCGATCCTTAAACGGTATGGTTTCAAATGCTCCAGCATATATTTTATATCCTTTAACATGACTCTCTTTCCTCCTGTGCCTCTATAAGTCCTCTGTACAAGCCATCCTTCTTCTTAAACAAGTCATCATGGGTTCCCTGTTCCACTATTTTTCCATTATCAAGTACAAAAATCATTTCCGCATTACGAATCGTGGAAAGACGATGCGCAATCACCAGCATCGTATATCGTCCATGAAGTTCCTCTAAGGTTTCCTGTATCATCTTTTCCGTTGCGGCATCCACACTCGATGTTGCTTCATCCAATACCAAAATAGGTGCGTCTTTCAAAACAGCGCGGGCAATCGCAATTCTTTGTCGCTGCCCGCCGGAGAGTGTGACACCCCGCTCACCAACAATTGTTTCATATCCATCTTCCAAGGAAATTATAAATTCATGAGCACGGGCAATACGTGCCGCTTCCTCTGCTTCCTCATCTGTAGCGTCAGGTCTTGCCATCTTGATATTGTCACGAACCGTTCCAAAGAATAGATATGAGTTCTGAAACACAATCGAAATATTGTTTCTCAGTTCTCTCAAATCCAGTGTTCTTATATCTTTGTCTCGTATGCAAATGCTTCCTTGTTCCACATCATAGAATCGAAGCAATAAATTTATAATTGTAGACTTGTCGGATCCCGATTCCCCTACGAATGCTACAGTACTGCCTTTATCTACAGAGAACGACAGCTTATTGACCGCAACTTCCCTGTTACTTGAATATCGAAAGTTGACATCATTAAACCGAATCTCCGCATTAACGCCTCTTTCAGGAAAAATTTCTGCATTCTCAGGAGATTTTATCAATACCGTTTCTTCCATGATTTCCAGAAATTCTTTCGAAACTGACAGCCCCATAAAACTCGAATGCCAGTAAGTGTTCATCTCTCCCACAGGCCTCACGCATTCAATGGTCAGAAACATGATTGTCAGAAGTTCCGCATAACTGATTTCTCCGTCACTGCATGTATATGCTGCAACACCCGTTGTAATAGAAGTTCCTACTGCCATCATCAGGGTGATCATTGCTGAAGAAATTAAAGAGTTACGCGTATTGACAATCTGGCGATGGCGAAATTCCTCGCTGTCATGACGCAGTTCATCCCCCTTTCTGTTCTGAGCGGCAAATATCTTCAATGTATTCATTCCCTGCATAGTGTCAACATATTGAGAATTGAGGACAGCATATCCTCGCCAGTATCCGATACTGGCTTTACTTGTCCATGGCATGAGCATATGAGGAACTACGACTGCAAATATAATTGCTGCCGTTAAAATCATTCCTGTAATCAAATTCAATGAATAAATATAAATAACCATCGGGATTACAGAAAAAATCACAATAAATACCTGTGGAATATAGTTGACCAGATAAGCCTCAAGATATTCTACGCCATCAGTCGCCAATGACTGCATTCGTCCGGATCTCTTATCATTCTGATATGCCGGCCCCAGCCTCAGCAGCTTATCTACAATCTGTTCGCGCAGTACTGCTTTGATTCTTCCTCCTATTTCCTTTGTATATCCTTCCAGATAACGTATCAGCGCACTGCGGGAAATAATAAGAGCAAGAACTCCTAAATACCAGATAGCGGCACTTCGAAAACTTTCATAACTAAAAACTACCGCAGTTCCCCGTGCCAGACATATTGCCTGTCCAACATAGGTCGCCGTAACGATTAATCCAAGTATAATTTTAACTACTACTTCACTACATATGTATTTTATGTATGTAGCTACTTTCAAATATTGTTTAAACATGTCTTCAAACTATCCTCCCAGCCGATGGCAAGCCGCAAAATGTCCCTTCCCTATTTCTCTCAGTGGTATCTCTTCATTACAACTTTCTGTACGCCAAGCACATCTATTGCGGAAAGGACATCCTGTATAACCTGCTTTCTGTATCATCTGATCAATCCATATTATTTCCGCTTCCTCCGCAGTTTTTTCTGCTTCACGATTATCTTTATCCTTAAAAATAGAATGGAACAGCAGTCTCGTATAGGGATGTTTCATCTGCTTCAGCATATTGATATCGTCAATTATCTCCATGATACGTCCCCCATACATCACGGCTAGCGAATCAGCCAGATAATAAACTGCTTCCAGATCGTGAGAAATGAACAAACTTGTCATATTTATCTTCCGTTTTATATCGCCAAACAGATTAAGTATTTGTGCTTGTACCGATACATCCAGACTGCTGAGAGGTTCATCCATAATCATTACCCTGGGATTAGAGGCCAATGCTCTTGCGATACATATCCTCTGGAGCTGTCCTCCACTGAACTCCATCGCAAATTTATACTTCTCCCGAATCGCCACCCCGACCAGTTCCATAAGATCTTCGATTCTTTCATCTTTTTCCGACTCCGTCATATTTGTAAGATTATCCAACGGTTCTCTGATAATATCATTCGCTGTATATCGTGGATCCACTGCATCAAAGCTATCCTGAAATACCATCTGTATATCTTTCGCAAATTTTTTCCTTTCACCATCGCTTCGCTTGCCGTATATAGACTTTCCTTCAAGAAGGACATCTCCTCCTGACGGTTTTTCCAAACGGCTTATCAATTTTCCCAACGTTGTTTTTCCACAGCCGCTTTCTCCGACTAAACCAATGCATTTGCCTTCTTCAATCTTCAACGATACATCATTGACTGCCATCAGCATATACGGCTTCCCCCGCTGCTTCACTTTGAATTTTTTTGTAAGATTTTTTATTTCTATTAAAGCCATAATTTTCCACCTTCTATTTTCTAAAACACCGCAGCTTGCGTCCGTCATCTCTGAGAACCAGCGAAGGACATTCACTGCTGCAATATTCCTGTGCAAGGGGACACCGCGGGAAGAATGCGCATCCATTCATACGTTCCTCCAATGTGGGCGGCTGCCCCTTCATTTCCGGCAATCTTTCCTTGAGAAAAGCCGGTCTGGACTTAAACAAACCTTCTGTATAAGGATGCTCCGGTGTGCTGAGAATCATATCCATTTTGCCTGTTTCAACAAATCTGCCTGCATACATCACCGCCAGGTCCGTCACTAAGTCCTCGATCACGCTCAAATCATGGGAAACTATCAGAAGCGACATATTATATTCGTTCTTCAATTCTTTCAGCAGAGCAATTATTTCATGCTCAACGGTACGATCCAGTGCAGTTGTAGGTTCATCAGCTATAAGGAGCTTCGGTTTCACAACAAGAGCAAGAGCAATCATGATTCGCTGCAGCATTCCACCTGATAACTGAAAAGAATAGGAATCCAAAACCGCCTCCGGATCACGTATTCTCATTCGTTCCAACAGTGCTGCCACATCTTTCCGGATCTCACGGTCACTTTCTTTATTACCCTTTCTGTTGTTGATTGTCTCTTTAAAATGCTCTCCGATCTTTATCACTGAATCAAAAGCAGTAACCGGGTTTTGCATTATCATCGCCATAGTATCGCCGCGCATATCACGCATATTCCGACCGTCAGACAAATCAAATTTTTCCCCGTCTATCATAATCGTACCTTTTATATCCCAATTCTTGGAACTCAGCAGACCCTGTATCCCCTGGCAGGTAAGGGATTTACCGCTTCCGCTTTCCCCGATGATTCCAAGAGCCCCTCCTTCTTTAACAGAAAAAGAGACATTTTCGACAACGAGGATTGACGAACTCTTTGTTTTCAGAGAAATTTGAAGGTCATTAACCTCAATCAGATTTTCCAAAATGATTTCCTCCTGTCTGCTTTAATTATCCATAGCATCACGCATTTTATCGCCCAGGATATTAGCGGAGACTACAACAACCAATATCATTATTCCGGGCCACAGCATGAGGAGCGGATCCCGGTTAAGAAAATTCCTTCCCTCATTAATCATGGCGCCCCACTCCGGCTGAGGAGGTTGGACCCCCAGTCCCAAGAAAGAATATCCGGAAATGGCTATGATCGTATGCCCAAAATCCACCGTGAAAATAGCCAGCATATTTGGAATGATATTAGGCAGTATATGCTTAAAAATAATTCTCGTGTCAGAACATCCGGCCATTTTAGCTGCAGAAATATAGCTCCTGTTTTTTTCACTCATTACCAGATTTCTGGATACTCGCGCATACCACAGCCACTGCAAAACCAGCATGGCGATGACAACGTTGACAATACCGACTCCGATAAATCCAACGATCGCCATGACAATTACCAACCCGGGAAATGCATATAGCACATCACACATACGCATGATAATACTGTCCGGGATCCCGCCTTTAAACCCTGCTATCGTCCCAAGAAAAATCCCGATACAAGCCGCAATTAAAGTACATAAAATCGCAAATCCCAATGTAGCTCGTGCTGCAAATAATATTCTGGACAAGATACATCTCCCAAACTGATCGGTCCCCAGCGGGTAGTCCATAGAAGGTCCCGCCAGCCTTTGTTCAAGATATTGCTGCAGAGGATCGTGCGGTGCCAGTAACGGTGGCAGGATTCCCGCCAGAACAATCAGCATAAGAATCGCACAACAGACGTAAGTCATTTTGTTTTGAAATAACTTTCTCATTAGTCGTTTAAATTTCATTTACAAAGTCTCCCTCATTCTCGGATCCAAAGCTACCGTTACCAAATCAGTAATCAAATTAACAATAATAAAGACAACTGCCATCAAAACAACATAAGCTTGTATCATCGGATAGTCTCTTTCCTGGATTGCCTCAATTACCAGCCTGCCAAGACCCGGCCAGGAAAAAATCACTTCAACGATAGTCGTTCCCGCCAACATATGACCGAAATTCACACCAAAAGATGTTACCGCCGGAATCAGCGAATTACGCAGAACATGATGCAATACAATGCGTTGCTCTGCCAGCCCCCGAGCTCGTCCATAGGTCACGAAACGTCGATTCATATTTTCAAGCAGACTGTTCCTCAATGTCCTGGAATATGTTGCGATATACAGCACTGCTAGCGTGAATGCCGGCAATACCATATGCTGCCATCCTCCTATTCCTTGCACCGGGAGCCAGCCCAGCGCAAGGCAAAAAACCTGAACCAGCAAAGGTCCCAGCCAAAAAGACGGCATAGAGCTTCCCGCAAAAGCAAGTATACGATTGACATGATCGAGTTCTTTATTAGCCCTCACAGCAGATAAAACCCCCATAGGTACACTTATAATAATTATTATAAAAGTAGATATTCCTGCCAATGAGACTGTATTCTTAAATGCGCCCAGAATCTCCTCTTTAACGATTTTTTTCGTAATATATGATTTCCCAAAATCCAGCTTGATCGCTTTGCCTATCCAATCACCGTACTGCACAATAAGCGGTTTATTCAATCCAAGCTCTTTAGAGATATTCTTAATCGCCTTATCCGAAGGCGGAATCCCCGATGCCTGCAAATACGCCATTTCCGCATTTCCCGGCATTAGCCTTACCAGCCCAAATGCAAGTATAGAAACGATTATTAAAATAGGAATAAGCATAAGAATACGTTTACCAGCATACTTCAACATATATATCACCTGCTGCCTTTCATTAATAAAGCCTATAAAAAACCTGCTACTAAAAGAACTCTATATCATCAACGGTTCCCCTGGTAGCAGGCTCTTCCCTTATCCCTTGTATCGATATTATTTTTTTACACACTTAAATTTTTCATACGGTACATCCACTCTTGTATTGAATGTAACATTTGAAAGCTTGTCACTATTGTAAACATATGGTGTAGTTGTATACGTCAAAGGAATATAAACAGCCTCATCAGTCAATGTTTCAAGAATATAATGATAGTTCTTTTCAATCACTCTCTTATCCATAGCATTCATAGCATTAGCCACAGCCCGGTCAATCTTAGGTTTTTCTTTTAAGCCCTTCTGTGCCGCACAATCTCCATGTCCCGGAACACGGAAGGACGACATGTACGAATGCGGGTCAAATGGATCCCCCCATGTTGCTGCCTGAAGCAACTCAAACTCTCCTTTTTTCTGAGACTTATAATAGTTGTTACTGTCCTGTGCAACCAGTTTGACTTCGATTCCTACTTCCTCATACTGGGACTGAAGAACCTGAGCAATATTTTTTATGGATTCATTTTCGCCTTCATAGAAAAACCTGATCGACAGTTTTTTGCCGTTCTTTGTACGGATCTTATCATCTTTGCTGTATTTCCAACCCGCGCCGTCCAAAAGCTTTTTTGCCTTTTTCAGATCCTTCTTATATACTTTTAGTTTAGGATCATTACAGTAAGTTGTCTTTGGATTCATAAGATAATCCGCTGCAGGCTGTAAGTCATTGTAAATCCCCTTGGCGATGCTCTTCTTATCCACTGCATATTCCAATGCCTTGCGAACAGCCTTTTCTTTTGTGACACCACTGTTCGTATTGACCAGCACCATATTGGTTGCAACCGGATCAGATATATTCGCCTTATATCCGCTGTCCTTCAATTCATTGTAAACATCCCCCGTCATCTGGCCGTCTAAATCATAAATCATATCGATTTCACCACTTTTGAGAGCATTAGCTGCAGTGTTGATATCAGGGATAATCATAACCTTCAGCTTTTTGAAGTCAGGCTTTGTTCCATGATAATTTTCATTTCGTTCGAATACAGCATATTCATCTTCTTTATGCTCAGCCAGCTTCCACGGACCACTGCCGATAGGTTTATCTATAGATTTGCTGGTATCCCCGTTCTTCGGAAACATCGCTTCAGCTCCGACTCTGTCAGGTCTTGACAGTGAAAGCTCCTGCAGCAGACCGGAAAACGGCGCTCTTAGGTTGAATCTGACTGTGTACTTATCTATCGCATCAACGGATTTCAACACACGGTATGTTTCCATCCAATCATGATTTTCCTTACAAGCAAGCACTGCGTCAAAGTTCTTTTTCACGATCTTTGCATTTACAGGTGTACCGTCGCTAAACTTGTTTTCTTTATCCAAATGGAATGTATAAGTCTTGCCATCCTTAGAAACATTCCAGGATTTTGCGATTCCCGAAACGACTTTTCCATTTTCAAACCGTGTTATTCCTTCGTAAACCAAAGACTGAATCCACATCGGCGAGTCATAAGTGTGCGGGTTTAAATCACCGGTTTCTTCACTGCATGCAACCACCAGTGTATCTGAATCAGTTGAAGTGTTACTGCCGCATCCCGACAAAAGTATCATACACATAACAACAATGATTGCCATGATAAAAACAGCTTTGCTTCTTTTTAGTCCTTCCATCATTTTTGCTCCTTTTTTCTTTTCCCCTTTTTTCCATACATTGCATATTACTTATTATTTAACAATAACTACAACAGGCATACAAGCCCTCCCGGGGGTTATTCCCACTCAGCTAAGAATAAAAATAAGCGTATACTTGAATCAGATACGCCTACAGCCCTTAGCCTTGCAATTACAAGGTCTTAACATTATAATCGAATCGCAATTAGCCTCATTAACCGGATCTGCGCGAAAGTACGTTCACCATCGACCGTGATATCAAAAATCGCTGCTTGATCATGAGCCTTCCGTTACAGTGTGTAGTAATAACGAACCCGCCCCGATCCCCGATAATGTATGGCAAAGCAAATCCCGCTCCAATTTTTTTCTTAATTTTGCTCCACGTCTGTGACATGATTATTCCTCAACAGATTAATACAGTTACTCGGAAGATCCGCAGCAACAGCTGCATGTAGGATTCTTTACAGCTTTGACTGTGTCGGATGTATATTTTATATCTCCGATTATCTTCTCAATCTCTTCATTGTTGATTGATCTTTCTGTAGATGAGACTACTTCATAATATCGTTTCCAACCCCTGCCGGTCATGATCTTTCTAAATTCATCGTAGGACATCGATCCTCCGAGGCATTCGCCAAGCAGAAGCGGATGTGTATTGATCTCATCAGGCACTTTTCTGTCTGCAAATATATCGCTGAAATAAAGCATGCCTCCGTCCTTCAGAACTCATATCTCCGAAAACACCCTGTCTTTATCCGGAGAAAGATTGATCACGCAATTGGAAATAACCAGACCGATCGTACCGTCCGCAATAGCTGCAGATGCGAGATCCTCTATATAGCCCTTTTTGAATTCAATGTTTGAAAAGCCCCACTTCTTTGCTATCTCATCTTTATATTTTTCTGCAACGGCAAACTGATCATCATTCATGTCAATACCGATGACCTTGCCGCCTGCCCCGACAAGCCTTGACACCACGTAAACATCTCTTCCTGTACCACAACCACGATCAAGGACGGTGAGGTCCTTGATGTCGTCCGGTATCGGCGACCCGCAGCCATAATATCTCTCAACGATCTCATCGGGCAATTCAGAGACGATATCTTTGATTTCCTGAAAGATCGCATTCGCAGCACAGCTTACTTCTCTCACCCGTTCCTGTTATCTTTGTAATTTCAGCCAGTGTTTTCTTCGCTTTATCTGCGCCTTCTTCTGAAATGGAATAATACATCCACTTCCCCTCTTTTCTGCCATCAACTACTCCGGCATCACAGAGGATCTTCATATGATGCGATAATGTTGACTGTCCTATGTTTAAATCTTCCAGCAGTACACATGCGCATTTTTCAGAATCCTGAAGCAGCTCCAGAATTCTTAGCCTGTTTGAATCATCAAAGGCCTTGAATATTTTTATAATTTCTTTGTAGTTTGTCATAATGCATCTCACATCTATTATTATCGATATATAAAGTTTAGCGCATATATCGTTTCTTGTCAATATGTTTTCTCCGTCAGTCTGCCTTACACAAAACTCCGGTCTATGGCAAGAGAGTTGTACTATTCAGCAGTCTCCGTCCATGTTAAAGCTTTTTTGAATTTTCAACAACGGCCGCTGTGCCGTAATACGCTATTCCAATTCAGTGATTGCGGCAAACTGTAAATTACACGTTTAATTTATATATCAATTCTCTTTCTTTAATGCTTTTTCATTATTTCTGTTTTACTTCATCTTGTTGCCTATTATTTTTGAGCAACATAAAACCGCAGACATTATTGACTGCGGCATACAGCTATACCTTATTTGAGGCTTTTATTCTATCTTATTTGTCGATTTAATTTTTTGATATACATTAACAATGATATGAACATTAGAGCGCTCATGTACCCAATAATTATTTTCCATCCGGTATTGCCATTTATATTTGACATTTCCATTCCGAAAACACAATCTCTGATTTGTGCTAATCCATATGAATTCGGAATGCATAAAGCAATGGTCTTTAGGATACCGGTTGCATAATTAATCGATGCCGTTGCTCCTGATAAAAACCATAATAACACAGCCGTTACCATTGAAAACACCGCTGATCCATTAAAGCTTTTTGCAAGCAATCCGATTATACATGCCAAGAAAACATATGTAGATCCTAAACAGATTACAATAAAAACTATGTTCTTGATATACATTAGTAAATTTATACCTGTCAGAAAATATATAAAAACAGCATTGATTCCTGAAGTTACAGTTCCCGCTATTAAAGAAACTATAACTCTGGCGAAAAATGAACCCGCAATATTCTTAGGAGATAATCGATATTCATACAATGTTCCATATAATTTTTCCTATAGAAACTTTAATAATTAACCCTCAAACCCCTTGAAATACAAGGATATTTGCAAGAGAACCGATTGAATTTACTACCAATTTACTACTTTTGAGGAAAAAGTCTTGATGTGCTGTAAAAACTCTTGCAGATAAAAGTATTTTACCACAGATACGAAA
>DAISVU010000016.1:0-32084 GCA_036839975.1 Bacillota bacterium | reverse complement strand
CATAAACGCCGGCGATATCGCATTTCTTCGGTTATACTTTTCATCAGAGATGCTCCTTTCGATACCTTTGTTTTTCAGTCGAAACTTATTGTATCAAAGTATCTCTCTTTTTTATCTATTTCTGTAACAGATGTCTTATCACATTACATTTTGCCTGTTTGCACAGAAGGTTTCTAAACTGAAAATGATAATGTCCTGAGTAATCACAAATGAAAATGTCCCGATTCTGATAAAGTATATGCATAAAGGTCATATCGATCAGAGAGGAGGACACAATTATCAGGAGGATCAATCTTAGGATGAATGAACAAAAGAAATACAAAGTCATAAAAAAGCTTGTCGAAACAGATGGCAACAAAAATAGGGCTGCTGTTGAGCTCGAAGTCACACGTCGGCAGATAAACCGCATGATCAAAGGTTACAAAGATCAAGGCAAAGCGTTTTTCGTACACGGGAATCACGGGAGGCAGCCGGCAACAACTATTCCACCGGAAATGCGTTCACGAATAATGCAACTCTACAACGAAAAATGCCGGGATGCGAATTTCACCCATTTCTGCGAACTTCTGAAAAGAAACAAAGGCATTAACATGTCCGTTGGTACTGTACACAATATTCTCGAAGCTGAATACATTCTGTCACCCAAGGTTAACAAGTCCAAGCAAAAGCGCATAGCAAAGAAACTCAGGCAGGAAAAACAGTCAGCCTTACCGAGAAAGAAAAAAGAGCTTCAGAAGAACATCGTTGCAGTCGAGGACGCTCATAGCCGAAAACCCGGAAAAACATTCTTCGGTGAGCAGTAGCAGCTGGATGCATCACCGTATCTTTGGTTCGGTAATACCATTACTCATTTGCACATATCTGTAGATGACTGCACCGGCAACATAACAGCTGCATATTTCGATACTCAGGAAACTCTGAACGGCTATTACCATCTTTTTCAGCAGATACTGAAAACTTTTGGCATTCCATATGGTTTTTTCACAGACCACAGAACCGTTTTCGAGTTCAGAAAGAAAGGTGTGAACAATCTTAAAGATGATGCGTGTACTCAATTTGGATATGCATGCAAGCAGTTAAGCGTGCAGCTTGACAGAAAGCAGCGTTCCTCAATCCAAAGCCCGCGTAGAAAGGATGTTTCAGAGCTTACAGTCAAAGCCTGCCAGTCGAATTACGACTGGCAGGCTTAACAGAGATCGATGCCGCTAATGAGTTCTTACTCTCGTACCTGCCACAGTACAATACTGAATTCGCTTTCCAAATCGATACTACCAAATCCGTGTTTGAAGAGCAACCGTCTGATGAAAAGATAAATCTTACACTTGCGATCATCACGCAAAGAGTGGTCGATGCAGGGCATTACCTACAGTGGAAACATAAGCATTACCGCATGATCAACCGCTATGGCAGACAGGTGCACTACTACCGGAAAAACACCAAAGCCATGATCATCAAAGCCTTCGATGGCAGACTGTTCTGTACAGTCAATGAAAAAGATATATGTGCGCTTGAGGAGATACCTGTATTTGAACGAATATCTGTACCGCCTGCGGAAAAGGCTCCTGGCCACGTATGGATTCCTCCAATGGATCATCCCCGGAAGAGATCATCATTCATGAAATATGCAGATTCCCAGCCGTACAGGATCGAGTTGAACATAGCGGCCTATTAATGACTATGTTACTGCTCCGAGGATACATCTCAGGTATTTCGACAGATCGTTACGATCACAACGTTACCTTGTAAACGAAACAAGCGATTCGCCGGTATGAACATTTGACCGGAGGAATCTCGATAAAGAAACTTTTTATGATGGATCATAAACTCCTTTAATCCAAAGCAAAAGCCACGAAAAACCGGGACTAATGCTTCAAAAAAAGCGGGACATTTTCATTTGTAGTTGACAGGATTTTTGCCTGTTTGCACAGAAGGGAACTCACTCGTTGCTCTTAAGGCTGCTTACAATATCTATCTTTCGTATATTCCGCGCAAGCAGCAATCCCACCAGATATGATACCGCCAAGGTAAACAAGGCTCCCGCAACATAAGATATGACATTTACATTTGCTGTCAGATCAAATGCATCACCGATTGCGTTTCTGAATATATAATCCACCATTAAATAACCCAAAGGTATGGCCAGGATTATTGCCGCGGTAGTTATCCATATGTTCTGCGTCTTAAAAATTTTTTCTATCTGTTTATTCTTGTATCCAAGCACACGCAGCGTCGCAAACTGGTATTCTTTTTCGCTGAACGACAATATGCCCAAATTGTAAATTATTACAAACGCCAGAAGCGCTGCCGCACCCAACATCACAAATATCATGCTGTTCACTGTGTTAAGCATATTTCCCATTCCTTTTCTCAATGATACTATGCTGGTTATTTTCTTTACACCCGACAGAGTTTTGCTCTCTGACAGTTTTTTATCCGTGTACATAGTATCTGCTCTATACTTTTCCCCTTCAGAGATAAAACATTTTTTCGTCATTGTATATCCCTGATTTTGCGGGTCTCTGTTAAAACCGACTACTTTTGTCTTGTGTACTTTATCTGCGCCGGTAATGTGCCAGCTGATAATGTCGCCGACATTTATTCCATGCAGCCGCGCATATTTCACTGTCACATAAATTCCGTCATCTGAAAGCGACATGAATTGTTTTTTTTCATCTGTAAAACGCAGTTTTTTTCCGGCATCAGTCACAACGAGAGTATTCATCAGGTTTTCATTTTTGAGCTCAGTTTCGATATTGACCGTCTGACTTGTCGCATTCCCGTATACATTTTTAAGTGACTCGTATTCCTTATTAGTTATATCTTTATCTAAAGTCATCTTGTAGTTAAAATTGCAAAGATCTGAAAACTCCCATTCCATATAGTTTGTCATAGTATCACGCATTCCGAACCCCACAATTACGAGCATGGTGCATCCTATTACGCCTACAAGCGCCATTATACTCCTGCCTTTATTTCTGGCAATATCTCTTAAACTCCATTTAGTCGAAAGGCTCCCGTTGTAAAGCAGCCCGCACGTAGTCATTTTAAATTTTCTTTTTTTATGTTTGGGAGCTTCGACTCTTATGCTGTCTGCAGCTTTTTCTTTCAATATTCCTGCAGTCGAAAGGTATGTCACAAACATCACAACAATTACAGTTGCAGCCGCCATTGCATAAACTGCCGGCAGGATTACCGTGTTTGGATTGGGGAGTTCAAAATAACTTACTTCCATGTCAAGAAAGTATTTTCCTATTGTGCTGCAGCCTACCGCTATGCCGAGTGCCGCGCCCAAAAGACTTATCAAAAATCCAAAAGCCATATAATGGTGTACAATCTTTCCTCGTCTGATTCCCAGCGCCTTCATCGTACCTATCTGTATCCGCTGTTTTCTCACAAACCTGTTCATAGTAGTCACGACAGATAATGCAGCTATAAACAGAAACAGAGCCGTAAATACCGTGGAATACGTTTTTCCCTCATCGATTTCTGCCTCATAAGATGAATACGATATATCATCTTTTCGCTCTGTCAATGCAGTTATACCGTCTATTTTCTTTCTTATATCTTTTTTTACGGTACCTATCTTAGATGTGTCATTTACATCAATCATCATCGTATTGAATACTCTGTATTTTGATATCTTGAATCCGGGTACAAGATCATGCACTTGAGCATTTGTGATTTTTGATGATTCAAGCAAAGGATTCTTCTCCGCAATATGCTTTTTTACTTCGTCATACACTATCTGATCCGGGAACTGCTCTATTGACATATATGCAAATCCCCAGTCTTTGTGATTAGGGAATATAGCAGTGTCATCTTTGATCGAATACATGTGATCGGGTACTGTGATGAGCCCCAATATTTTTTCTTTTATATTATACTTCTTGTATTTCAAGCTTATCATGTCACCCAGCTTTAATCCAATATTATCGGCAAGGTATGAATCAACCCATACACCCGCTTTACCCTTTGTGAACTTTTCACCGCTTGTAACATGAAATTTGGATATCTCATTTGATTCTATAAAATTTGTATCAAGAGAAACATCCTTAAATCCGTTTAATGTCGTAGTAACTGTCAGTTTTCTTTCTGCATTTTTTACATTATTTATTTTCTTTACACCATCGACGTCCTTTTTCGAAAAATTTGTGCTGTATGCCCAAAGATCCTGCAAATTCTGATGTTTATAATACGAACTGCCGCTTTCAGCCATTCCGTCCATGTAAGCATGTATGCCCGCAAAGCAGAAGACTCCTAAAAACACCATTATAAAAATCGTTAAAAACTGCAGCTTGTTTTTCCATATATCTCTAAGAAGTTTTCTGTCAAGGCTATTCATCATAATCACCATTTCACTTCATCAATATCCATGGGGGATTTATTTAAACACGTTTCTTCAACCCTGCCATTTTTTAAGCGTATAACTATATCTGCAATTTCAGCAATTAGAGAATTGTGCGTTACTATCAGAACTGTATTCCCGCCATTAGAATCCGAACACTGTTTTTTCAAGAGTTTCAGTATCTCCACTCCAGTTTTTGAATCAAGTGCGCCCGTCGGTTCATCACACAGAAGCAGCGGTGGATTTTTGGCTATTGCTCTTGCGATAGAAACCCTCTGCTGTTCACCTCCCGAAAGCTGGTCAGGAAATTTCCTGCTGTGAGCCAAAAGTCCGACGCTTTCAAGTGCTTCCCAACAGTCGCAGGTGTTATTTGTCACATCTTTAACTATTTCCACATTTTCCAATGCCGTCAGAGTCGGGAGTATGTTATAGAACTGAAATATAAACCCGATATTCCTGGCCCTGTAATCCGAAAGTTTTTTTTCATTGTACTTTGTAATGTTCTCCCCGTTAAAAACTATCTCACCGCTCGTAGGGGTATCCATTCCCCCGATAAGATTCAAAAGTGTGGATTTACCTGCACCGGAAGGACCCAAAATGACCACAAACCGTCCTTTTCGGATATTTATATCAACATTATCCAAAGCTTTGAATTCATTATCTCCGGTATAATATGTTTTGCTGACATTTTTAAGTTCAATCATATCTTCCATATATTTTTCTCCTATTTTATTTTTTCACAAAGCTATTAATAATTTATCTGTGTCACGTAGTACTACGTCCTTGTTTATGTTTTGAAATGCGTCCGGTGTCATTTGTGCTGAATTTCACCGTCAATTTTTCAAGAGTTGCACCGTTTTCAATCGCTTTACAATATAAATATGTACATTTTCTGTACATAGCGAAGACCTTGTTTGCATTTTCTTCATCACTGTATGCCTTCCAATTACCGCAGCATTTGTAGCCTCGTCCGCGACACTCCGTAAAAGACTGCACATCCTTTGGCGGATAGCCAAGAAACAGTCACACTTCATGCGGAAACTCATCATCTTCTTTCATTCTTTTCATAAGACACGCCAGGTGCTTTTTCGGGGACTCGCTTTCATATCCCCTGTTTTTAAGAAATGCTCTTGCCGTTTCATCTCCGAGATCTCTGCCCAATCGATCCGGTCTGAATACGTATATCAATGCCCTGTCCTTTGAAAAACGAAATGGTATCGTATAAACACCGTAAGGTATGAGTCTTTGGTTTATCATGCGAATTTTTTCCATTATATCGCTTTTAGAAAAATAGGTGCAGCAGAACATATTCCCTGTTTTAAGTCCTGCCAAAGTCGGCGCACAATATCTAACTATATGACTTTCAGTCATCCTGTTCCCCCTTTGTAAAATTCTTCTTTATTCCTCGTATTACTTAGCGTTTTCCGTTCTCTTTATACCGTTCTTTTATAATATCCTTTAATTGCATGTGCACAAATGGAGCTGTATCGCTATCGGGAAAATCGATCAGCCCCATATGTACGTTTTCATTTGGAGTATGTTGTTATTAGGATATTTCATATGACATCACAAATTTAAATCACAACATCATACGCTATCATATTTATCATGCCGCTTTTCAGCGGTCTTTTTAACGTTTTACTTGCGGAGTCAATTTTTTTCTTTGTCCTCGCTGCCGTGGTCGCTTTTGAGGCTGCATCCCTTGCAATCATCACAGGAACATCCACATGAAGGCTTGCCGGCCTTCAAATTTTTAACAAGCTTTATTATCACCGCTACAACCAGCACTGCAATTACAGCGCATATTATTATATTCACAAGATTTGCAGCTAACCAAGCCATTATTTACACTTCCCTTTCCCGCTCACCTAATAATCAGTTTTAATTGTTTTCCTTCTTTCCACGGCACTAAGCAGGTTTACATCAATCTTTCACCTGTCTTTTATATAAGGGTTATCATTCTACCTGAAGAATCCTGCTATTATTTTTATAGACGTTATGAACAGCAACGCCACTATTATTATTACAATTATGTCAGACATATTGTTCCTCAAGCAGCGTTCCCATCTCTTGCAAGACGTTCAAGCTTCTTTGACGGATCAGGCCTGAAGAGCATATATAACATTGCAGCCAGAATTATGAACGCGACAATCGTTCCCACTCCGAAAGATATCACCCCGACTGCCAGACCTCCGATTTGATATACCAGCAATGCTATGCAGTAAGCCATGATATTCTGAAATGCTATTGCAAACCAGAAGAATCTTTTTGACCCGTACTCCTTGGCTGCTGAAGAAATTGCCGCAAGGCAAGGTGAGTCAAACAGGTTGAACATCAGGAAAGATACGGCTGCTATGCTCGTCGGGAAGAAGCTTGCAAACGCATCATGCATGGATGCAGAATAGTCTTCGATCTCTCCGAGTCCCGACAAAACTCCCATTGTGGAAATTATACCTTCTTTTGCAACGAAGCCGCTGATCGATGATGCAACTGACTGCCATGTTCCAAACCCGAGAGGTATGAAAATCGGTGCAATGAATCCGCCGATAGCCGCCATCATGCTGTCTTCCGCTTCTACAAGTCCAAATGAGCCGTTTGTAAACCCGAAACTCGAGAGGAACCACATAACTACGCAGCATGCAAAGAGTATAGTTCCGGCCTTTTTCAGGAATGCCCATACTCGTTCCCACGTGTGCAGCAGCAGAGTTCCGATTGAAGGAATATGATATTTCGGAAGTTCCATGACAAACGGTGCAGGCTTGCCGCAGAAAGGTTTCATTTTCTTTAATATTATACATGACATGATCGCAACCCCTATGCCCACAAAATACATGAGCGGCGCCATCCACCACGCTCCTCCCATCAGGAATCCTGCTATCGCAGCAATTACCGGAAGCTTCGCCCCGCAAGGTATAGCTGTAGTCGTCATAATCGTCATTCGGCGATCTTTTTCATTTTCGATCGTTCTTGTAGCCATAATACCCGGAACAGCACATCCTGAAGAAATCAGAAACGGGATAAAGCTCTTTCCGGAGAGCCCGAATCGTCTGAATATTCTATCCATAATGAAAGCGACCCTCGCCATATATCCGCAATCCTCCAGGAAGGAGAGAAAAAGGAATACAAGTGCCATCTGCGGCGTAAAGCCGATTGGAGCGCCAATACCTCCTATAATACCGTCTACTACCAGCGACTGCACCCAGTCGGAGGCGCCGATCGATTCTAGCCCTTTAGTGGCAGCATTTGAAATCCATGTTCCGAAAAGCACATCATTTGTCCAGTCTGTTGCTATAGTTCCGATTGTCGTGACTGATACGAAATAAACGACAAACATAACAGCGACGAATATAGGAAGTCCAAGAATCCTGTTCGTAACTATCCTGTCGATCTTATCAGACATGGTCAGGTTGCTTTTGCCTTTCTTTTTAAGGCACGCACCTGTGACTGCCGCGACAAATATATATCTTTCGTTTGTTATTATGCTTTCAACATCATCGTCCATTTCATTCTCGCATATGCTGATGTCCCGTTCGATATGAGAAAGAGCTTCTTTGCTTATGTCAAGCTTCTCAATGATTTTCTCATCTTTTTCGAACAGTTTGATCGCATAAAATCTCTGCCTTTCTTCAGGCATATCGTGTATCGTCTCTTCTTCTATGTGTGCAAGTGCATGTTCCACGCTTCCTGAAAATATATGTTTTACGGCCGCCGGTATGCCAAGCTTCGCAGTTTCTATCGCTTTTACCGTAAGCTCTTCTATCCCCGTGCCCTTCAGCGCCGATATCTCGACCGCAGGACATCCGAGCTGCATCTCGAGCATTTTTGTATCCAGCACATCGCCATTTTTCTTTAATATATCTATCATGTTTACCGCAAGAACCATAGGAATGCCCAATTCTGCCAGCTGTGTCGTCAGGTAAAGATTTCTTTCAAGATTCGATCCGTCAATTATATTTATAATAACATCCGGTTTATCATCAAGTATGTAATTTCTCGCCACGACTTCTTCCAGTGTATAAGGTGAAAGCGAATATATGCCCGGAAGATCCACTAATTCCGATTCAATATCTTCGTAACCTTTTTTCATGCTTGATTTGATTTTTCCCGATTTCTTTTCCACAGTCACGCCCGGCCAATTTCCAACATATTGATTGGCACCGGTAAGCGCATTAAACAGTGTCGTCTTGCCGCTGTTCGGATTTCCGGCAAGCGCCATTTTTATCCGCATTGATTAATACCTCCATATAAAACATTTTATATCCGCCAAGCGAACCGCACGCATTTGCCAGTTCGCCAAGTTCTGATTATCTTTCAATTTTGGAGATTTTGCGGGTGCCGACAATACGGCACCCGCTGACGTTTACGTTTGCTTTTCACTCCACCTCTATGAGTTCTGCCTCCGTTTTGCGGATGGACAGTTCATAGCCTCTCAGATTTACTTCAACGGGATCTCCCAGTGGGGCCACTTTTCTTATAAATACTTCAACGCCCTTTGTGATTCCCATATCCATAATCCTTCTTTTTACAGCTCCTTCACCATGAAGCTTTTTTACCGTTGCTGTTTTACCGACCTGTACATCTTTAAGAGTGTTCACTTCTGTCTCCTTGTTTTGTTCCGCATAGAATCTTTCAGACCGTGCCTGAATCAGATTTTGCAGCCTTTAACACATTGCCGTCTTTTAATAATTTGTCTCTCAGTTTATTAAAAACAGCCCTATCTATTATATACAATAACCTTATACTCTCTGTGATTATCAATCACGCATATAACAATTGCAAAAGGCGATTGAGCAACGGCGGCAATAATTCCAATGTTGCGGCTCGCATGTCATCGCGTACGCATACAGCACAGCTAATCCACAATTATTTTGCTCGCCATATCACGATTAACCGCAACTCTGGCATCCTTGACATTAACTATGAGGTTACCCGAATTTTCCGAGATAACCGTGATCTCTCCGCCTTCTACAAACCCCAGGCTTCCGAGAAATCTTCTTGTTTTTCCGTTTCCGCCCACCTTGCGAATCAAAATTTTCTTGCCCGTATCTGCAAATATGAGTGGCACCATACATCCCCCAATACAGTTAAAACTTTTGTAAAATGGTTTTTAAAAAATCGGTTAGCCCTACACGGCTTTCTTTTTTCAAGACAGATTTATATAACATAATGTCTAAAAAAAATCGATTATGCCGACCATACATGTTCTAAACAGATCAGCCCGACACTGTGCCATCTTTTGCAAAATCCTGTTCGGTATAAAATATCGTCCTTTAAAATTCCATTATTTGTGCACATATACGCTTCAGCAAGTTAGTTTGATCTAACTGCATCCCTAAAAAAAAACAGTTAGATTGATCATATCTTTAACAACTTTCTCTTAACTGTTTGATCTTATATTGACCGTATGTCTTACCATGTCGATTTATTTAAAAAATGCATACCCGAAAACCTATTCTATTTAAAGTCTTATGCCTTAAATCATTAACTTTATATCTATAATCGCACAAGCGGTTGCCCTTCGCTAACCATTTATACATTAACGCTATTTTCATCATATGTCAATACGTTTTTACAAAGTTTTTTCAATTTGCTTTTGCAGCTGTACACCATGTTAAATCATGTATGTAATGTCATCACACTTATCATATGATACGGCTTTGCCACATTTAAATCTTCAGGCTCAATGCAACATGTAATACGCTGATCATACAATGCCAAATAATTTCTCAGCAGCAAAAACCACCTTGTCTTCCCCACCCGGCATACTAAGTCTGTGATCGCCGCCTTCAACCTGCGTAATAGGCACGCCGAACTGCTCCGCAAATTGCTTTGCCGCTTCAAAGTCAATGACCTCATCGTTTTCTCCGTGTATCATATGAACAGTTATCTTTCCGGGTTTGTATACTTTGAACACATCATTTTTCTCATCTGCAGATTCCGATATTAATTCTGTTGTGACTTTGATTCCCTGATCATATTCGTTATCGATTATAGTATATCCTTTATCATGAAAATCCGCCTGTTCCTGTTTTAAATAGTTCTGAAATTTTTCAGGCATATTTACAGCCGTGCTTCGCAGGAATGCCTTAAGCCCCCTGTGTTCTCTATATGTAAGGTAAAGCAACGTGATATACGCACCAAAACTTGAACTGAAATAAAGTATTTTAGCTTCAGGATATTTCTCCGCTATGAGGGTTTCTACATTTTCAAGTGTTTCTACACAGTTTCTGACAGTAAGAGGAGGGTCGTCCTCAACGCTGTCGCCGTGCCCCGGAAAATCGTATGCTATAACGCCCACGCCTTTAGCCGGCCATATATCCATGAGTAATTGCGTCGTATTCGCCATCTTGCTTGTCCCGAATCCGTGACTTACTATAACGATCTTCTTTTCTTTACCCGTTATTTTACTGTTATACGGCGGTATATACTTACTCATATTTTAATTCCCTTCTCTGGTGATTATTTTTTAATATATTTACCGGTATTTACAATTTAATTTCGATGATATTATCGCATAAAAACCCTTTTAGCACAAAAGCGCAACTTTATTTTTAATCCGGCCATCTGCTTTTGTGTATTTCAAAACAAAAATTGCTTAAACTGTCGAACGACATCGAAAATTTAAGCGATCTTATTGGAGCTACTGGCCGGAGTCGAACCGGCCACCTGCACGTTACGAATGTGCTGCTCTACCGGATGAGCTACAGTAGCATATTACAGGTTTTCGTTAATTACAAAGCATCTGTCAGAATGCAAGCCATGAAATGATTTTACTATGCAATAAGGGCATTCGTCAAGAACAAACTAGACTTTCTCATAGCTACAGCCCGAAAATGCAATATCAAACATGCATATCCTGCTAAACCGGCAATATGTACATGCCGACATTTCTTTTGTTATCTTCGGTTTTATACTTATGTCCCCTTCAGAAATACGTGCACAAAGATCGTTTACAGTCTTGTCAACATTATTTGTAAATTCGCTGAATTCCTGAACGGTCATCATTTTCCCGATCATTCTGTTCGATGCATCCTGATCCTCGCCGAGCACACTCACGCCGATAAAATCAAAATTTTTTTTGATTTTATCAGCGATCTTTTCGCTAATCTGTCTTCGCACTTCGCTCGACATATCTATATACGGTTCTTTTATTCTGAAATAATAGACGCCCGCCGGCTGGCGTTTCTCGCTCAAAGCCTTTAAATACAGCATTAGCTGCAGTTTCCATCCGGCTTCGACTTCTTCTTTTCTGAATTTTTCATTACCTGTTTTATAATCTATAACCTTTACACGATTATCACACATCATATCAGCTCTGTCGATCTTTCCTTCTATATATATACGGCTGTCACCTGCCTGTATCTTAATCGGCGGCAGGCTGCTTCCACGTCCGAACAATTTTTCATAAACTATGCTGTTTATCTTTTGCCCACGCACATTTTCTACAAGTTCCCACATTGTTTCTTTACATATCCGTTTAAGACGTTCTATTCTATATCCGGCTTCATTATCGGTTTTCATAACTCCTTTGTTGTCACTTGCGGCCAAGCTGTCGATGATCTCTCCCACCATAACATCACACGCATCTCTTTCAACCGTCATCCAACTTGAGTACTTATCAGTTATCGCAATCCCCTCGTCAGTCAGCCTTTCTGAGCTCTCCATAATAGCATTGTGATACATCTCCCCTATATCTCTCGCGCCCATTTCGAACACTCTGCGTTCCGTTGGTCTGAGAGCATAATTTATAAAATACGCAAACGGACATCTGGCATAGCTTTCAAGAGCTGATGGTGAAATCACCAGTTCATCGCTTTCAGTCTTTTTCAAGAGTTTTTTCACAGTATCTGCACCCAGTTTTTCCATCTTGTTTGTAAAAGAAAGTCCTCCGGCCATCATTTTCAAAGTCTCGGGATCGTTTTCTCTGTACCATGCTGCGACATTAACCCATAACTCACGTTCCCGGGCTGATGCTCTTTCAAGTTGAACATCCAAATCCTCTTGATGCGTATTAACATTTTTATTCTGCTTGCCTTCCCTATGCAGTTTGTTGTTCATTGAGGCTGACATTTCATATTGAATACGCATCGCCTCCGTGAGATAGCGCGCGGTAGACTTCCTGCTCTGCACCAGTTCTTCAGCAATCCCTTTGTTTACGATGTCATCTTCAGGTTCAATATCAAAAATCATTTTTATTCTGTTAAAAACCGCAGACGGCCTTAATTCACGCCCGTCCGCATCTGACCCCGAATAGCTCATCCAGAGACCTTCCTGAGCCTTTGAAAGATTTCTGTATATAGCAACCTTTTCTTCTTCTGACTTCAACTCGTCGAGTTTACATATCTGAGCGTCATCATCAAAAAGTTTCTTTTTCTCCTCACTCGACAAAATACTATCATCTGTTCCGGCTGAAGGGAGGACCCCGTCATTCGCCCCTATAACAACTACATGCTTTACACTTGTCGTCCTTGTCCGCTGCATAGTACCTAAAACAAGTCCATCTGCCGCAGACGGCAGTACACCGATTTCGATAGAATTAAATCCGGCCTCCAGCAGCTGAACCAGCATTGCATCAGAGATGTTCTCTTCTCCCATAATCTCAACTATCTGATCAAAAATGTCGACTATGTAATTCATCGCTTGTACCGTCTCGCCCGCAAGATCCATGAGTCCAAGCTCCTGTTGCCTTGCCGCCAGCTCTTCCAGCTTCTCTGGAAGCCTTGCTTTATCGACAAGGAAGTTATAAATTGCCCTAATCTTTTCAGCTGCCATTTTTGTTCCCTTATATGAGTAAATAAATGCCGTTGCAGTTTCCACTATCACCTTTCTGCTCGACTCCAGCTGTTCAAGCCCCTCCTCTCCGAGTTCACTGTCATAAAGTGTAAACTCTTCTTTCCATCGAAAGCCTCTTATCTTGTACTGAATAATGTAGTTTTCAAGATTTTCGACCTCATCCCAGGTTAGCGGCGAAAGCCCACTTTTTAAAAATCTTAAGACGTCCCCCTGCTGAAAATTCCCAGAAGTCATTCCTATGAGAGAGATTATGTAAAGAACCGCCGGACTGTGCATCAGACTTCTTTTTCTGTCAATAAATATATTCATGCCATACTGCGCAAAGACCCTCTTTATGACCGTTCCTCTCACATCAAGGTCATTACAGATTACGGCTATATCACGGAACCTTAATCCTTCACCCTTACCGCCCGCACTGTTTTTATCTCCCCGTACAAGACCAAGTATGTGTGCAGCGGCACTTTCCGCTTCAGCATAATAATTAGCGGCTCTCACCAATGTAATTCCATCGTCGTTTTCCACCGCCGATATTGGATACGCATATATTTCTTTCTCCAGAGCCGCCAGTGAACTTTTTTTATATGCATACATATCACTTGTAAAATCTTTACTTTCCCGAATTGCTTCCGTAACGCAGTCTATCCCTCTTTCTGCCGCTTCTTCCTCAAACTGCCTTATCACCCGCTTCGTAAGCTCAAAAATATTGCAATCCCTTGCTTTATCCTTAATCGCAGTAACAACGATATGTACATTACGGCATATGCCCGCAAGAAGCATCACGACCTGACGATTTTTAGGTGTGAAATTATCAAATCCAAACACCCATACATCATTTTCTTTCAGTTTATTTGATGCTGATGCACGTTCAACAAAAATATTCACCAGGTCTTCTGTATCGACATATTTTCCTTCAACCGCTTTTTGATATTCGTTGTAAATGATTGCAACATCTGACAGCTTTATTTTCAGAAATGAGTTCACATCGCGTTCTTCTGCAATTAATTTAAGTTCCTCAGGGGTAATATCAAATTGTTTTATTTCAGATATAAGGTTATTCAACATATCAACAAAAGAATTCCTGCCCGCCTGATTTTTATATAATTTAAGCTCCCCGCTTTTTTCATTGAGTATCTTTGAAAGCAACATATGACGTCCGTATTTATTTATCATATCGAGCTTACCGCCCCCGGTTTCTTTTAAAGTTTCGGATATAAGACGTGAAATGCTCCTGACTTCAAGATCTAAAAAGCCTTCTTTTCTTAAATAAAAAAAAGCATCCCTTTCCGCCTGGAGCGTAAACTGATCAGGCACCAGCAAAAGAGTCCTTCCTTTTATGTTTTCAAATATGAATTTTTCTTTATTTATATCCTCTCTGTCGTAATGTATATACAGCATTGCCGCTTTACCATTCTATATCATCAATAATCGCAAAAAGGTTATCCGGTGTTTCCAATATGTAATCCGGCTGAATCATGCCTGAAACTTCGCCATAACCCTTTGCGGCCGCCCAGTCTGCCAGCACCGGCACCACTCCGGCATTTCTTGCACAGCCCATATCGAACCTCGTGTCTCCAAGCATCAAGCTGGTCTCCGGTTTTGAACCCAGTTTTTCAAGTGCTATATTGATCGGTTCCGGATCCGGCTTTTTTTCAGCAGTGTCATCATAAGCCACGATAATATCAAAATAATCCTTTATATCAAACTTTTCAAGCCCCTGTTCCGTAGTATTCCTCAGTCTTGATGTCACAATACCTGTTTTGAAATCCCTGTCCTTAAGCTCCGTCAGCAGCTCACGCATCCCGGAGAAAAGTTCAATCATTGATTCAAAATTATCGTAATGGTAGCTCCTGTAGATCCTTACAGCTTCCTGCACAGGCATTTCAGGAAAAAACCGTGCCATGGTAATCTCCAGCGGTTCACCAAATGTCTTTAATATTTCTTCTTCAGAGCCTTCTTTTCCTTCTATAATTTTAAATGTATGCTGCCAGGAATTAATAATCACTTTATTTGTATTCATTATCGTCCCATCGAAATCGAACAGTACAGTATCTATTTTAGTCATTTAAATCCGAAATCTCTCCCTCTTATTCAGCTGTTTATAAATGCATTGTATATAAATCCGTATCATGCATCTAATCTGCTTATTTATATATAACATCGACGTGAAGCGCTTTACGTTCAGGTCAACTGCAGCTTCATAACCTCCGGATGGCAACTCACACCACGCTGCGGACATTTGGTGCATTCAAAAAATTCGGGTGCATCTTCTCTATCGACCGCTTCAAATCCTATAGTTCCGAAAAACCCCGGCGCCCTGGCCACCAGATATATAGCGTCGCCCCTCAAATTCAAAGTTTCCTCTATCAGTCTCATCATCAGCTCTTTGCCAAGGCCGGCTTTCTGAAACGCCTTTGCCATAGCTATGCCGTCCACTATATATTCTCCTTGACGTTTTGCGAGTACCGCCCCTCCCACTATTCGCTCCTTTTCATCATTCATACCGGGGGTATTACTATGCTCAACATGAGTTTCTTCAGCCTCATCGGCATTTTTTGCAAATACATCCGTTTCTTCTGCGACCGTTATTTCCCAGCATTTTATAATATCCGTAGGTACCGCACTGTTTCCAGCAAGATCATCTTCACTGAATTCAAGTCCTTCGGACATGAAAAGCCTCACAAGATCATCATATCTGTGAGATTCGCGTATCTGAAATTTTATCATTCTTTATATCCTTTATTATATTGCAGTTAAGCTATTCGTATAATGCCTTTTCTTCTTTCTCTGATCAAGGCTGAAATTCATAATATCATTCATCATCCGTATCGGTTATATCGTCATTAAGATCGCCGGGTCTTTCCTTCATTTCATTATACTGCATATATTCTTCAAAAGTCTCTCCATCAGATGGAACAAAGACATTGAGCCTGTTATGCAGAAGTGAAAAATCAAGAGGGAAAGGCTCACCCTTTTCACCGTCTATGTCTGTCACTATGTCACTTTCAGTCTCCAGTCTCAGCGTACTTGTCTTGAAAATAAGCATATTCTTACTTTCCTGCTCCTCATGTGTCCCCTTCATAACTTTTGCAGCTGTCGCCGCAAGTTTGAATATGGACATTTCTCTGAAAACCATAACGTCAAGCATACCGTCATTTATTACTGAATTCTTTGAGAGCTTGTTGAAACCGCCTGCAGATCTCCCGTTCAGCACAATCATGCAATATATATTTTCTTCAAAAGTTTCTGTATCCGTTGTGAATTTCATATTGATAGGTTTTAAATCCGCGATTTCAGCAAATCCGGTTATATAATAAGCCATCACTCCAAGAGCATCCTTGAGCTTCGGATCTGTCTTCTGGCTTACATCAACTATCGCTCCCATTGCCGCCACATTTATGAAATATTTGTCATTTATTACACCTACGTCCGCCGGCATCGTCGTATCACCCAGAGCAACGCTTACCATCTGTTCAACATTAGTCGTTATACCGAAATAGAATGCAAAATCATTTGCCGTACCTGCAGGAAAGATTGCAAGAGGCAGCTCAATATTATTTCTGATCATGCTGTTTACACATACATGTATCGTACCGTCTCCACCGCTGACTATAACCTGCCTGTATTCACTTTGCTCCATCTCTGCAAAGAACTCATCTATTGTTTTACCTGCCGACATCGCCCTAAGCGGGATTATCTGAAGTCCCGCTGTCTGAAATCGTCCGATTATGTAATCAAGTTTGTTTTTAAGCTGCCCTTTTCCTGCCATGGCATTGTAAAAAAGCAGGACTTTTTTGCCTTTACCCACCGTGTCCATTGCAATGTCCTTTCTTTCTGCAACACACATCCGTTTTTATTCTAACATAAACAAACAGCAATTTGCACATAAATCACTGCGTTCTGAATGCACTACGCGATGCGTTACAATTCAAATGTAATTATTCTTTAAGAATTTTTTTAACCCTCCGACAAGATATAGTGAACCCGCAACGATCGTACAGTCATATTTATAGTGATCTTGTAAAGCTTCTTGCATCGCCTTACAAGGATCGGCTTCGATATCGTAGTTCACAATACGACCCGCCATAAATGAATCCCATTCACAGGACGCAACTGTCCGCGGATTATCTACCTCAACCAATATGTAACGGCTTGCGATTTTATCAAACTGATCGAGCATGCCTGCTACATCTTTATCCTTAAGTATGCCTACTATCATCTGTATCCTTATATCGCATGCTTCCGAAGCCTGTCCGCCTGCCCCCGCGGTTGAAGCCGTATTTGTTACATCACAATAATCTTTAGTCTCAAAAATGTCCCGAATTGCAGATACGAGTGCAGCAGCACCTGCAGTATTATGAGCCCCATCCATCAATATCAGCGGATCCTTCGACACGACTTTAAGACGACCCGGCTGCACTGCACGTTTCATGCCATCACGCACATTATCCATATTCAGCTGCAGGGAATGCCTTGCACTTAATTCCTCCAGTGCAACGATTGCAGTCTTTGCATTTTCAACCTGATGCTTCCCGAGCATTTGTATCTCAATATCACTGTATCCCTTTTCATCTAGGTACATATCAAAGCACTGACCAGCAATAGTACTGCTTTTTATACAAGTTTTTACTTTAGATAAATCAGATACATCTATAAGAGGCGCATTTTTGCAATATGCGATTTTCGATATGATCTTTGAAGCTTCAGAATGTTGCACATTGCTCACCACAGGTACTCCCAGCTTTATGATTCCGGCTTTTTCCGTTGCTATCTCAGCCAAAGTATTGCCCAGTCTTTCTGTGTGATCAAAGTCTATTGAAGTTATAACGCTCACACATGGCTTTTCTATTATATTTGTAGCGTCACCTCTGACTCCCAAACCGACTTCAAGGACTGCATAGTCAGCATCTTTTTCACTGAAATACAACAACGCTATTGCCGTTATTATCTCAAATTCAGTTGGTTTGTCGTAGCCTTCATTTATCATATGCTCACTTGCAGCGATCACCCTGTCCGTATACCGATCAAGATCTTCATCGGAAATATATGCTCTGTCAAATTCAATGCGCTCATTGAAATACTCAATAAACGGAGATATAAACATCCCCGTCTTGTATCCGCCGGCCTGCAGCACTTCATATATATATCTGCAAACCGAACCTTTTCCATTTGTGCCCGCCACATGTATGACTTTAAGATCGTTTTGAGGATCCCCCAAAAGCGAAAGAAGTTTTTTTATGCGCTCGAGTCCGAGTACACTTCCAAATTTACTGAATTCACTTATACGCTCCTCAGAAGTCTTTTTCATCTAACCTCCTGCTGCACATACGATTTCAGCCGCATGTGTCTTTTATACGCCATATCTGCACAAACTCAAATCACAGCTCATGCAGATTTATATGGTTTTCTTCTATTTTACTTTTTCCCTATGATATCCAGTTGATCGCTAATCTTTGCAAGCATATCCTCATACTGTATCTTTTTTTTCTTTTCTTCATTGATTTTCTTCTCCGGTGCCTTGCTTATAAATCCCGGATTGTTCAGCATCTTATCAGATCTTTTAACCTCTCCTTCCAGACGTTTCTTTTCCTTGGCAAGCCTTGTAAACTCTGCTTCAAAATCAACAAGTTCATCAAGCGGTATGAATATCTCAGCATCATTAATGACTGCCGTGACAGCATCTTTAGGCGCTTCTCTTTTATCAAAAATGAATTTTATATCCGTTATATTTGCGATATCCAATATGTATCTTGCACCGACACGAATCTTATCCATGTTCCCGCCTGCAGCTACAACAGCGGAAAGCTTCTTCCCCGGGGATGCATTTGCTTCCGCTCTTATATTTCTTACAGCTCTGATTATTTCCATCGCAGTCTCAAGAACTGATACTTCTTCAGGATACTCAAATGCATTGTCATATTCCGGCCATGTTTCCTTTATAAGATATCCGTTTCCACTTGAAGCTTCTGATCCCATCTTCGGAAGATAAGTCCATATTTCTTCAGTTATATAAGGCATAAATGGATGAAGCATCCTCAACATGTCCTTGAGCGTTGAGACAAGCACTGATCTTGCCGTTTTTTTGTCATTTTCATCGTCCCCATATAACCTGCTCTTTACTATTTCTATATACCAGTCGCAGTATTCATTCCAGATAAGATCATAAACTCTCTGTCCTGCCAGCGCAAGATCAAATCTTTCCATCGCATCGGTCACATATTTTATCGCATCGTTCACACGTGAAATTATCCACTTATCCTCATCTTTCAAGTCCGACGGCATATCAGCCACACTCATGAAATTGCCACTATCATCCCGGATATTCATTATAACGAATCTCGATGCATTCCAGAGTTTATTTGCAAAGTTTCTTGCAGCCTCAAGTCTGTCTTCCTTGAATCTCATATCGTTCCCGGGGGTTATGCCCGTTGTCAGCATAAATCTTAAAGCATCTGCTCCGTATTTATCTATCAACTCGAGCGGATCAGTCCCGTTTCCAAGCGACTTGCTCATCTTTCTTCCCTGAGCATCGCGGACAAGGCCATGCACATAGATATATTTAAATGGTACTTCGTTCATGACTTCCATCCCCGAAAAAACCATTCTGACCACCCAGAAGAATATGATGTCATAACCCGTAACAAGTACATCTGTAGGATAAAAATACTTTAAATCCTCTGTCTCATCGGGCCACCCAAGAGTTGAAAATGGCCATAGAGCTGATGAAAACCACGTGTCCAGTACATCCTCATCCTGTCTTATATTAGGACTTCCACACTTTTTGCACTTCACAGGTTCCTCCAATTCCACCATGAGTTCACCGCAATCATCACAATAATACGCTGGAATCCTGTGCCCCCACCACAACTGTCTTGAAATACACCAGTCTCGTATAGTTTCTAACCAATGAAGATATATCTTTTGAAATCTGTACGGAACATGAATCAGTTCTCCGTTCTTTGCTACTTCAATTGCAGGTTTTGCAAGTTCTTCCATAGAAACAAACCACTGTTCCGACAGCATCGGCTCAACAACCGTATGACATCTGTAGCATTCGCCCGTAGGGATTGCCAAGTCTTCAGTCTTTACAAGATATCCCGCAGCATCAAGGTCCGCAACCCACGCATCACGACATTCATATCGATCCATACCTTCATATTTCCCCGCCAGTTCATTCATAGTCGCATCCTCATTTATACATGAAGGTTCCGGCAAATTATGTCTGCGGCCTACTTCAAAGTCATTCGCATCGTGTGCCGGAGTAATTTTTACTGCGCCTGTTCCCTTTTCCGGGTCAGGATATTCATCGGCGATCACAGGTATTGTCTTACCGATGATAGGCAGTATCACATTTTTGCCCACGAGTTTTTTGTACCTTTCATCGTCCGGGGATACAGCTATTGCTTCATCTGCGAACATTGTCTCGGGACGGCTTGTAGCAACCGCAATCCCCTCGCCGCCATCCTCTCCCGGATATCTGAAATACCAATACTTGCCAGTCTTGTCCTCATGCTCTACCTCAGCATCTGAAAGAGAAGTCCCACAGACCGGACACCAATTGATCAGCCTGTTTCCTCTATAAATCAGACCTTTTTTATATAGCCTTACGAACATTTCCTTGACCGCTTTATTGCAGCCATCATCCATAGTAAATCGTTCTCTGCTCCAGTCACAGGAATCTCCCAGCTTCCTGCACTGCTCAGTTATCTTTCCGCCATAGATTTTTTTCCATTCCCACGCCCGTTCCAGAAATGCCTCGCGTCCGATATCTTCTTTTTCTTTCCCTTCCTCTTCTCTAAGCTTGTCAACTACCTTTACTTCTGTTGCTATGCTCGCATGGTCACTTCCCGGAAGCCATAGAGTACTGAAGCCCTGAAGCCGTTTAAATCTTATCAACACATCCTGAAGCGTCTGGTCAAGGGCATGTCCCATATGAAGCTGCCCTGTTATATTAGGAGGAGGCATGACTATCGTAAACGGCTTCTTTTCAGGATCTGTCTCGGCACGGAATGATCCGCTGTCTTCCCACATCTTATATATCCTATCTTCAAACTCCCTGGGAGCATATGTCTTTGCAAGGTTTTTCTTCATCTTTTATGTTCTCCTTCTGTTTAATATATTAATTCTCTTTTTGCCGTGTGCTTATAACAGTCCTTTTGTATAATCATTGCTTCTTCATACAAATAACAATAAAAAACGTCCTATCAAAGGACGAATATTTCCGCGGTACCACCTTTATTCTGCATACAGGATCCCTCCAGCCTACAGCTCTCATTAAAAATAAACTCCGGAGCAACCTTCACAAAACAGTTTTCTCAAGATCATTTCAGCCGCGTGATCTTTTCTCTGTAAGAGCACTTGTTTTTCTACTCCTCTCCATCAGCGTTTTTTATATTCAATTAATTACAAAACGTCAAAATCAACGTTCCCCTCATCCGGTACTTTGCACTTAAATCCCGATGTTATGCAATATAGTCTATATTATTTCACAAAAAAGTCAAGAGCGATATAGACAGCAATTTACACAGGCTGCACGACAGATATACATACTCTTGTTTTTATAAACATACACATATACAGCACTTAAACTCATCAGTTAATCATACAAATATTTCTACTGTAAATATTACGGTATTTGCAAAAATAGAAGCGATGATCCGCCTTTATTTACCATATTTGCTGCCGCATTTAGTTGTTTTTAATTTTCGAATATGATCTATTGTTCACCCCTTACCTTTGTGCTCTGATATATTTCAACAGATTATTGCATACGGCACCAACAAATATATTTTATTTAATATGTTCATTAATATCCCCAAAACACATGTCCCTCATATCTTATATTTATCGGCAAGTCGCTTTACATACAACTATTGAAAGTATATAATTGTCCATGTATGATTTCTTAAAAAACGAGTATATACACATCACAGTATATAAAAGTTGCAAGTATGTTATCGGACACAGCTTATCATCAGTATCAAAGCTGATTATACTGCGCTGCAACGCATCATTGATCGAGGTGACTGGTGAAATCCGCAGCTGAAGAAATGAACAAAAAGATGACAAACTATATTATCAGGTTACTATGCGCACTTATCGCAGCAGTCGCTATATTTACTATAATTATTGTCGGCAACAACAGCGAAATGCAGTCTGTAATAGATAACAATATTACAAAACTAAAAAAACTCGAGAATGTTTCTGTTGCCCGCACACAGCTTATCATCAAAAAAACAAGCCATACAACAGCCAAAAGAAAAGTCGATCTTGCAAAAGTCGACTTCAATAAAGTTTTTGAAAGCTGTGTTCTTGTTGGAGATTCGATCACTGAAGGTGCATACGAATATAAGTTTCTCGATAAAGATGTTGCTGTATTCAAGAGAGGTATAAGCATCAAGAGCAGGACAAATGATCTTACCGCAAAATCCATTACCATGAAACCCGGCAGGATATTTCTCGCTTATGGTCTCAATGACCTCGAGCATTACAACGGCAATGCTAAGGCTTTTGTAAAAGCGTACAGCGACCTCATAAAACATTATCAAAAGGCGATACCGAAATCCAAGATATACATAAACAGCCTGCTGCCAGCAACCTCGGCAAAAGAGAAGAAGACCCCTTCGCTTCGCTACTATGCAAAATTCAATGCAAAATTGAAAAAACTCTGTGAAAAGAAAGCTATTACGTTTATAGATGCCACATATATTCCAAAGCGGCATCCGGAATATTACGAACCTGACGGTCAACACTTCACTATAAGCTTTTATAAACTTTGGCTGTACAATATGGGAAAGAAAGCAGGTCTGATGTGATTGCGGTGAATTACTTAAAGACTTTCTTGTTGAATATCGCAAAGACTGTTCTTATCGCGCTTCTGATCATATTTATTATTTTTCTGTTCAGAAGCAAAAGTGCCGCTGACATTTCCGTCAAAGACATAAAATATACGATGACCAAAGCAGTAGGCATCTCACAACTTGAAGCCGGCACAGATCGAGAACTTCTCAAAAACTACGGCCTCGCCGCTTCTGACAAAAAAGGATATGTTTATTATCTCTCTTCATCAAACATGAATGTCGATGAACTTCTGGTAATAAAGATGAAAAACAGATCTCAGGCTAAATCGATTGAAAAGTCTGTTGAAACGTATATCAAAAATCAACGCAAGAGCTTTGAAGGTTACGGTCCGCAGCAAGTAGATCTATTATCAAAATACATACTTCTCTCGCAGGGAGATTATATATTCGCCGCTGTTTCAAAAAATGCCGAAAAATGGAAAGAAAAATTCGAAGAACTAATCAGATAGTGTAAACATATCAGCGAATATATAAAATCACAATACAAAAGAAAGGTCAATTTCATACATGGTATTCAGCAGCATAATGTTCATTTTTATATTTCTGCCTGCAGTACTTGTTCTCTATTATCTGTTCAAGCCTGCCCGCAATATCATACTGCTCATTGGGAGCTTACTTTTTTATGCATGGGGTGAGCCTGTATACGTCATACTGTTACTATTCAGCGCTACCTTTAACTATATCATCGGCATAGATATAGATCACGCAAGGAAAATCGGTCGCAATCCGCGGCAAAATCTGATATTTGCAATAATCGTAAATGTTTTTGTGCTTTCATTTTTCAAGTATTACGGATTTATCATAGATACGTTAAACTATATCTCCGGCAGCAATATCCACTACACCGAACTTGCTCTTCCTATAGGTGTTTCATTTTACACGTTCCAGGCGCTGTCGTACATAGTAGATGTTTATCGAGGCATCGTAAGGCCACAAAAAAACTACATTAAATTCGCAGAATATATATCCATGTTCCCACAGCTTATCGCAGGACCGATCGTAAAATACAAAGACATAGCTTTACAGCTCGAACACAGGTATGTCACGCTTGAAAAGTTCGGTAAAGGCGCACAGTATTTCATTTTCGGATTAGCTAAAAAAGTCTTGCTGGCAAACAATCTCGGACTTTTATATTCACAGGTATCGGATCTTCCCAAGGCTGAATTTTCAACACTTACAGCCTGGATAGGCATAATCGCCTATACTCTTCAGATATACTTTGACTTCAGCGGATATTCCGATATGGCCACCGGCCTCGGCAAAATGATGGGCTTTGAATTCCTTAAAAACTTCAACTATCCATATATTTCAAAGAGCATCACGGAATTTTGGAGAAGATGGCATATTTCACTTTCAACATGGTTCAGAGAATATATATATATACCGATGGGCGGAAACCGTGTAAACACTTTAAAGCACATACGGAATATCTTTATTGTATGGTTCTTAACAGGACTGTGGCACGGTTCAAGCTGGAACTTTGTCTTCTGGGGCCTTTATTACTGCGTATTTCTGCTCCTTGAAAAATATCTTCTCGCAGAGACACTGAGCCGTTTGCCCAGCTTGATCAAAAGTCTGTATACAATGATTATCGTTATAATCGGCTGGGTGTTTTTCAGCATACCGTCAATGTCAGATGCGCTTTCATACATAGCAGTTATGTTCGGACACAGCGATGCGGGGCTTATTGATACAACATTACTATATTACTTAAAAAGCAATGCTGTTCTGCTAGTGATCAGCATTATGGCAGCCAAACCGGAGCCTGCGGAGCGGTTTAAAAAATTCGCAGAAAGCCATAATGCGCTAGGGATCTTATTTCTGGTACTGATATTTATACTGTGTATTTCATTTCTGGTGTATGATTCGTATAATCCGTTTCTGTACTTCAGATTTTAAAAATATACGACTGCGCCGCATCACAGAACCGATGCAATTAACCATTAGCTTACCGAATATAGTCCGGAGGTAAAATGATAGATAAACAACACGAGAGAAAATCAGCAAAATACAATCAGCACATAGCGCATCAAACGTCGGATCCGAATCGCACTGACACCAGACAATACAATTACTACACCAAACTGTCCATTACCTTTTCAGTGATCGTCATTGTTTTAGTACTCGCAAATATTTTTTCAGGCTCAGCTTCTTTTTCTGATGAAGAAAACCGTATGCTCAGTCAACGTCCCGAACCTAATTATTTCAATATATTTAGCGGAAGATATGAATCTGATTTCGAGTCATATATAAATGACCAGTTCCCTGCAAGAACATTTTATACTAGAATAAAGACAACTGCCGATGTAGTAACAGGTAAGGTTGAATCAAACAACGTTTATCTCTGCTACAACGGTTATCTGATCGAAAAATTCCAAAGACCGTCAAAAAAATCAGTAAAATCAACGGCAGATCTCTTTAAGAATTTCGCAAAAACACATGCCGGTATCAAATCCTATGTACTCACTGTACCGACAGCCGCAAGTATAATGAAAAGCAAGCTGCCTCTTAACGCACCAGATGGCCATCAGGATGAATACATTAACAACATTTACAGCTTGCTCAAGAGATCCGGAGTTTACACAATAGATGTGCGCGACAAATTCAAAAAGCTCGCATCAAAGGGTACACAACTTTATTATCACAGCGACCACCACTGGACCAGTACAGGTGCATATATTGCATTTCTGCTGACAGCAAAAAAAATGGGTCTTAAAGTCAATAAAAAAAAACACAAAGCATCTATAGTCAAAAATGATTTCAAAGGCATGCTTGCATCAAAAAGCGGCTTTTACATGTGCAGATCCGATAATATAGATGTTTATCTACCCGACAATAATACCCCTGTTTCAATTCTGACATATGTCGATAAACAGGAAAAAACGACCTCATATTACAAAAGTGCAAACCTAAATAAAAAAGATGCATATACCGTGTTCACAAACGGTAATCATCCTTTAATAAAGATACGCACATCCGCAGATAACAACAACAGTTTGCTGATTATCAAAGATTCATACGCAAATTGTTTTATTCCGTTCATAGCGCCTTATTTCAAAGATACTGCTGTAATTGATCCCCGGTACTATTTCAATGACATCGAAAAGCTGATCAATGAGCAGAAAATAACACATGTGCTTTTCCTTTATAACGCTAATACGCTGTCTGCAGACAAAAATTTAAAGACTGCACTGGGATACTGATATTGAAATTTTCAATCCTCCCATGCGCCCGATATCGCGTGTGCCTTTTGCATGTCCTCTCGCTTCTTCTATGCCCTGCGGTATTTTTTCAACACATATTGCACCTATTCCTATAAGCGTCCCCAGACCTGATGGAGTGACCATCTCCGTCTCCACATCATCCTGCACGAATTTATAATCACACTGCTTTTTCATTGCTGCCACCGCCGGTACGGGCCACCGGAAGCACACCGTAACTGCATTTAACAGAGCCGTGTCCGTCATGAATATGAGAGCAATATATCTCATCTATATCAAGTGATGCAATAGCGACTGAAATACCGACTATCATCTTCACCGCATCATCTCTGCCCACCTCATGAAAGTGAATAGTTGCGAGCGATGCGCCATGTACATCAGCCTCGGCTTTCCCTATCACATTGTATATATTCTTGGCAATATTTTCAGCAGATATATCAAGTTTTGCGTTCTCTATCACTGAAATAATCCATTCGGGCCTTTTTACCTGCCTGCGGCCGCTGAGACTCTTAAGTCTGTTGTTCAACAAAGATGTTTTGATTTTATCCTCGCTTCTTTTATCGCATGTTCATCGGCTCCCGCATCTATAAGTGCGTAAAGCACCATATCACTGCTTATTCCGTTCGTGCAGTCTATATATAATCTTCTCATTATAGCTCCTGTTCGATGCTTTTTTCCGCTGCTTTAAATATATGCTCCATCAACATTGTCGTAGTAACACTGCCCACGCCTCCGGGCACCGGTGAAATTGCACCTACTACAGGCTCAATCCTATCGTAATCCACATCGCCGTATATGTGTCCTTTGCGGTCTATATGGATGCCTACATCTATTATTGTCTGCCCCGGTCTTGTATGTTCAAGCGTCAATGTGTTTTTTCTGCCTGTTGCCACACATATGATGTCCGCCTCATGACAGAACTTTAAAATATCCTCTTCGGCAGTCTTTGTATGACATATCGTCACCGTTGCGTCGGCGTTTAAAAACTGCATTGCAAGAGGTCTGCCGGCTACCATGCTTCGACCAATTATAACGACTCGCTTTCCTTCTATTTCTATACCGTAATGCTCAAGCAATGCCAGACATGCGGATGAAGTACACGGTGGATATCCCTTATCCATACCCTCAAATACGCCGGCGGCGGATATATCCGTCAGCCCGTCTGTATCTTTGGCGGGATCTATTGCTTCCACAACTTCCTCCTCCATTATATGCCCGGGGAGCGGTCTCATGAGAAGTATACCGTGTACAAAATCATCTTTATTCAGCATCCTTATAACTGCAAGAAGCGCCTGCTGAGTCGCATCTGTTTGAAGAACATGTTTTTCGGTCTTTATGCCAATCGACTTTGCATGTCTTATAGCACTGTTCTCATACGCGATGTCATCTGGTCTGTTTCCTATCCTTATAATCGCAAGATTCGGTTCTATACCTTTCTCTCTAAGTGCCTGCACTTTCCTTTTTAATTCCTTTTTCTTTGCCGTTGCGGCTTTTCTTCCATCAAGTTTCTTCGCCATTGGTTTTTAAACATTCTGCTCCTTTTTATCTTATCTCTTTGGCATTTAGCTTCATACGGGCTCAGTCTTTTCTTATCTTAGAAAGCACAATATCAAATACATGATCTGCCATCAATGAATACTTCAAAAGAATCTCCTCCGCTTCTTTATCCAATTTTTCTGCTCTATCACGATCCTTCATCATCCCCGTATTTATATACACACTTAAACTTGCTCCTCTGAGCGCCGCCTTGCACATTGCAACACCCGTGCCGGCATCGCTGACGGCAAGCAGACTGCCCTTTTCCGCAAATTCCGATTGAAGTCTGATCGCACGGCCGGCTTTCCTCATTATATCTAGCGGGACACTGCATGCTGTATTAAGGCTTTCCTCCATCCTCGCATCTTTGAATGCTTTATCCTCTTCTGTTTCACTTGGAAGTGAATAAGCTGCTGCAAGAGGGCGGAAGCATTCAGCATCCCGGGCTATATCATCAAGCAGTTCTTTCTGCAAATTGCCCGCTTCTTCCATCAGCATCCGTATCTCCGGCTCAACGTCTGCATACTTCCTTTTACCGATGGTCAAGGCCCCAACCATGTTTCCAAGCGCCATGCCCAGCGCACAAACAAGCGCGGATGCACCCCCGCCGCCCGGCACGGCATCACCTGAACTAAGCGCATTTATATAATTCATTATTGTTTCATTTTTATACATACGGTTCTCCCTGAAGATTAGATCATGCACTTTCTATACACGTATATTGATCACTTTCAGATAATTTAGAAAAGCCCATAGATCTTGCCATCACTTCCCACATCTATCTGTTCGGCCGCAGGCCGCTTTGGAAGGCCCGGCATTGTCATTATATCGCCCGTGAACACAACGATAAATCCCGCCCCCGCAGACACTTTCACTTTGCTGACATTTATCTTGAAATTCTCCGGCGCTCCCGGCCTGTTCCGGTCATCTGAAAAACTGTATTGAGTCTTTGCAATACATATGGGCAGCTCACCGAACCCAAGCTCAACAAGCATATCTATTTCCTTTTTGGCCGATGCGCTTATCACTATATCATCTGCTCTGTATATCTTATGAGCAATTTCTTTTATCTTTTCCTCAAGCGGCTGATCGAGCGAATAACTAAACTTGAAAGCATTGTATGACTCACAAAGCCGTACTGCTTCCTCCGCCAAAGCAATCCCGCCGTTACCGCCCTTCGCCCAAACCTCGCTGAGCACCACATTTACTCCAAGTTTTCGGCACCCGGCCTCAACAAGTGCCAATTCCTCACTTGTATCAGTCTCAAATGAATTGATTGCAACGACTGCAGGTAGTCCATAAACCCTTGTTATGTTTTCAACATGCCGCAATAAGTTCGGAAGTCCCCTTTCCAAAGCAGCAACGTTCTTTTTTTCAAGTTCCCGCTTTGCAGCTCCGCCATGATATTTTAAAGCCCTCATCGTTGCGACTATAACAACTGCATCCGGTTCGATATCAGCGATACGGCACTTGATGTCAAAAAATTTTTCAGCTCCCAGATCAGCACCGAATCCAGCCTCCGTCACAGTATAATCGGCAGCTTTCATAGCCATTTTTGTGGCTATCACCGAATTGCATCCATGCGCTATATTCGCAAAAGGACCGCCATGTACAAATACCGGCGTATTCTCCAGAGTCTGAACAAGATTTGGCTTTAGTGCATCTTTAAGAAGTGCTGTCATTGCACCCTGTGCTTTAAGCGGTCCTGCCGTTACAGGCTTATCGTCATATGTATATCCTATAACTATATTTGATATTCTGCATTTCAGATCGGCGATATCCGTAGCAAGACACAGAATAGCCATCAACTCACTCGCCACAGTAATATCGTATCCATCTTCTCTCGGGGTGCCGTTTAGCTTGCCGCCCAGCCCATTCACAATATTTCGCAGCTGTCTGTCATTCATATCGACACACCTACGCCAGGTGATCTTCCTCGGATCAATTGAAAGTTCATTACCCTGATGGATATGATTGTCTATCAACGCAGCAAGCAGGTTATTCGCTGCGCCGATCGCATGTATATCTCCTGTAAAATGAAGATTGATGTCTTCCATGGGAACAACCTGTGCATATCCGCCGCCCGCCGCGCCCCCTTTGATACCAAATAGCGGGCCCAGAGAAGGTTCTCTTAAAGCGGCAATACAATTTCTTCCTGTTTTTTTCAAAGCATCGGCAATACCAACTGTCGTAGTCGTCTTGCCTTCTCCTGCAGCTGTCGGGGTAATCGCCGTTACAAGTATTAGCTTGCCGTCCTCGTTTTTATTTTTTCTGAAAAACTCAAGGTCAACCTTAGCTTTGTAATTACCGTAAAATTCTATATATTCATCATTGATACCGGCCTTTTGACCAATTTTACTTATATGTTCCAACTGCGCTTCCTGTGCTATTTGAATATCCGTTTTCATGCATACCTCCCGATTATACTATATACGTACGATATCACAAATATCGACCAATCCATTTTAATACAGTCTGCAGCATTTAGATGTATTCATGTACCGGCACATATATTTATATAATCCGCATCCTTTAGCTGATTAAAATATCAAAATTATAATACCATTTCAACCTTTCTTTATCAAGATATACCATCTCATGTTTGTGACCGTATCTCTGCAATAATCAATGATTTGAGGCCGTATTTATCTCATGCCGCATCTTAATGCGCCTCACAATTGAAAAAGCAAAATAAACTCTTGAATTGCACAGTCTGCCATGCTAAAATATTGAAGTTACTACGGACGGTCCTCTGAACATCGTAAATGAGCGTCAAGAACGTCTTGGAAGGAAGGAGGAACAAAATCAATGGATATAATGCAATCGATCGCACAGTCATACACAAAAAGCGACATACCTGCTTTCAACGTTGGTGATACTGTAAAGGTACACATAAAGATCAAGGAAGGTCAAAGAGAAAGAATCCAGATTTTCGAAGGGTTCGTGCTTAAAAGGCAGCACGGCGGCATCAGTGAAACTTTTACAGTCAGGAGAATCGCTTCGGGTATCGGTGTTGAAAAGACATTCCCGATTCATTCACCTCTTATAGAAAAGATTGAAGTCGTTAAGAAAGGTGATGTAAGACGAGCTAAGCTCAACTACATGAGAAATCGTACAGGCAAATCTGCAAGGATCAAGTCTAAGATATATACAGAAGAGCAGCTCAAAGCACTCGAAAAGGCTGAAGCAGAAGCAAAAGCAGAAGCTGAAGCAAAGTTGGCGGCAAGAGCTCGGGGAGAAGAAGATCAGAAAGCCAAGATCGAAGCTGAAAAAGCGGCAGCCGCAGAGGCTAAAGAAGCAAAAGCAGCAAAGTCTGCCACCGAAACAGAAGACTCGTCACCTGCTGAAAAAGCTGATGTCAAAGAAGCTTCAGCTGCGACCGCAGAAACTGCTGGATAAGCTTAGAATACAGCTGACAACCTCTATTAACTGCACAAGAGCCCTATTTGGCGCGCTGACATAAGAAAACATGAGAGAATGCAGTAAAATCAAGAGTTTTCTATGGCAGCGGGCAGACAGGACAAAATCAAAAATCGAGTAATCGAGCGATAAAGGGGTGTTTTCACAAGAAGCATCCCTTTTCGTTTATGCCTGCGGCATAGATTTTCTATCGGAAGTCTATGCCGCTTTTTTCATGCCTATTGTTACGCATTGAGCAGCATTTCCGCCTTGCTGCAAACAGTTTTCCGAGCGCGATTGTGACCGGCTAAGTGCTTTATACCTTTTCCCTCAAAATCGCCGTTCTATTGCGTAACAGAAGAACTATAAGGAGCTTCCTGTATAGTTTAAGGCGTGGACGTTGAAAATAAGAAATACCTCAGAGTAAGATAAGACTACTGATTTGACGAGGTTGGTAAATCTTATACGAACAGAGAGGTATTCCAAATGAAGTCTAACACGCAGAACGCAAGGGTGGAATGATAGTACTGAAAGTTGCCCCGCTCCCGGAAGACATCGTGACGCCGGGTGTCGACGGGGTAAACAGGATCTGGCGGGAAGCAAAGCTTCACGTATAGATGAACGCGGTGAGTACAACCCTCAGCTGTACTGCATTGAAGGAAAGAAATTACGAAGTAGAGATATTGTAACAGATGATATTAGAATGACAACAGGAACTACTTGTTGATAAAGAGATTTCAAAGGTCGTAAAACGCATTTACAGGCTTGTTATAGAGGGATATGGAGTAACGCAGATAGCAGATATACTAACCAAAGATAAAGTCCTTATCCCATCAGCCTATGCAGAAATACATTATCCCGAAAATAACCATAGCTCAAAGAAAAGAGGAATAGAAGACCCGTATTTTTGGACACCGACCACAGTAGGCTATA
>DAISVU010000015.1:0-37390 GCA_036839975.1 Bacillota bacterium | reverse complement strand
ACTTGGCGGGAGACCGCCCGGGAAAGTAAGTCGCTGCCGGTTTTATTAAAAAAGGGGAGGGGCGTAAGGCTGTTCCCTTTTTTATCCCAAGGCCCTATGGTCAAGCGGTTAAGACACCGCCCTTTCACGGCGGTAACCCGGGTTCGATTCCCGGTAGGGTCACCATAAAGCTAAGCCTTTGAAATTTACAATTTTCAAGGGCTTTTATTTTCTAAAATTAATAGATGAAATCATTGTGATTTTAAAATTAGTTCTTTATTTGCTGATGAGCTGAAAGATAAGTATGTTATAGACGCGACAAAAGCATCTGCAGACTATGGGCAAATATGTGAATTGAGCGTCAGGAGGAGAAAAATGCCAGATATTGAATATAACGTGGAAGGACATCTTGCGAGGATTACTTTAAACAGACCTGAGTCTTTTAATTCATTTTCGGATGAAATGATAGATCTTTGGGCAGAAGCTCTTGAGGATGTGAGAGACAGAGATGATATTTATGCTGTGCTGTTGACAGGAAAAGGGAGAGGCTTCTGCTCGGGCGGCGATGTAAAAGCAATGGCTAAGGGTCACGGATTTTTTGAAAGCCGGGATGATATGTTCTCTTCAGCTCTTGCCAGAAAGAATTCAATATGGAAAAAGGTACATAGAGTAGCATTTACGCTCGATCAGATAGACAAACCTGTCATGTGTAAAATAAACGGGCCTGCCACTGGTGCAGGTTTTGATATGGCGCTGATGTGTGATATCAGGATATGTGCAAAGGATACAAAAATAGGAGAGACTTATCTGAATGTGGGGCTGGTACCGGGGGACGGGGGCACGTATTTTTTGCCTAGACTTACGAGTATCGACAAAGCTATGGATCTTTTTTGGACAGGAAAAATAATCAATGGAGAAGAGGCCGAAAAGCTGGGCCTTGTGACTTATGCGGTAGAACGCGAAAATTTGGATTCATTTACTGAAGATTATATGAAAAAACTTCTCAGCGGACCGCAGGAGGCGATTAAATTTACAAAGAGAAATATAAAATACAGTGAGAAGCTCGAACTACGATCGGCGCTCGATATGATTTCATCCGCTATGGGAATAGTAACAGAGCTAGACGACTATCATAAAAGATCAAAGGCAATGGCGGAGAAGCTGAACAGGAAAAAGAAGTAAAAGCATAATCCATTCATATAAGATTTTATTGTTGTTTTGATTGTGAAAAAGAGTGCATTAAATGGATGCAAAAATTCTTGTTTGTAATCAGTAAATATGTTACACTGATCCCTGTGGGAATTTATGCATCTCAGCTTCTCCATAATCATAAAACAGGGTAATTTACTGTATTATGTATTAAATAAGAATATGTGCGCCTGTGGTGGAATTGGCAGACACGCTAGATTTAGGATCTAGTGCGAAAGCGTGGGGGTTCAAGTCCCTCCAGGCGCACCAGATTAAGCAACCGGATCTAAGTTGTTATAGCATTTTGGGAAAAACGCATTGCTTTCGTGATGCTTTTTTTATATCTACTGCAAACAGACATATTATACTTAGTTGATGCTTAGCCAAAAAGTTGCAGACAAAGCGGATCCCGTTATAGCTGTAATAAATTAATCTTTAAAACCTGAAAGACTTATCAGGACAGTGTTGATAAAGCTGTATTTATTGTGCAGAAATATGCATGAAAGATACTGCGGGTTATAGGATATTGGATAAGGAAACCGGATGATATGTGCACCGTTTATATAACAGAGCAGAAAAAGATATTTTACAAAGATTTTACAGAATAATTTTGCAGATTTAACACAGCAAGTATATAATTAAGTCAAATTAAACATAAAAAGGAAAGGCTATAATTATAATAAAGAGCAAACATATTATAAACAGAAAATATAGATGAGACAATCTTTGTAAGGAAATAAACAGGAGGTATAAACAGTGAAAGAATTGATGACAAAAAAAGGATTTATCTGTGATATGGATGGAGTAATATATCACGGCAACAATCTGGTGCCGGGAGTTGATGAGTTTGTAAACTGGCTGTATGAAAATAATAAGAGTTTTTTGTTCCTGACAAATTCATCAGAACGCTCTGCTGCGGAGTTAAGACAGAAGCTTGCCAGAATGGGACTTGACATCGATGAAAGCCATTTTTATACAAGCGCACTTGCTACAGCTAAATTTGTAAAAAGCCAGACACCGGGTGGAAGCGCGTATGTTATAGGAGGACCGGGACTTATAACGGCACTTTATGAGGCTGGGATCACAATAAATGATGTGGATCCTGATTATGTGATAGTCGGTGAAGGCAGCACGTATAATTATGAAAATATACTGAGAGCTGTGCATCTTGTAAACAGCGGTGCACGTCTCATAGGGACAAACAGTGATTTGACGGGTCCGACGGAGAGGGGGATAATACCCGCATGTGGCGCATTGATTTCGCCTATCGAGATGGCGACCGGTAAACATGCATATTTTGTGGGAAAACCCAATGCTTTGATGATGAGGACAGGTCTTCGTATTCTTGATGTTCATTCAGACGAGGCGGCGATCATAGGGGACAGAATGGATACAGATATTGTTGCAGGAATTGAAACAGGTCTGGACACCGTCTTGGTGCTCTCGGGTGTTACCGATATGGACGAGATGAAATTGTACCCGTACAGACCGAAGTTTGTATTCAATAATGTAGGTGAGATAATAGATTAAAGACATATCATAATAAAGGATTAGAAAAGGCGGTTGTTTATAGCTGCTTTTTTTGTAGTCAAATCCCGATTTCCGGATTGATTTCTGTTACATGATATAAAGATAGAAATATTATGCTATAGATAAACCCATATGTGCATATCATGTATTATAACTTGCCAAACCTGCGTAATGTCAGTATTATGTATATAATAAGTTGAGATAAAAATTTAAATAAATACATAAAATTTACGGTAGCGAAATTAAATCACTGCGCAGAAAAATGCGGACAGCATGGAGGTGTGAGCATACATCTGAAGTCTGCGTGCTAACGGATGCGGTACGTATCTGATTTGCGAACGGTGAGGAGATATATATGAAATATTTTGGTACAGACGGATTCAGAGGAGAAGCTAACAAGGAACTGACAGCGGAACACGCGCTTAAAGTAGGCCAGTATCTTGGTTGGTATTTTGGTGAAAGGTTGAGAATAAAAGCGAGTTGTGTAATCGGGAAGGATACTAGACGCTCCAGTTACATGCTTGAGTATGCGCTTGCCGCAGGCGTTGCATCAAGCGGTGCTGATGTGAATCTAATGCACGTTACGACTACACCGAGTGTATCGTATATTGCAAGGACATGCGGTTTTGATTTCGGTATTATGGTTACAGCTTCGCATAACCCTTTTTATGATAACGGCATAAAGGTTGTGAACAGATATGGGAGTAAACTGTCGGATAATATTCTTGAAGAAGTCGAAGCGTATATAGATGGTGATATAGAAGTGGATTTAAGTGAGACGGCTCCCGGCGCATGCAAGGATTTTCTTGCGGGTAGAAATCGTTATATAAGTTACTTAACATCGGTTCCGATGGGCTCTTTCAGAGGGTATAAGGTGGGATTAGATCTGGCAAACGGCGCTGCAAGCACGATAGCAATAAATGTATTTGATATGCTGGGTGCTGAGACGTATGTTATAAACGGTGAGCCTAACGGCACAAACATAAATGACGATTGCGGCTCAACACATATGTTGGATCTTTGTACGCTTGTAAAAGAAAAGAATCTTGACATCGGCTTTGCCTTTGATGGCGATGCTGATCGTTGTATTGCAGTTGATAATGAAGGCCGGATATTGGACGGAGATGCGATAGTTTATATCATAGCTACAAATATGAAAGAAAAAGGGAATCTGCTGAACGATTCAGTTGTGGTCAGTGTTATGAGCAATGCGGGGCTTATAGAATCCCTAAAGGAAAAGGGTATTAACTGTGTGGTTACAGATGTGGGTGACAAAAATGTTTCTGTCGGTATCTGCCAGAACAGGTGCAGTCTGGGGGCAGAGCAAAACGGGCATGTTATATTAAGTAAATATTCGCTTACTGGCGACGGCATATTGACTGCAATCGTATTGATGGAAATATTGATACAAAAGAAGACGCTTTCATCAGCCCTGACCCATGATCTTAAGATTTATCCTCAGAAGATTGCAAATGTGGCGGTTGAAGATAAGGATGCGCTGGTTCAGCACATGGAATTGCAGGCGCTTGTGGACGAGATGAATGCAATGTTGTCTGTCGGTCGTGTGCTGATCAGAAAGAGCTGCACTGAACCGGTTGTCAGAGTATTGGCTGAAGCTGAAAATGAATACACGTGTGATGCATATGTTAATAAGCTGGTGGCGGAAGTCAAAAGATCTATAAGCTGAAATGCAGTTTGATTTTATAAGAAAGATAAGATTGTAAAGTATATATTGTTAAGCATAAAATATTATCCGCTCAAAAACAAAATGCATGCTTCCATATAAAATATATGGAAGCATATCTGTGTATGGCCTAAACAAATGATTTAATTTGTACAGTTTATCAGGTATATCTTTCGTAAGGCTGTCCGCCTTTAATATAATCGTAATATTTAAAAAAATGAAACTGTTTTAATATCATATCCTACTTAAGGTCTTTATAATCAAAACAGCGTCTGCCTTCAGCATAGTCAGCTACAATCTGACCGTTTCCGAAGAGACGGTATTTGTATGTAACGAGACCTTCAAGACCTACAGGGCCACGAGCATGCAGTTTTCCTGTGCTGATCCCGACTTCTGCTCCGAATCCGTAGCGGAAACCGTCCGCGAAACGGGTAGAACAGTTTTGATAAACGCCTGCCGAATCAACGTGTGCCATAAATCTCTCAGCCGCATCGGAATCTTCGGTCAATATCGCATCTGTATGATGTGAACCGAACTTGTTTATGTGTGCGATCGCTTCGTCTATATCATCGACTACGCGGATTGAAAGTATATAATCCAGGTATTCGGTTCGGTTGTCCTCATCTGTAGCATCGGCACACTTTATTATTGCGCGAGTTTTATCATCGCCTCTGTATTGTATTTTGCCGCCGGAGGCTTCAGCAAGATGGGGCAGCAGGATATCTGCTATATTTCTGTGTACCAGCAATGTTTCAACTGTGTTGCAGGCAGCTACGTATTGGGTCTTTGCATCAATAATGATCGGTATTGCCTTGTCAATATCTGCAGCCTCATCCGCATATATGTGGCATACACCGTCGGCATGACCCATGACAGGTATTTTAGAATTGGACATTATATATTGAACGAATTGATTTGAACCACGTGGTATGATCAGGTCTATACTCTCATGGTGTTTCAATAATTCATCGATTCCAGAGCGGTCTTCGATCAGTGTAATAAATCCTTCCGGAAGTCCGGCATCGTGGCCGGCGGCATATATGATATCAAATAATTTTTTGTTGGTCCCTGCGGCTTCACTGCCACCTTTTAAAATTGCGCAGTTGCCGCCCTTTATACAAAGAGATGATATCTGTACAAGTGCATCGGGTCTTGATTCAAAGATCACGCCTATAACACCTATAGGGCACGTGGTTTTTACGAGTGTAAGATCCTTGTCAAGCTGCCTTTTTAAAAGTGTTTTGAAGAGCGGATCTTCAAGTCTGATAAGACCGTTTATACCGCTGATACAGTCATTCAGCTTGTGATCGTCGAATTTAAGCCTTTCTATGACGGGTTCCGGAAGACCTGCCGAGCTGGCTTTGTCCATGTCATTTACATTGGCTTCGAAGATATCGGATCGTTTGTTGTCAAGAGCATTTGCGATAGCCGCCAGTGCGCTGTTTCGCACACTTTCCGGCAATGATGCCAGTTTAAAACTGTTGGATTTAACATCTCTTGCGACTTTTGCATAGTCCATGTTTACCCATCCTTTCAAATGTACTCAATAACCCTCGCAATAACATACAATTGAGGGTGTGCCGGCTTAGGTCAGAAGTCGGCGAGTATGTGATCAAGGAGCGCTTTAATAAAATGATTAGTTTGTAAATAGTTTGTTTTGCCGTTCTGCTTCAAAATGAGCAGTCCGTCTCCTGCCTGCGGATAATTTTCAAACTCTTTTGTATCAAGCCCAAGCAACTCAAGATCAGCAATATAAAATTCTTTTTTTCGGTCGTGGTCAAGAAGCGGTACAGAAAGCTGAAAAACAAGCTCATTGGCATCCATAGTCAGATTATAAGGTGTTCCTTCACTTTCAAACATCATGCGACCGATACCATTGTAATATTGTTTGCCAGAAACTTCAACACAGGCGGGAATTATTTTGATTTTGTCAGTTGTTATCATTCGTGGAACGAGTCCGCTGTTTTTCTTATAGATCAGAGGGAATCCTATCTCGTGCATCGCTTTATGAACATCGCAGCGATCAAGTATTTTTAAAAGTCTTTGAAGCAGTGAGATGTCATCGCTGTTATGGAGCAGGATTTTTTTTAAGGTGGTCGTTTTTCTTTTTGCGATGTAATTATGATAAAGTGAAACGCTTTCTGCACCTGAGATCTCATCGGTCCTTTCAGACCATAGCCCCATGAAACTTTCAACCGTCTTCTGTTTCAGATTAGGCATGAATTTTTTTATCGGTGAGTAGTACCTGAGGATCCGATAGAGATCGAAGTTGTAAAAGTCGCTGTCTTTGTTTGGGATCCCGAGAATTTTCATGCGATTATATAAAAAAGGCATGTCAAACGATGCACCGTTATATGTTATCAACACATCGGTATCTGCGAAGTCATGCAGAAATGCTTCGATTATGTTAACCTCTTCTGAAAAGTCTTCGGCGAAATACTGGTGCGCGACTAGATGGTTATCTTTAATCTCAACGCAGCCGATTAGGATGATACGATCACGATCAGATCTTAAGCCTGTCGTTTCAATATCAAATACTGCAAGATGAAGGCTTTTAAAATAGAGGTCAAAGGCATGTGAATGGTATGGTGTTTCATCCAGTATCTTTATTATATGTTTCAAAATGTTTTCTCCTGAAGTTCTGTATTTAATATAAATTGTCCTAAAACCGCATATTTTTCTGTATTATGCAATTATCTGCTGTCATTGGAAACCGTTGGAATAATTAGATCATATTGTTTTTCTCCTTATAATCAAAACAGATTGCAGGGGAGCAATCTGTTTTGTTCAAAAGGGGTATTGGGATTAGAGATTAATGAGGATATCAAGTATGATACCTCATACATAGATTAACAAAAAAGATATTAAAAATCAAGATAAATTTAAAAAAAATCGAGTATTTCTCTGCGGGCTGTATGGTATAATCATAACATTAGTTCAAGGAGGAAAATTTTAATGAGTTCCATAAGCGACGTTTTAGAGAAAAGCAGGAAAATTGTAATAAAGATTGGCAGTAATGTCCTGTCAAATGAAAAGGGTGAAGTAAATCCCGAATCATTATGTAATATTGTAGAGCAGGCATGTCTTCTTATTGATAAAGGGAAGCAGGTTATTATAGTCTCATCAGGCGCGGGTGTTTGCGGTGTGGGAGCCATAAATAAATGGGATCGCCGCAATGATATCAATTACAAGCAGGCGCTTTGTGCGATCGGACAGGTTGAACTAATGATGGCGTACAAGCAATATTTTTCGGATTATGATATTCACGTCGCGCAGATACTTTTAACTCAGGAAGACTTCGATCATCCGCACAGGACCCTGAATATAAGAAATACGCTTTTTACACTGATTGATGAAGGAGTTGTGCCGATAATAAATGAAAATGACAGCGTCAGTGTAGATGAGATCAAGATAGGTGATAATGATACACTTAGCGCTTTGACCGCTTCATTGTGGAATGCTGATACTTTGATCGCTTTAAGTGATATAGATGGCGTATATGATAAGGATCCTAAGACGCATAATGATGCAGAATTGATCGAGGAGGTCAATGATGCGTCCGTGCTTTTGGATGCGATCGATACTAAAGGAAAGAGTCCCTTTGGCACGGGTGGAATAGCAACGAAGATAGAAGCCGCAGGTATGGTCAATAAATACGGTATAAATATGGTACTTCTGAACGGAAAGAAGAAAGATACTATAAAGACCGCTTTTGAAGGCGGCAATTTAGGGACTTTGTTTTCTGGCTGATTGAATGTATATATTGGAATGTATGTTTCAATCTGCAGCCGGTAATACAGGTAACAGCAGAAAGTAAAATATTTGAAAATAATGAGAGAGGCTTTGATATGAAGATAGGATTTATAGGTGCTGGCAACATGGGTGGTGCAATATTAAGAGGATATGCTCCCTTTGCAAACGAAGATGGAAACGAAATTCTTGTGTATACTCCGACTGTTGAAAAGCGTGAGGCAATCGCCAGAGAAACAGGTGCGACTGCCACAGATGGGATAGAGGATATCGTAAGAGCAACGGATATTATTATATTAGGTGTAAAACCCAATATATTTGGACAGTTAATGCCGCAGATAGCTGCCGCATTTGCAGAGGCAAGCTGTGCAAATGTTTGTGCGCACGATTTTGCGTCGGATGATATCAATGCTGACAGTGAAGATGAGGGTAAGCTGCTTATATCGATGGCTGCCGGAATAACTATTGGCTATATGGAAGGATATCTAGGTAAAAGTGCTAAGATAATAAGGATTATGCCTAATACTCCCGCACAGGTAGGAGCGTCAATGATTGCAATGTGCAGAAATGCAAATGTCAATGACGGGATTTTTGCAGTTGCAAAGGCTATATTTGATCACATTGGTGCTGCAGAGGAAGTTGATGAAGAACTCATCCACTGTGTTATAGGTGTAAGCGGATCAAGTCCTGCATATACATTTATGTATATTGATGCGCTGATAGCTGCTGCGGTCGCAAATGGGATGGAAAAGGATAAGGCTCGCATTTTTGCAGCACAGGCAGTAAAGGGCGCAGCTGAAATGGTGCTTCAGACCGAAACGGATGTCAATCAGCTATGTATAAACGTATGTTCACCCGGCGGTACAACTATCGAGGCAGTACATTCATTGGAAAAAGATAACTTTAAAGAAATAATCGTGCGTGCATTCAAGGCGGCAGTCGATAGATCAAAGGAAATGTCGGAGTAGCGGCGGTTAAAAAGAGAAGCTGCAATTCAATAGATACGAATTATTAATAGGTACAATACAGCGGCAGAAGATAAAGAGGGAAATGACATAATATGATATACAAAGAAGAAAGAATCAGTTCAGAAAGAATATACGAAGGCAAGATTTTAAACCTGAGAAAAGATATAGTCACAACAGTGTCAGGCAAGCCTGCAAGCCGTGAAATTGTAGAGCATAACGGTGCAGTGGCAATGGTTGCGCTTACGGATTCCGGGAAGATAATCATGGAGAAGCAGTATCGATATGCTATGGACGAGGTAATATTCGAGGTGCCTGCGGGTAAGATAGAAAAAGACGAGGCGGATTCTTTGACCGCAGCCAAAAGAGAACTCCGGGAAGAAACCGGTTATGTGGCGTCTGAACTTAAAAAACTCGGACTTATATTCCCAAGCGTTGCTTATACTGAAGAAGGAATAGAAGTTTATCTCTGTACCGGGTTGACTAAATATGAGAGAAATCTTGATGATGATGAAGCGATAGATATTTTTGAATGCGACTTTGATGAGGTCTGCAGAATGGCAGAGCAGGGTAAGATGTTTGACGCAAAGAGCATTTGTGCAGTGCTTATGGCCCGTGCGCAGATGAAAGGATAGGTGTGCTTTGCCGCGGCCGGTATGAATTAGTGCCGGGACTCATGTACAAATGAAAAGACAGCACCGTATATAAAGACAGCGTGTCAGCGTTTATCGCAGAAATGTATTATAAGCGACAGCAGCGCTCATAATACAGATATTTTATTATACGGGAATTTATCAGATATATAGGGGTTGATTTTTCATAGATACATGATAGCCGATTTTAATATGTGGCTTGATTCCGGTGACCTTTAAATCATCAAAAAAACAGTGAATTTTGTTGTCACCTGTGATAATCGTATTGTAAGAATAACGACAATGATCTATAATAATCAATATAGTGATAATAATTATCAGTAGATAAAAGTATCAGTTCTAATAATTTGTTTGGTTAAATCACTGCTTTTCAAATACAACTTAAGGTTGAAAAAATTGACTTCTGCATGAACTTCAATGCAGAAAATGCTTGAATGTTTTTTAGACCGGAGAATTGATTTTGGAAAATTGAAACCTGCAACTGCAAAGAACTTTTCAGCATTAAATTATATTTTTGCATTATACATATATAAAGGGAGAGTTGGATGTACATTGACGATTTTTTGGAATATCTGAAGAAGAAACTTAAAAAATCAGATAATACTATTGAAGCGTACACAAGGGATGTCATGGAGTTTTCAAAATTTGTAGAGGGAAGAGGAGTGAAGGACTTAAAGGATGTCCGGAACACGGAAGTTGTTGCATATATGCTTGAACTGAAAAATGAAGGCAGGTCGGCGGCCACTTCGAATCGCAAGCTCGCCTCGGTCAGAGCTTTTTATAAGTTTATGCAGGCGAACGGTCTTTTAGACAAGCTTCCTACAGAAGGTGTCAAGGCTCCCAAAATATCAAAGCGTAGGCTTGAGTATCTGACAATCAGGGAAATGGACAGGCTTCTTAAGACACCCGATGACAGTTTGAGAGGGAAACGCGACAGTGCGATCCTGGAACTTCTATATGCTACAGGCATAAGAGTAACGGAGCTTATTGAGGCAGATGTTGAGGATATCAATCTGCGCATGGGATTTATAACGTGTGCCGGCGAACAAAGTAAAGCACGCATAATACCTATAGGGAGACCGGCGCGTGCCGTGCTTGAGGAATATATATATGATGTCAGGGAAAAGCTTTTGCATGATGATGACTCTGATGATGAAAAGGCCTTATTTGTGAATTACTATGGAAAAAGGATAACTCGGCAGGGATTGTGGAAAATACTAAAGGCATATGGTAACAAGGCTCAGTTAAGTCATAAGCTTACACCGAATATCATAAGAACTACATTTGCGGTGCATATGATACAGAATGGAGCGGATCTCAAATCGCTGCAGGAGTTAATGGGGCATGAAGATCTCACGGCTACAGAGATATATCTGTCCGTTACTAAAAACCGCATAAAGGATGTATATGACAGGACACATCCCAGAGCTTAGAATATAAAAAGGCATAGTCATAACCCTCGATATGTACATCACAGGACAACAGACTGTTAAAAAATCAAAGCTTTTCGCAAGTGATTTTGCTGTAAACGAGATAAAGTTTTACCGTGTTTAAAGTAAAATCCCTCATGAACATTTTAGCAAAAATAAAAGGCTGTGACAGCTTCGCGGGCTAAAAAGAGTAATATGAGGCGAGGTAATGAGCCGCAAATTCGAGTCAAAAAGAGGGGACAGATCCATATTTTTAAGAAATAAATAAGAGAATCGCAGCTTTTATGCGATGAATATGTGAGCAAAAAAACGCGGGTTTTAAGCCTGCGTTCTTTATTTTTCAACGGTTGGTCCGTGTTCTCACGATGTGAAAGTTTTGTGAAGAATCATAAATTGCCGCTTACTTTACATGAAGGGTGCTATAATCCATATATGCTTTACTTGAGATGTGTGAGGATATTAAGTTAAAAACAAAACAAGGGAGAAGGTATTATGAGTCGTTTAAGGACCAAAACTGCCACATTCGTTATATCAGCAGCTTTGATGGCAACTATATTTTCAATTCCTGCGATATCGTTTGCTGCAAATGAAGATTATTCGAATGTGAATGACCGAAAAGAACCACAGCGCTTGGAGCTTAAGAGCGGAACAACAACTACGGACAACAGCGCAGTAATGACGACGGAAGTGACAGAGTTGAAGGCTGTTCAGGTCAAGAACACGGTAGATAAAGTGAAACTGACTTGGAGCGTGCATAAACAAGAACAATATGATGGATTTCAGATATTGAGAAAGAAGGGCGGTGCAAAGCCGATCCCAATCAAAACAATCCGGGCAACTGACAAGAACAGCTACAGTTACATAGATATTTGCAGATTCATTCCAAAGAAAACATACGTGTATTATGTAAAAGTATATAAAATCAAAAGCACGGGGGCTGTGCATACACCCTTTGACAAGTGTGAGAATGCAGAAGTGAAGGTGCAGATATCAGAATCAAAGAGGATAAAGGCGAAAGCAAAGAGTAACGGCATAAAAGTTCAGTGGTCTAAAGTCAAAAATGCATCAGGGTATGTGCTTTACAGATACAGTAAGAAAAAGAAGAGATATAGAAAAATAAAATGCCTTAGAGGAAACAACAACGTTAGATATCTGGATACTCATTACATTGCGAAAAAGCGATTTACGTACAAAGTAAGAACATACAATACTATAAACGGCAAAAATTATTTGAGCGCAATGTCGAGAAAAGCCTCAGCAAGGACTGTTTCGAAGAAAAATTACTACAATCCGACGAGAGCAAGGTCTATAATTAAAAAGGCAAGATCAAGACTCAGATGTGCATATGTAAGCGGCGGATCGGGACCCAGGGCTTTTGACTGCAGCGGATTAGTATACTGGACTCTTAAGCATACAAAAGGCAACAAGGTGAAGCCGGTAAAAAGTTCGGGCAGCGGCATGTATGCCTCCACTCTTAAGAAATACAGAGTAAGCGGCAGGATAAAGGATGCCAAGAAGGGAGATGTGATAATGTTCTCGAACAGCGGATCGACTGCTGGTATATGTCATACCGGCATATATGCAGGTCATGGTAGAGTAATCCATGCAAGCACGCCGGCAACGGGTGTTTGTATAGGGCAGATAAAATACCTCCAGAAAGTAGTAGCGGTCTGCAGACTTCCTTAAAGAAACAAAAGCGTAAAAAGGTGTTGTTCAAACAGGACGGATTCAGTATAAAACAAAAACTGCTGTACACACTGATAAGGTGTATAGCAGTTTTTTGTTTTTTTGAAATATATCAGTTTTGAGACTTGCTGAATGCACACAACCGATATGTGCGTTTCATCAGTGAGGGATCAAAATAATTTTTTGAGAAACGTGCGCCTGTGTATGGGGCATATACCGTGAGCGCGCAGGCCTTTATAATGTGCTTTTGTACCGTATCCTTTATTGCTGTCGAAAGAGTAGTACGGGTACTTTTCGTGATAAGCGATCATCTGGCGGTCACGTGTTACCTTTGCAATGATCGATGCAGCTGCAATCGAAATGCTTTTTGAGTCGCCTTTTATGATTGCTGACTGTGGCGTTTCTACACCGCTGATCTCGACAGCATCGAACAAAATATGCTGTATGTCCGGTAGTTTTTTTGAATGCAGCATGTCATTAGCTGATATTATAGCTTTTATCATTGCCTGTTTTGTCGCTTCGAGTATGTTTATCTCGTCTATCACATTGTGTTCAATCTGTCCTGTGCCGTAAGATATCGCCTCATTTTTTATAATATCAAAAAACTCATCACGTTTAGTAGGTGAGAGTTTTTTTGAATCATTTACTCCCGGAACGTTGAAATCTTTTGGTAATACGACGGCAGCCGCTACCACAGGCCCTGCAAGAGGTCCTCGTCCGACTTCATCTACACCGGCTATATATTTTATACCGGATGCATACAGTTCGTTTTCATATCGTTTCATTTCAGCCAGCCTCTTTATAAGTATGGCTTCGCGTTCTGCTTTTTTCATTTCTTATGTGGTGTCCAATCTGAATGTTTTTTGTTTATTAGATATTGTTATAGCTTGCTGTTTCAGGATTATCAGGCCATTCTAAAGTCAAATTGCCGATTTTTCCGCTGCGGAAATCATCGAGCAGAGTGCGTGCGGTGCGCTCATAATCTATTTGGCCTCCGGCGCTGATAAAACCGCGTTTTCGTGCGATGTTTTTAATGTCTTCCAAAGGACTGTCCGCAATAGCGTTCAGCTTATACCGTTTTTTCATCTCTTCCGGATAATACTTTCTCAATGTTGCAGCGAAATCAAGCCCAAGAGTCTGGAGATCGAGGATTTCATCTTTTATGGAACCGCAAAAGGCCAAATTGAGCCCGGTTTTTAGATTTTCAAATTTAGGCCAGAGAATTCCCGGAGTGTCAAGCAGCTGGATGCCGTTTTTAAGTGTAATCCATTGTTTGCCCTTGGTAATGCCGGGCTTATTGCCTACTTTTGTACTTTTTCTTCCGCTCAGGCGGTTTATGAGTGATGATTTGCCTACATTGGGAATGCCTGCGATCATAATACGGTAAGGGTGATTACGCTGTTGTCCTTTGTTTTTCAGCTTGCGCAGCATTTCCAGCTTTTGCATGAGTTTTTTTATACCTTCACCGGACATGGAGTTCGTTGCAATGACTTCGACATTCTTTTTTTTTGTGAGTTCGTTGTAGGTGCGATCTGCTGTATTTGGATTTTCTATACCGCGTGTATTGTGTGCTGATCCATTTATATTAGATGAAGCATTTTCATTTTTAAGTGCATCTATCCACAGCAAATTAGCTTTCTTATCGGAAAGATCGCTTTTGTTGAGTACTATGATCCGCTGTTTATTTTCGGCCAGCTCGTCAATTATAGGATTTCTGCTCGAGACGGGGATACGTGCATCTATGATCTCGATGACCGCATCAACCAACTTGAGGTTTTTTTTTATCGTTTCACGGGTCTTTTTCATATGACCCGGATACCAGTTAATATTATCCATTAGGCACCTCCCGGCAGGTCTGATTTTATTTATTATAACATATAATTTTCTGATAAATTTTCCGTTTGTTTTAAAATGTTTAGGCAAAGCTGCAGAATGGAAGGATTTTTGCTTTACCGGAAGATGGAAAATGTAAGAAACAATAAAGATAAAAAGAGCCCCTTATGGGGCTCTGAATTAAGAAAACATTGAAGCAAGGAACGGTATAGATCAAACGGCTATGCCGTTTCTTGCTGTTTTGGGTTGGAAATGTGGCTTCTTCGATAGCCCGTGAAAAGTCAAATGCACCGATAAAGTTATAAACGATAGTGATTTCCCGTGTCCTGGATTTTCTGTCGGCATGGGAAACCTCGATGTGGTCAATAAACTCTCGGAGAATAGTAGCGTCAAGTTCTTTCATGTCCGTGTACTTTTTTACAATGGATATAAAAGCCTTAGCATCGGTTTGCTGCTTCTCCTGCTGTTTCAGATCTTGGCGTAAAACCTCCGCCATGTTTTTTTAGTTGCACTGCTCATGCTCATAGTCGTGGAACAACTTGATAAAACGTTCATCTGTCAACTTCCCTGCAACATTATCCTCGTATAAATGTGAAATGATTTTATCCAGCTCACAGATCCGCTGATTTGCTTTTGATAGTGTTTCACGCTTACGCATCAATTCCGTGTTCTGATCCTTAATGCTACTGTTTGCCGCATCCTGAATAAACTTTGCTTCATATTCATTGACATATTGGATTGCCTCGCGGAGATTTCGTAATACGCTTTCATGTAGGATCGCGTTGCAAATAATATGTGTTGTGCAAAGTGTAGTATCCTTACGATAAGTAGCACAGATATAATATGCCTGTTCAGGTTTTTCGCTCGCACGACACATATACATTTTATTTCCACAATCAGCACAAGTCAGCAAGCCTGAAAAAATACCCATATCACCCATTCGCATTGGACGCCGCCGGGATTTGCAGATATTCTGCACGATTAGAAATATGCTTTCCTCAACGAGCGGCGGCTGAGTATTCTCAAAGATTACCCAATGAGCAGGATCATTACAAAGCGTCTTTTTTCCTCAAAATCGCCCTTTAACTGCGTAACAAATCGAAACGAAAGGAGCAAAGATCATGGCAGTTTTCAGAGTAGAGAAAAACAAGTTTTTCTTTATTTAAGCATTTGAAATTTGAACATGTTGATGGATTTTTGCTGAAACATCGGTATATAAATCCACGTTAAACCCTTCTGCCACTTCAAAACTGACAAACAAACAGTATGGTATTGCGATGTTCTTAAGTTTAAGTGCTTCTTCTTTACAATTCACTTTTATAATAAAGTCATCATCGTTCCAGACGATTGGGCTTTCTCCAATAAAAATCTCATGTTGTAATGAACCTTTACGAACCGCCTGCCATTCTGTATTTTGCCTCTCTGGAACAAGACCCTTTCCACCATCATCAATATTAAACCATAGTTGTGCACCTCGATATGTTTGCTTATTGGGTACAACAGGAGAAAGATAGGCCAATGTAACAGTCAGTTTACGTCTCATTAGACGAGACGAAAAGTCTACAGGAAGCGGGAGTCTAAAGATATCCCCTTCATCTTTCTTTAATGCTCCAAGTCCAATAAGAGTTATACGTTCTTTAGTGTACTCTATAACACGACTTATATTAGGGATACCGTTTCCAAGCCATTTACTTAATTGCTTTGGGGAAGTTTCCATTGATGAAGCAAGTTTATTAGCAATAGATTCCCATGATGCACTATGTGTGAGCATAGCCTTCAAAAGAATTGCAGTAGAATCTACGGGCATATTGACACCGGTTTCGTCAAGGAAAACCTGATTCAGCACATCATGACATTTTGCTGCTTCATGTGTTATCTGAGCAGCAGCATCGCTCGTTCCAAAAGAAAAAGCACATCCATCGGTATCGCCCGTTCCATATGGAGCAGCAGATAAACATCCTGGCTCACGTGAAGATTCTACCCAATTGATTTTATCATCAAATCCTCCTTTGATGAACTCTCTACCACCATAATAAAACAAGTCTGGAGTAATGATAGAACGATATCCTTTTCCAATTGCAGATATGGGTGATGGTAGGCCTCTGTCAACGGCCCAAATAGAACGATCGGTTTCACTTGTATTAGTGAAATCATCATACAGAGCACCGATTGTAAGCCCATTCAAGCTTTCTGATGGTGCCAATATTTTAAGGTTGCGTTGATTATCTTTTATAGTCTCACCAAAAATATTGCTTCTCTGTGTTATGTTAAGAGATTTTAGTTCGTCGAACGGTTTATCTATAAAGTTTACAATCTCTGGGTGATTGCCAGCACTTATGATAAATAAAATCTTATATTTATAGGCAAGAAAATCTAATAGTCGTGCAGTCGGGCTCATTGTGACAGCCAACTGTCGCACAGGGTCTCCAATAGACAAATTAATTACTCTAGTATTGGGTGCTGCTGCACTCTCTTGACCATCTCCTTCCATCATTCTCTTTACAGCTCGATGAAGAACATCAATAAACATGCTATCATCAGGAACACCTTCTGTTATCTTATCGAAGCCGTTTTGTTTCGGTCGTAAAACAGGCCGCACATAAACGGGACTACTAATAGGAGTGTCATTCCTTTTAATGTCACCATAAATTGCAAGGGAAACCATTGATGTACCGTGAACACGATATTTACTTTCATATCCTGCCGCATAGTCATCAGGATCATCAACTATAACTCGTTCACGAAGAAGACGATGATTTTGCATTGGCATACCGTCGAAAACGGCAACCACGGCATCACCTGTCGGTAATGATGTTTCTTCAGTAGAATTATATATTTCTGAATTTGTTGCGGAAATAAACACAGATTGACAAACAGGGTGAAAGAACATGATATCATCAACTTGTGATAATTCGATTTCTTCATATCGATTAACTAAACTCTCGATAGAAGTTCTTGGTAGTTTAACTAACATACCATGTTAAAATATTTCACCTATTACACATTCCTGAATTACATGTCCTTCTAACGATTGAATTTCATAGTGAATCGATTCAGCAGAATTACTTCTTTTTGTTGCATCACTTCTAAAGAACAGTTCAATTTCAAATGGAATAGAGATTTTTTACGGAAAGGGTACCCCTTTCCTATGCTTGCTATTCCACTTATCCCCTAATCTCTAAAACAACAGAAATTCATTTTTTGCCAAAGAATGCAAAGAAAAAGCACTGTAATTCTTTATAACTGCAACGCTTATCTTATAATATCCATTCGTTTGTATCAAATAATCTGCTTAGTGTTCTAATTTACATCCAGAAAAAATAATTTACACTAATCTGCACATGTGAGAATGTCAGCTCGGTTTAATCTGTAGTTATTGGGGAGTATCCCCATATATTTTTTGAAATGAGCAGAAAAACTACCGGAATTTTTATATCCAACGAGATCGGCAATCTCTGCAATATACAAATTACTATATGACAACAGCTCACAAGCGTACTCCATTCTTTTTTGTATCATATATTCTGAAAAAGATTGACCAACAACAGTCTTAAACACATACTTAAATTTTGAAACACTCATATAGGCCTCCGCTGACAAATCAATCAAGGAAAATTTCTTTGATAAATTCTGATTCATGTAAGCCATGATTTCTACAATAGCCTTTCGATCTGCCACAGAAACACTTGCATTTAAGTTTTGGAATATATCTGCCTTTTGAATAATGACGGCTACCAATTCGTCTATTTTGCTTTTGAAAAACAACTTTATACTATGTTCGTTGCCTTTGAAATTCCGAATTTGATTAAAAATAGATGATATTTCAGGTATAAAAATGCCATGTGGAAAAACTTGCAATTCATTTTTAAGGTTTGTGCTATTTATTCCAATCTCCTTTTTTAGGTAAGTTTCGTAGTATTCCGGCATAAGCTGTATACCAATAAGCTTTGCAGGAATCTCTTTTTTAATAACATATCTATACACTTCATTATCAGGAGTATAGTCAATATACTGCATCCCAGAGTAAACATCACCTTTGGGATAACTGTGCTCCGAATCAATGGAATCGTATTGTTGTATAGATATAGAAGCATCAGATATTACAGCATACTCAAAATCCCTAACATATGAATGATCTGCAATACAAATACTTGCATAAGAATCAAGTTCATATATAGATGTATATCCTTTGCCTAATTCCGATGAAAATTGATATGTGTTGAAGCAAGGATTCATAAAAGAATTACTTTGTGAAAGCTTGCTTTCCGTATGTTCGAGAAAACTCTGATACCCTTTACTCAAGAACTCCACTCCTTTTTTAATTATTGTAAAAGCCAAAAAATACGGCTACAAGTCAATAATGGTTAACCAGTTAGAATCGGCTAACTATAATGCGATATTATAGCATAAAATATGGTGTAAAAATAGACCTATTTGATGTAGCCATAAAGAAAGGGCTCAAAAGTGATGATTGAAAAGCATAAAACTTTAGATTTCAGAACAATTCTATACTTGAACATATTGCTGATGCTTTTTTTGATTTTTTCAGGGAAACAACAAGTTCTGATGTTATCTTTTTTAGTTGCAATTTTAACAATGTTGGATATTAAGAGAATTTGCACTTACGGCGAAACTAATTGTTGGATTTGTTTTACTGTTTGTAGCACATTATGGTTTGGATGCAATTTATAGGACAATTTGGAACAGTTCATTTATTTTATTGCTGGAAATATTCATTTTCCTTGCACAGCGAATATATCCATTTATCGTGTTAGGAATTGTATTAAAGAGAAGTAAAACCCTTGGAGAAATTACGACTGCATTAAACAGATTACATCTTCATAAGGGCATAATCTTAAGCCTTGTTGTTATGATTCGGTATCTTCCTGCAATAAAAGATGATTTCCATGTTATCACAGAGGCTATGCGCCTAAAAGACATTCCTATTTCATTTCGATACGCCATATTGCATCCAATAAAAACGATTGAATACTTCATTGTTCCAATGCTATTTAGAAGCATGAAAACAACTGAAGAATTTTCAGGAGCTGCGTTGGTAAAAGGTTATGAGTTCCATGGAACTCGAACTTCTTATTTTGATGTAAAAATGACATATAAAGATATAGCTGTGATAATTATTTCTACATCATTACTCACTTTATGTGCAATTACAATATAAAAAAATTTAGCAGAAAAGAGTTGATAGAATGATAGATTTGCAGAATGTTGGGTTTTGCTACGAAGGAAAAGAAAGAAAAAGTATAAAAGAGAATTCCATTTTTATAAGTAAAGGAGAAGTTGTTGTCATTACTGGTGAGAGTGGCTGTGGTAAATCAACATTGTTACGCTGCATAAATGGTCTTTGCCCTATTCTTTACGAAGGTATTCCCGAGGGAGAAATCTTTATTTCGAATAAAAAACGTTCGGAAATGAATATTGGAAATATCTCACAAATTGTATCAACTGTATTTCAGAATCCTGAAAATCAATTTTTCACACTGGACGTTTTGTCAGATATGGTTTTTAGCTGTGAGAATTTCGGTATTGAAAAAGAAGATATAGTGCGCAAATTACATTATGTTGTCGATTTATTACAGATAGAACATTTTTTGAATAAACAATTTTCTGAACTTTCCGGAGGGGAAAAGCAGAAAATCGCACTTGCTTCGGCTTTAATGCTGGAGACACAAATTCTTTTGATGGACGAACCCTCCGCCAATTTGGATTATCAGTCTATACAACTGTTGCGCGAAACAATTCTCAAACTGAAATCCATTGGTTACACTATTTTGATTTCAGAACATCGTTTATATTACCTAAAAGATATTTGCGATAAACTTTTTATTATGGCGGACGGTTCGGTTAAACAAAGATATTACGGGGAACAGTTAGTTTCTCTTGGGGATAGCTTCTTACACGAACAAGGAATCCGAGGAATAAACCTCTTTCAGAGTGATATGGATTCAAATATTCATAATAAAGCACACAGCCCCAAAATATTATTATCATTACAAAACATATCTTTTGCCTACGACAGTGAAAAGAAATTACTACAAAATATTAACATTGATATAAGAAATGGAGATCGAATTGCTCTGCTTGGGAAAAATGGAAGTGGAAAAAGCACACTTGCCAAAATAATTTGCGGTCTTCGCAAAGAAAATAGCGGACAAATTGTTTTTTGTGAAAAAAATTTACCAACGAAAAATAGAAATCTTAATATAAGCTATGTCATGCAGAATGTGGATTTTCAAATTTTTGGATGTAGCTTATATGATGATTTACTTTTAGGAAATGAGAAAGTTGAGCAGATTGATGTAAAAATAAAGCAGATACTTGCTGAATTTAACTTATTAAATTTGATAGATGAACATCCCATGACATTATCTATGGGGCAAAAACAACGCCTTATTATTGCGTCATCCTATATTTTAGAAAAAACCATCAGCATATTCGATGAGCCCACCAGTGGGCTTGACTATAGGAATATGAAAAGCGTTTGCTCGTTAATAAACAGTTTTACGGGCACTAAAAATGCCTCCATTATTATTTCCCATGATTATGAGTTTATTATGAACTCTTGCAATAGAGTTGTTCTTTTGGAGAATGGACGAATAGCCGAAGATTTCCCATTGAACAACAAAGAACAATTAACAAAAATTTTCAAAGAAAGGTTATAAGGTGACAAAATGGAAAACAAAAAATGGAAAATTAGTGATTTTGTGCTGATTGGAATTCTTGCAGCGGTGTATGGTGCAATAACTTTAGGAGTTGGAGCAATTACAGCGACATTAAACCCTATGCTGCACATGTTCAGTCCTGCGATTACTGCAATCATTCTCGGAACAGTTGTATTATTTGTCGTGAAAAAAATCAATAAATTTGGTGCTTTGACATTGTTTATTACCGTAAGCATTGCAATGTTTTCTGGATTTTCAGGGATGTTTTATCTCCCTTTAGTTGGTGTTGTTGCTGCAACATCATTTATTGTAGACCTGATTATAAAGCAAATGGAATACAAAACTTCTGCTTTAGCTATCGGATATGGAGTAATACAAAGTGCTTACATATTCGGTGGTTGTATTCCGGTTCTTTTCTTTCTGGATCAAAATATTAAGCATTGGCAAGATGCGGGAATGGACATGCAAACGATTGAAACTTTTGTAAAGCACAGTACTGGCTGGTATTTAGCAATAAGTATGTTTGCTTGCTTTATTGCCGGTATTATTGGGGTTTACATTGGGAGAGGTATTTTGAAAAAGCATTTCAAGGAGATTGCTTAAAATTAAATATCTCACAATTTAGCAAAGGAGAGTGAAATAATTATGGAACAATCTCGAAAAACAGAATTTATGGAGTTTGTTAGACTACAAATTCCGACATACATTATTTCCGTGTTTTTGGCAATTGTTGGTGTATTTTTTTGATTGTTGCCATATTACATGGCATATAGATTGCTAATTGATATTTCTAAAAGTGCTGAAACTAACACGGTTTTAATGTATGCAGTTTTTATCTTAATTTCTTTTGCACTGCAAATACTGATGCACAGTTTTTCAACTGCTATATCACACAAAACAGCATTTTCTATTCTGCAAAATGTAAGACTTTCTATTACAGAAAAAATGTTGCGAATGCCACTGGGATATTCGCGAAGTAAAGGAAGCGGATATTTTCATAACATGCTGATTGACAGCATGGAAAGACTTGAATATCCCCTTGCACACGCAATCCCAGAAACAACATCCAATGTGTTGCTGCCACTTTGTGTTATTGGATTGCTTTTTTTTACAGATTGGAGAATGGGACTGGCTGTATTACTACCTGCTACATTGACACTCGCATTTTATCTTCCAATGTATATTGGTATTATGAATGAGTTTGCTAATACATATTATAAAAAACTTGAAAATATGGATGGCAGAGTAATTGAGTATATTCGTGGAAATAAAGAAATAAAAATTTTTGGAAGAGAGAAAGAAGCCTTTTCAGAATATGAAGAATCCATAAAGCAATATGAAACGGCTACTTTGAAGCTATACAACAGAATGTATTTTGTTGCTTCTCCCGCTACTGTCATTCTATCATCACTTTTGGTCAGCGTACTTTGTGTAGGTGGCTTCTTATATTACAGAGGAGACTTATCAGCACATCTATATCTGTTTTCCATGTTGGTATCTATAGGCATTGGTATTTCCCTTTTGAAGTTTACAGAGTTTATGGATAATTTTTACCATATCAAGAATGGAGCGCGGCTTATAAATGAAGTTCTCTCTGCTCCGGAATTACAAGAGCCTGACCATCGTAAAAACGAAATATTTAATAAAGAAATTGTATTTCAGAATGTATCTTTTTCTTATGAAGAAACAAAAGTATTAAAGAATATTTCTTTTGTACTTCCTGAAAAAACAAAAACAGCAATTGTTGGACCTTCAGGATCAGGGAAAACTACTATTGCAAATCTTATAGCCAGATTTTGGGATGTTGAGGAAGGTGATATTACAATCGGTGGCATCAGTTATAAAGATTTGTCTTTAGAACAACTTATGCAACAGATAAATTATGTAACTCAAGATACTTTTTTATTCAATATGTCAATTAAAGACAACATACGTTTAGGAAAACCGGATGCCACAGATGATGAAGTTATAGGAGCTGCCCAAAAAGCACAATGCCATGAATTTATCAGCTCATTGAAAAAAGGATATGATACAGAGGTTGGAGATGATGGTGCAAAACTATCAGGTGGACAGAGACAGCGAATAACAATTGCACGTGCAATTCTTCGAGATGCACCAATATTGATTCTTGATGAAGCCACTGCTTATGCTGACATGGAAAATCAGTCACAGATCCAACATTCTTTACAAGAGCTTTGTAAAAATAAGACATTGATCTTAATTGCTCATCGACTATCAACAATTATGGATTGTGATCAAATTATTGTGATGTCAAATGGGAAAATAAATGCAATAGGAACACATGAAGAACTGTTAAAAAAATCAAACCTGTATTCACAGATGTGGAAGATACATGAAAAAAGTAGAAATTGGAAATTAGAAAAGAGGAAGGAGGGATCATTATGTTAAAAACGGTAAAAAACTTAATCACCTTAATGGGTGAACAAAAAAAGCAACTATATTTTTCGCTTATTTTAAGTTTTTTGGATGGCGCCCTTATCATGATTCCGCTTCTTGTAGCTTTTCAGATTACTGCGGGTATGCCGGAATTTAATCCTGCACAAACCACTTCCTTAACATCACAGAAAATTATAGAGTATTCGGCTATTATGATTGGGAGTATTATTGTTCGTATCATTCTAAGATACTTTACTTTATATTTTCGTTCAGGAGCAGGATATAAATGCATGTGTAGTGAACGAAAAACTTTAGGTAAAGAATTGAGAAAAGTATCACTTGGATATTTTAATGAAAAAAATTTAGGAGATTTGGTTTCGATTATCACATCCGATGCTGCTTTCTTAGAAATAGAGGGCATGGGTGTCATTGAAAAAATTGCAGTTGGAATCCCAACCTTTATCATGGGACTTTTAGTTTGTTTGTCTTTCGATTATAGGATTTTTCTCATTGTGTTAGTGCTGTTGTTCCCGACATGGATTTCTTATCGCTATCTTGCAACGAGACAAGATAAACTGAATATAAATAGGCAGGAATTTATCGGTCAGGTTACAGAAAGTACGATTGAATTTATCAAGGGACTGCATATACTAAAATCTTATAACATGGCAGATAAGCAATTTTCTAAAACAAAAGAAATATTTGAAAAGCTTCGCAAATTTTCTATAAAGGTTGAGTTTACACATATACCACCTGCCGGAATATATCAGTTATGTTTTCGTTTGATAACCACGGTAATTGTGTTCCTTTCCGGTATTTTTGTGTTAAATAAGGAGTTTACATTTTCACAAGCATTCTTATTGATGATTGCCTCATTCAGTCTTTTTGCAGGTGTCGAAGCCGCTGGAATATTCAGTATTTTTTCAAAAATGACACAACAGTCTATTGATCGAATGAACAATATTAAGGATATTCCTAAAATGGAAGGTATTTCTGGAAGTAATACGCTTGATAAATATGACATTTGTTTTGAACATGTGAATTTTGCTTATGATCAAATCCCTGTATTAAAGGATGTAAGTTTCTGTGTGCCGGAGGGAACAACAGCTGCACTTGTTGGTTTATCAGGAAGTGGGAAAACGACGATTATAAATTTAGTTTCTCGTTTCTGGGATATTGAAAAAGGGACAATTAGTATTGGGGGCAAAGAAATAAAAACTTTATCTTATGAAAATCTATTAAAAAATATTAGTTTTGTTTTTCAAGATGTTTTTCTTTTTAATGATACAGTGTTGAATAATATACGAATCGGTAGCCCTGAGGCAAGCTTGGAAGCGGTATATGAAGCATCAAGAAAAGCAGGATGCCACGAATTTATTATACAGTTGGAAAAAGGTTACGACACGGTAATTGGAGAAGCAGGTTCAAGACTTTCCGGTGGGGAAAAACAAAGAATTGCTATTGCACGGGCACTGATTAAAGATTCTCCGATTATTCTTTTGGATGAAATGACAGCAAATGTAGATGTAGAAAATGAAGCAAAAATTCAATCTGCTTTGCAAGAACTCTTGAAGAATAAAACGGTTATCATGATTGCTCATAAGCTATCTACGATACAAGAAGTTGATCAAATTCTTGTCATTGAAGATGGTAGAGTTAGTGAAAAAGGTACACATTATGAATTGATGGAACAAACTGGGTTGTATAAGAGACTATGGAATATGCAATATCAGACAGACAAATGGAAAATATAAGATTTTTTGAGGGGTGAAATCTACGTATGCAAAAGTGCGAAAAACAAATCATATAAAACCGCCGATTTATCTTATGAATAAAAGAGCGGAAGTTCAAATTGAATCACAATTCATGAAAACACGACGATACCTCCTTTGATACCGCCGTGTTTCGTAAGCTATGATTGAGTTTAAACTCCCGCTCTTTTATTCAGGCAAGATAATAACGGTGGTCTTATGTTTCTATATTGTTTCTCTGCATAAGTTGTTTGCCTCCTTATATAAAACGAACCGACAATTACAGTTTTATAACTGTAAATCACCGGCTCCGTGTCTTTGCATCTGGCTCTTTGATGACTGATAAATCAAATTGTTTGACATTGATTAGAGTTTCTTGTTTGCATTTTGGACAGAACAGCGGAAAGTTTTTTAACTCTGTATCTTTTCTAATTTGCAATCGTGTTTTATTTCTGCAAACAGGACACAACACCCATTGTCTTTCTCTCATATATTCATTTTTTTCAACCTTCATTTTATAAAGTTACCTATCTATGGCAGATTTTATTCATTAGAATTTATTTTTTCTTCCTTAGTCTGTCCCATAGTTTTTAGTTCGTTTATCATTATTGCAACTCCTATAATGATCATAATCAAATCTACGAGCGGTTGTGTGAACCAAACCGCTTTTATTCCAAATGCCATCGGCAAAAGGATTATTGCGGGAATAAATAAGAAAAGTTGCCTGAACATAACGATGATTCCGGCTTTTTTCCCGTTTCCGATCGATTGAAAGAAAGTAATGCTCATAACCATTACTCCGTACAAAACAAATACGGAATAGAACAACCTGAAATTACCAACATCTTGTACAATGATATCTGCCTCTACACCGAACCAATAAAGTATCTGTTTTGAAAAGAGAAGTGCCGGAATCCAAAAGGTTGCTGCAAGAATAAGTCCTCCAATAGAAAATACTTTTACGGTTTCCCGGACTCTATCAAACAACTTTGCTCCAAAGTTTGTCCCAACAACAGGTTGTAATCCTTGGCTCATTCCCCAGAGTGGGATAAATGAAAATCCATAAATACGCATAGCTGCAGACATTAAAATGCCATTCGGATCTCCGCCATACTGAAATGCCATTTTATAAAGCATGGTCTGCTGAATCATGAATAAAAGAGTCATCATCATAGCTGATGAACCTATTCCAAACATTTCTTTTTTTATTACGGCATCTGACTTGATCCTATGAATTTTAACAGTCTTGCTCTTTTTCAAGAAATAGTGCAGCGTCACAACCGCTTGAACAAACTGTGCCGTGATAGTCGCAAGGGCAGCGCCTTCAATAGCGTATTCACCCATAATTGTCATTAAGATCGGATCAAGAATAATATTCAATAAAGCTCCAAACCCCATAATTATCATGGCTTTTTTCATCAGTCCCTCACCACGCATAATCATATTGGCGGACTGTGTAAAATTCACAAATAGGGAGCCGAGAAAAACTATTCTAAGGTATCTTATACCATAGGCTTTGATTTCACCTGTTGCGCCTACCATAGATAAAAAATGCGGAGCGAGAAGAATTCCTCCGACTGTGATGATTACCGAAAATAAAATCACCCAAAAGATCAGATTGCCCATGATTTTATCTACGGTTTTCTGGTCTCCTTTTCCCAAAGCTCGAGAAAGGACAGAAGCCGATCCTATTCCAACTAATGTGGACACTCCATTATTAAATATGGTCAGTGTCGTAGCAACACCGCAAGCTGTCATTGCTGTTTGTCCTATAATATTTCCCGCAAAAACTCCGTCCATTAACGGGTAAAGGCCAATTACTGTCATTCCTATAACTGCAGGGACAGATAGCTGAAAGAGTAAATCTATAGGTCTTTTTGTCAGTAATTGAGTTTTTATATCCTGCTCCATTGATTATCCTCCAAATTTTTACAATCTAAAGAGTTCTGCAGCCCAAGAATGATATTGGATATAATTTTTTAAGTTGGATTAAAGCTATCGAAGAATATATATCGGCCCCACGGCTTTGTTGAAACTGCTACCACAGCCGCTACAACCCTCACAAGACCCGCGGCCGCATGAATGCTTTGTCATATCTATTATGTAACCCATTCTTTGAAGCTGATCCAACGCCGCGATAACACTTTGCCTGTCTGTGCCCAACTTGTTAGCCAAATCCTTCACCGAGATAACATCCGGCTCCCTCAGTTCCGATAATATACTTTGCAGCAATGATCTCACCTCCGTTTAAAAGAACAGCAAGGCAATTCTGTATACAATCGCAGCAAACAAAAGAGCGGTTGCAACATAGTAAGCGACTATGCGGATTGTCCATTTTATGCTGTGTGTTTCTGCGTAGGTGGCGGCAACCGTAATATAACAAGGAACATTAAAGAAGAACGCAAACATGAAGGCCAAAGCCTGTGGGATAGAAACACTCGCCAGCATATTAGCGGTTACATCAGTAGTTGCAACGCCAATTCCCATAAATGCAGCATTGTAAATGTTTCCCATTGCAGCGTGTTGTTCGAACAGTGTCATTACAACAGCGAGAGCGCTTTCTTTTCCGATTGCGGAAACAAGAAACGCGATAAACAGCTCCCAATTCAAACCGAAAAGCATCGTAAACGGTTCGATTACGCTGCCAAACTTGTAGATTAGGCTGCCCGTGATATTTCCGTCAGGCGTGTAAGATAACAGCCAAAATACGACCGTAATACACACGATTAACTTTATAACGCGGCGGAGAAATCCGGCCACACGAAGCCAAACGTGCTCAAACAGAGTTTTAAAGTTCGGCTTGTGATACGGCGGAAGTTCCATAATCAGTCCGGCACGATCCTCAGGCTTTATGATGGCGTGTCCGAACAATGTCGCAGTAAGTTTCATGTGTAAAAGTGTGACTGCAAATAGCAGCAGAATTACCCATACCACATTACTCCCGAAAAAGGCCGAGCCCATCAGTGTTATAACACCCCACACAGCACTGCAGGGGACAACCCAACTGGTTATGATCGAAAGCAGCTTTTGTTTGCCGGAATCCAAAACACGTGTGGCGTTTACTCCGGCAATCGTGCAACCGAAGCTCATAAGAATAGGCATGATTGCTTTTCCATGCAGACCAAGTTTCTGCATGGTATTGTCGAATACATAGGCTATTCTCGCCATATATCCGACTTCCTCTATAAATCCGAAAATCAATATCGCACCAAGAACAAAGAACGTCATCATGACCGCATAGAAGAAACCTGTGAGCACAGCATCACAAAGAAAGCCTGTCAGAAATGCTGGAGCACTGATTGCTGATAGTCCCGTATAGGCCGCTGAATAAGCATATCCATAGATAATACCGGATAGATTAGAAAGTGTGTAGCCAAGCTTGTAGGAAGCATAAATACTGAGAACCATCACACATGCCGCGATGATTTTCCCCCAAACCGGACTTGTGGCTACTTTGTCAAAGTTATTTAGCAGCGTTCCCGCTTCCCGTTGCTTTACTATCACATCTTTTGCAATCTGATGCAGCCAATTAAACTTGCAGTCAGCAGACTTCAAAAGACCGCTTGTAGTTTGTGCCAAAAGCTTCTGTATATTGTTCCAATCCTCTCCTTCTGCGGTGTTTTTGATGCTTCCAGTTATTTCTTTGTCACCCTCAAGCAATTTGGTCGCCAACCACATACTTGTATATGTGTCAGTCTGGAATGGCTGTAATTTTCGTTCCAGTTCTGTGAACGCTTCACCAATTTGTATTTCGTATTCCTTTTTGAGTGCATCTTCATGCAAAATATACTGCTGATAATTGTCTTTTTCCAAAAGAGCATAAAGTTCATCCATTCCCGTACCGCGTGAAGCGACAAAAGGCAACACAGGGATACCCAGCAATTTAGACAAACGTCGATCATCGATTTCGCGCCCCTGTGATTTCGCCACATCTATCATGTTCAATAAAACGACAACGGGCTGTTTTATGCCGACGACTTCCGAAAGTAAAAACATACTCCGTTCAAGCTGCGATGCATCCACCAATGCAAAAACAAGATCAATGTCATTTCCAATGATATTCTGGCGTGTTACTAATTCTTCCTCCGAGTTTGCAGACAGACTGTATGTCCCGGGTAAGTCCAATAGGGTATATGTTTTCCCTCTATATTTGAAGGAACCTTCCTTTTTTTCGACAGTCTTTCCGGGCCAGTTTCCTACGTGTTGCCGTGCACCTGTCAGGGCATTAAATAATGTAGACTTTCCTGTGTTTGGTTGTCCAAGTAAACCAATAAGGGGAGCATTTTTAGCTGCTATTACTGTGCTTTGTTTCATCTGTCATTCACCTCCACATGAATGTTGTTAGCTTCCTGCTTGTTGATTGCCAGCATCGTATTGCGGGAATAAATCAGCAAAGGCAGACGTTTTACATTACGTACAACTTTCAGTATTGCGCCTGTGGTAAGACCAACAGAAGTGATGCGGCTGATAAATCTTGCGTCACCATTTATGTCTTTTACGGTATAGCCACGTCCCTCCTCGGCTTGAGCTAATGTCAACATTGGTATATCCTCCTTAACGCTAAAACAGTTTTACAAATTATTTGCCCAGAGTCGTTGATAATATGAGACAATGAGTGTATAATCTATAAGTTAGATATCGCTAACTTATTTTCAATTTTAACGTATCATCGGATCATCATGCTGTCAATTTACGGGAAAAAGCTCAAAATTATTACCATTTCGCAAAAGTCGTATGAAAAGCAAGGGATTTGTGGCATCTCGCTTTGTAATGTCTTGATTTCGGGTTGAATAATTTGATAAAACGGAGTATTCAAGGCGGAGGGAGGTAGATCGAATTGAACGCATCGAAACAGTATGAATATATAAGTGACGCATCCTTTTTTGTATCAGACTACTGTTTTTGTCATGAAAAAAAGGCAGAATTTCTTAAACTCAATCCAAAAGAGAATACAGGAATAGGAGGCGTAGTCGAAATTAGTCCGCGGGAAGGCCTGTATCTTTCTTGCGCGAATTGGACACCTAAAATAAGTATGGAGAGAAAGTATTGCATTCTAAAAAAATTTGTAAAACTATATTTTTTAGAAAACGGGAATGTAACTTTAATCCAAAATGGAAAGAAAAAATCCATTATCCAGCATGGTGTTAATTTATATCTCAATAGACCTGTCAGCGGACGGGTGCTTTATGATGCTATGACGCCAATTTGCTATGTTTCAATTCTTATCCATGGAGAATATTTCGATAAGATCGCCACAGCTTTTCCTAAAAATGGCCTTTCACGGGAAGATGTTTTTTTGTGGACGTATAAAGATTATAATACCCCTGAAATAACCAGGGTTTTCGTGCAGATACGCGAGAAAATGATAGAGGGAATTACATCAGCGGTATACTATGAAAGTAAGACTCTTGAAATCTTGTCGTTAATATCTCAAAGGCACTGGTTAGAACAGCAACATAATTACGAAAATACCCATCTCACTATTTCTCAAGATGAATTGTACATATTGAAAAATGTGGGTAAGGTCATCCGGCAAACACCTATGTGCCCTCCAAGTATTGAAGAATTGTGTAAAATGTCGGCTATGAGCCAAACAAAACTACGAGAATTATTCAAAAAAGTATATGGTATCCCGCTTGGAAGATATATACAACAATGCAAATTGGAACATTCGCTTGTCTTGCTGTCTGGCAATAGTTTATCCATTGCCGAAATTGCAGAAAAACTTGGATATGCCAATACAAGTAAGTTTTCTGCAGCCTTTAAGAAACAGTATAAAAAGACACCAAGCGAATATAGAGCAAACACATAGCTTATGGTCGTATCCCTGGACGATTTCCGGTCTGCAAGTTTCCTAATAAACTTGCTACAGAATCGGATATGTTTGTTAACAATTCTTTTCTCACAAAATCTGTCGCTCTAAGTGCTCAGCGATACCAATTCGATATCATTCTCGATGGAATGAACGAAAAAGATTTGAAACGTTGCAGTTATAAAAGCTGTAGCGTTTCTTTTTTGCAATGTTTGGCAAAAAGTAAATTTCCGTTGTTGTAGAAATTAAGGGATAAGTGGAATAGCAAGTATAGGAAGCGGGTTCCCACTTTTGTCTTTTGCCCCGGCAAAAGGGTCTACCCTCGCAGGCTAAAGCCTGCTGGGGTAGACCCTTGGGAAGTGTCCCAAACCCTTTAAACTGAAAGGAGCGTCGGAATGAATGGCAGGAAAAGAACAGTACAAGTCAAATTCCGGGTAACGGAAGAAGAATATGCCTTGATTCAAGAAAAAATGAAGCAAATACCTACCCGAAATATGGCAGCATTAGGCAAAACTTTACACTCAATCCGCTTGTATAAGCATGAAGGGATGAAAAGCATATCCGACAATCAACGTTGCTTTTTACTTCGATCTAAATGGAGATTATCTAAGTCAAAAAGCAAAAAAATTGCTATGGTTTTAAGAACCTGAATATCTGATATGGTAACGGAGCCTTCGTAGTAATCCGAGAGAGGTAATGACTCTCACATGGTGAAGGAAGGCAGTTTATTCATTCAATTCAGAGGAAAGGAAGGTGCGAGAGACACTATGAGAAATCCCAACAATGTATTGGTTAGTTTGAGAAAACATTCAAAGGAAGAAAATTACACTTACAAAAGATTGTATCGTAACTTTTACAATATAGACCTGTTCTTACAAGCATACCAAAATATTTATGCTAACACAGGGAATATGACTAAAGGTATAGATAATCAAACAATAAGTGCAATGAGCTTAGAAAGAATTAACAAAATCATTGATTCACTAAAAGATGAAAGTTACTCACCCACACCAACAAAAAGAGTCTATATTCCAAAGAAAAACGGAAAATTAAGACCATTAGGCATACCAAGTATTGATGATAAACCAGTACAGGAAGTATGCAGAATGTTATTAAATTTTATCTATGATGAAAGCTTTGAGGACACATCTTATGGCTTTAGAGATAATAGAAGTTGTCATACCGCTTTAAGACAAATTCAAAATAGATTTGTAAGATGTAAATGGTTCGTTGAAGGAGACATTAAAGGTTTCTTTGATAATATAGACCATAACATTATGATAGACATTCTATCCAAGCGTATTGACGATGAAAGATTTTTAAGGTTAATAAGAAAGTTTCTTAAAGCTGGATACATGGAACAAAACCAATACCACAATAGCTACAGTGGAATGCCACAAGGGTCAATAATAAGTCCTATACTTTCAAATATTTACTTAGATAAGTTTGACAAATATATGAAAATTTACAAGGGAAGCTTTGATAAAGGTAATAAAAGAAAGCAAAACAAGTATCTTTTCTCGTTCTTCCGGTGTAATATGTTTGTAATGACTCATAGTGGCTCCTGATATGTGGATGTCTTTGCAAACACCATTGTACCGGAACTATGGGGCATTATTTATTTGTTGCACTTAGATTGTAAATTCAAGTCTTAAAAAACCAACGCTAGGTTTAAGATTAAAAAATAATAAGTGTGAATGGTGTGGGAAAGAAACAAATAATTTAAAAGTGTATCAAGTAAAAAAGCTTAAAGATTTAACTGATGAATATGCTTGGAATGTTTTTATGAAAAGCATTAATAGAAAAACACTAGTAGTTTGTAATGAATGTTTTGAAAAAATTAATGATTCAAACGAAGAATAAATGGAAAGCCGTATACATCGAGAGGTGTACATACGGTTTGGGGGCGAGTATCTGAAAACCTACATTAGAAATAATGCAAGGCGTTAGATACTTAGCCTACTCTGCGCCGTCAATTTCATGGATCATCACAAGTACGTTTCCAACCGGCGCAGCTACTATGGCATACGGAATGTAAGCGACAGACTGTGCCGGGAAAATGGCCTTCCCGTCGTAGTGCCGGAGAAAGGCCGCAAGGGTAAAAGCTATCTTGAATACAAGGCGGAAAAAGCAGGGACAAGCTGAAACTTACCGTGGATTCTCTCATTCCGCAGGTACCGGATTTTGAGGAATTGCTATCCCGCCTGCAGGCGGCAGGTTACGAGATCAAACATAGCAAATACATTTCCTGCCATGCCCCGGAGCAGGAACGGTTTACCCGCTTGAAAACATTAGGTGCAGAGTACACAGAGGAAGCTATCAAGGCGCGAATTGCCGGAACAAAGAACCATACTGTAAAGCCACCAGAACAGGATCGAAGCGGCGTGTCTTTGCTGATCGATATTGAAAACAGCGTCAAGGCGCAGCAATCGGCGGGCTATGAGCATTGGGCGAAGATCCATAATCTGAAGCAGGTCGCCCGGACAATGAACTTCCTGACGGAACACAAGATCAAGCAGTACACGGAATTGACCGCCCGGATTGCGGAGATCACAACGGCCAGCGAACAGACAGCAGAAGAACTAAAGGGCGTGGAAAAGCATCTAAATAATATGGCGGGGCTTATCAAGAACGTCACCACCTACCAAAAGACAAGGCCGGTCTATGCGGCGTCCCGCAATGCGAGAGACCCCGCAAAGTACCGGACGGAACATGAAAGCACACACATTATTTTCTTGTATGGCTGATTTGCGGCACATTCTCTTTGCATCCGTCTTTCCGGGGCCAGACCTAAAAAGGATCTGAGTGCAGACAAAAAGGTCGAGCACTGCGATTCCGTGGATAAGATCGAGGTTGAACAGATTTTTAGTCTTGCAAATAAATTAGACTCAGACTCATCACCACGAAACTTAAGAGCACAACAATAGGTTCGATGGTACTATTGATTTTTCAAGGTGCATATTGGAGCCTCGGTTTAGAGCCAACGTTTTAACAACTATTTGTTGAGCATACATGAATTAAATTTGAGTAATCAAAAAGATTAAATTCCCCTTGCATCCCCTTGCACATAGTTGTATTATACAACTATGTGCAAGGGGATGCATTATGTTCATATGTGATATCAGCATACTAAATCGTTTAGGAAAGGCCTCCCTAGATGAAAGGCTTCAAAGCATCGATTTTTCATGGCGGGAAATGGTTGTTTTAATGGTTCTTGAAAAAAAACCGGGCGCAGCCCAGAATTTTATAGAGAAATTCCTACAAACCGATAAAAGCAATGTGACACATATTATTCAAGGCTTGGAAACGAAAGAGCTTTTGATTAGAAAGATTCGCGAAGAAGATCGCCGTTACAAAGGACTTTATCTTACCTCCGCCTCTCGGGAGCTTCTACCATAGCTTCATGAACAGCTGAAGCTTTGGCAGGAGCAATGCTATTGGGGACTAAGTCAAGAGGAAATTGCTGTATACCGAACCATGAATCAGAGAATTATAGATAATTTATTGGCCTTCAATGATTTTAAATCATAACTTGTGTAAAGGCTAACCCGCAGAGAAAGGATTTGCTTTCTATTCACGAAAAAATAGAAACGCTGCGAGGAGTGGCACCAGGTCTTCTTTACCTTAAAGAAACCGTCAATCAGAAAGAAAGGAGCACTGATGATGAATATCGGAATTTATTATTTTACAAGAACCGGCAATTGCAAAAGAATTGCCGAGAAAATTGCCGGTCGTCTGCACCTTCACCCGTATGCCATTGAAGATGATGTGGACTGGAGTGGAATCAAAGCATATTTCAAATTTCAGGCTTATGCAAAAGGAAAAAAGGAGCTTGAGCTGCGCTATGAGGGCAATCCTCAAAGCATGGATCGTATCATTCTTGTTTCGCCTGTCTGGGGATCAAGGATGCCTCCTACAGTAAAGAAATTTCTCAAAAACATCCCTTTAGAAAAAGTGGACATGATTGTCAGCTCCAAGATAGACCAAATGAGGGGAATAGATGCCTGTCACACCTGTGTACACATCAAGCAGTCTAAAAAGCAGGAAGATCTGATGCTCAACGAGTATTTCAACCGCTTGGGATGAAAACAAAAGTAACGGGACGCGGCAGCCATTAGTTGGCCACTGCGCCCCGTCTTTTGTAGGTGCGTTTCCTTTGTTACGCATTGGACTGTCAGTTATAAGGCTAAAGGTATAAACACCTTGCCCTGATATTTTCCCGCCCCTGAAAGTGGCAAAATACAAGGTATATTTCGCCTCCGGAGCCTGAGACAAAGTCGGCTTTGCATAGCGTACATTTCCACCTGTCGTCCATATAAACAGGGGGTAATGAGCGGAATCAGCAGCAAGACCTGCTGCCTGAAGGCGGTCATACGGTTCAAAACGATAATCATTGGTTACATCCTCATGTTTGAGCTGATAAATCGTAAAACTGTCTTTTTCAGGGGCAGGCGTTTTCTTCGTTTGTTCTTGTCCTTTCTCCTGATCTTTTTGCAGCTCCGCAATCTTTTCATCATCGGAATTGATGATTTCCGTGGCAGCAGAGCGTATGGTTTCAAGAGAGCTTTGGGCGGCTTTGTTTCATGCTCCGTAACCTTGACGGGCGAAGCATAAAAACTCTGTCGCTCGCTAAAGTCGGGAATCACTAAAACCGCCTCGTCGTCCTCGGCATCCAGCTTCTTTTTGACCGACACCCGGAAACGCTTTTCAAGTCTTTTCCATCCCTCTGAAAGCACCGTTTTCCCCGTTGCCGTAAATTCATAACCGGCACAGGAGAATACCTCCGTGACCGCTTCGTAAATATGGGAAGAAGCGGCGCCATCAGGAGCCTTATCCCCACATGGTAGAGGATATTCCATTCACTCTCTGGGAGTGTGTCGGAATCGACTTTTGCAAGCTCCATCGTGGGGATAATGGCATGGTGATCAGATACATTTTTGTTGTCAAGCAGCCGGGAAATTTCCGGCGTCAGTGCTTTGCCCTGCATAAAGGGAAATTTTTCGCAAAAAATCATAACGATCTTTTCTGCCGTTTCTCCCATATCGTCCGTCAGGAAACTGCTGTCCGTTCTGGGATAGGTTAAAAGCCTTTTTTCATAAAGAGCCTGCGCCAGATCAAGCGTCTGCTTTGCCGTATAACCGTAAATTTTGTTTGCCTCCCGCTGTAAGGATGTTAGGTTAAAGAGCTTCGGCGGTGCAACGGTTTTCTTTTCCTTTTTTACGGAAATGCAAACAGCCTGAGATTTTTCACAGGCTGCCTTTATCTTTTTCGCTTCTGCATCTCCCGCTTATTGCTTACGCACTGTCTAAACTGAGGTGTACATGATAGTACGGTTCTTTCCTAAAGCCCGTAATCGCCGCCTCTCTATCTACCAGCATTTTTAAGGTTGGTCTCTGTACACGACCCACATTCAAAAGTATGACGATAAAGGCAGGAGAACAGGCGTGTTGCGTTGATCCCAATGAGCCAATCCGCCTTTCCCTTTGTGAGCTTGTAGTTGGAGGAAAGGAAGGACTTGCACCTGTAGAAAAAACGGTCATGGCCTAAATTGTTTCCTTTATCGAGTGCCTGTGAAAGCGTAAATGCAAATTCAATATCTGCGGTTTCATAGCTGCATCCGAAAGAAGATACGAGCATTTTGTCATCGGTTTTATCAGGATTTTGGATATATTCAATAGCTTTTTTCAGTGTGCTTTTAATAGGCTTAATCTTTGTAACCGCCATATTTCTTTTAATGCTCCTTTGATTTCTTCTATATCTTCCTGATACACATTTCCCGTCGCATTTGCTCTTTTTGCAATCTGATTGATGTTGACACCGATTTTTTGAAGTTCAGCCATCATTTTCTTTATATCACTGTGGTCAATCTGAATGATATATCCATCTATCGCCATTTTCCGAAGGCACGCTTCCATATTGCTTGTAGGCACCTGTTTCATCTTTTCTTCTATCAAAGTGCGTTCTTCTTCCGTAACACGAAATTTAATCTGTATATTTCTTTTTCTATTTTCCATAGGCAAAATTCCTTTCCGTTTTCATAGAGGGTTTGGGA
>DAISVU010000014.1:0-41417 GCA_036839975.1 Bacillota bacterium | reverse complement strand
GATGGATTCCTTCCTTCATGCTTTTTCACCTCTTTCCTGCTCAGGCAATGCCTTTCATATTTGCTGCAAGACCGCACTCGATCGATGCGATTTATTCGACAGCTCACATAATATACCACGGCATCGACAGCAAAACAACCTTTTTTTAAGCCGGCGGCAATAATTTTCTAAAACGAAAATGATCTTTGGAACTTTGCAATTCTATTGCAATTCACATCATATTTTCATACAATCAAAAAAACAGTGTTGTGCAGTCGGTGTTTTCCGGTCGACGCCAGTGCAGAAATGAGCTTTTTATGAACAAAATAAAGAGTGCAAAAAATAAAAAATATATGCTTGTTATCCTTCTTGCGGCAGTGATCGCAGGAGCATATTGTACTTGGTATCTTATTCAATACATTGAAGGCAACAGGGTCGATCCCGACAATCCGTATCCGATACGCGGTGTCGATGTCTCGAGCTATCAAGGCGATATCGACTGGAAAACTGTCGAAAATCAGGATATGAAGTTTGCATTCATTAAGGCTACCGAAGGAAGTTCACACGTTGATGAAAAGTTTGAAATGAACTGGAAAAACATCCGTAAGACAGATATGCGAGCAGGAGCCTATCACTTCATGAGCTATGATTCTCCTGCAAAATCACAGGCAGAGAATTTCATATCACACGTCGATAAAACAGATGATATGCTGCCGCCCGTTGTCGATGTTGAATTCTACGGCAAATACATTCCGGATGGCAGGCACCCGCCAAAGCATAAGCTGCGCGGGATTCTTTCCGCCATACTCGACAGGCTTGAAAAAGAATACGGCATAAAGCCGATCATCTATACAACTCCCTATATCTATTCTAATTACATATGTAGCAATTTTAAGAGCTATGACATCTGGATCAGCGCTCCTGACTTTCCCGCAAGTCTCACTGACGGCAAAGAATGGACATTCCTTCAGTACTCATTTAAAGGAAAGCTCAAAGGATTCGGAGGCGGAGAAAGCGCAAACATAGACCTCAACGCATTCAACGGCACTCCATGGGAATTTACGCACTACTGATATTTTTATCATAATGCGCATCTCCGTTGCATCGACAGAGTTTAAATTATCCGCTGACGGCTCAGCTCATTGCTGACTGTCAGCGGATATGTGCAAATAGGCTGCTTGAGAAATTCCGGTCTATTGTTCAGCATCTTCATTTACGATCTTTTCAAATTCCGCTGCTACCTTATTGAACTTCTCATCATCTTCAATATCAACGAGTTCAAATTCATCATCACTTACCTCTTTATATCCGTAGATATATACATCACCGTTTTCATCATCCGGTATAAGTGCTATAAATTCTTCTCCGAAAGCCTGAAAGATGCCCATCACAGTGCATTCCTTTTCAGTCCCGTCGTCAAATTCCAAAGTTATATAATCTTCCGCTTCTTCGTCCACATCCGGGTTGTTAGAATTGTCATTTTGGTTTGCCATATTTTTTCCCTCCGTTTATATGGTAGTTTTATTTCAAAAAATCACACATGCCCTACTATATGAGTACCCTTTTCATGTCTACAAATATACCATTTCCATGCTTCGATGGCAACATAATATTATGCATGAGTCGCTATCATTTTACATCACATCAGTTCAAAGAAGTTCTTAATGCAGTTTTTATTATCTATAACATAGTTATACTGCAGAATCCTATACTTCTCGAGAATCTCCGTATACTTTGATTTTTCACCCCAGCTGAAGTACCTGCCGCCGCTGTCTGAATAGCAGGTGTTAGAAACTATCGGCAGTTTATCTTTCATTGAAAGCAGAAATTTGCTGTAGCCGGTCATGTTCATATCGAGAGTGTCAAGCAGATAAGACGAAAAATAGTTCATGCTCATATTGACTCCACTTTTCTCTTCTATATCGTAATTTGCCCATATCATAAACGGCACACGGTAGCTTCGTTCTTCCTGCTCAAGTGCAGGTTCCTTAATGCCGCTCCTCTTGTAAACTGCCGTACAGAATTCTTCAAGATGCGGTTGATGGTCACCGTACAGAACTACGACAGTCGGTTCCTTAACATTTTTGAAATATGCGATCAGCTTTTTTAAAGCATCATCAGACATCCTGATCATGCTGAGATATATCTCAGCCTTAGTATCCTCAAGCCCGTCACTTTTTATTTTTATAGGGTCATTTATTTTTTTCGACCGGTTATACTCCCCGTGGTTCTGGATAGTAACGTTGAACATGAAGTAGGGTTTTTTGCTTCCTGTTTTTCTGTATTTTTCATAGCGTGAAATAACGTATTCGTAATCGCTCTTGTCTGATATAAAATTTCCGACATATACCGGATCTTTAACATCGTTCTTAAAAAAATATTTTTTAAACCCCAGGCGCGGATACACGTTCACTCTGTCATATGAACTTGGTTTCCCCGGATGGAACGCCTCGAGTCCACCGTAACCTTGATCTTCCAGTGTCGTCTCGAGCGTCGGTATCGAGTCCTCTATATAATAATACGGTACTGCATTTACAGGAAAGTATTTCATAGTATTCCCCGTCAGGAATTCATATTCCGAGTCGGACGTGCTGCCGCCGTATATCGATGTATGCAATGTTCCCTTAACAGTATTTCTATTCAAACTGTTGTAAAACGGCATATATTTCTTTGATGTCTTAAACGCTCCATGTTCCGCAGGTTCCGAAAACGACTCATTCATTATTACTATAATATTCGGAGTCTTGCTGGTAACGGCCGCGCCTATTTTCTTTTTATCAGAGTTGTACAACGAGGCGATCCTCGCAGCCTCATTCTGCGAATAGCCGTCCGGTTTCTCAACTCTTACAGATGTCGCGGATACTGCAAATGAGTAAACATGGCCATTGCGCGTATACGATTTCAACGGATTGACTCCAAGTACCGAATATTTATATTCCTTAGTGAAATCTGCCACAAAAAAGAGTCCGTAAAATACCGCAACGCATGCAAGCGCAGCAGCCACGACCGTTATTCTGCCCTTCTTCCCTGTGCCTTTGTATCCTTTGAACGAAACAACAAGAACGATCCATATGACAACCGCCACCGCCTCAATTACTCCCGTCTTGTCGACCTCCGGGCTGTAGCTTCCGGCAACATCTATGGCAGTACCTACAGATTTGAAATCCGTAGCGATTAACGGTATGCCCCTGAACTGTATCAGCAGGTGATTTACAAGCGTAAACAAATAGAAGAACATCACCGTTATTATGATAGTCGCTCCGACCCTGTTACAAAAAGCATATATTATAATCATGACTGCCGTTATCAAAAAGATATCTATTATGCCGCAAACAGACGGAAGCCTTGAAAAAGTCTGAATCAAAGTTTCTCCAGAATTCGCCCTTGTCAGAAGACAGCAGAACAGCGGCGTCAGAATCAGCATTATTCTTAACTGAAGCTTGTCCCCGCTATTTTTTCGTATTATTCCTTTTTCCATGTTTTCCTCATTTCCTCTCATATCAAACAAATATTATATTTCAACAACAAGTATTACATCAGCATGTTGCGTAAAAACTGTTCTCGCCGCAGTCCTCACTTGCTGTTATCAAAAAAAGCAATTATGTTTCCTGAAAGCTTGTCAGTAATACCCTTTACCTCCATCAACTGCTCCCTGGAAGCTTCTCTGATCGCATCGACGCTTCCGAAATGTGCAAGTAGCGCATTTCGTGTTACAGGGCCTATGCCGGCTATTTCGTCAAGGACTGATGTAAGCATTGAATTTCCTCTGAGTTTCCTGTGGTAGTCTATTGCAAATCGATGAACCTCTTCCTGTATCGTTCCTATGTATTTGTATAAAAGCGGATGTCTTTTCAGTGATATCTCAACAGTGTCACCGTCTTTTTGAAACACCAGTGCACGCGTTCTATGTCTGTCATCCTTAACCATTCCAGCCAGAGCAATATCTTTTCCAAACGCCTTTACTGCGGTCTCAGCTGCAGTCACATGTCCCTTGCCTCCATCTACAAGTATCAGATCCGGAAAAGTCACAAATCCCTTGTCACCTTTCGCGGCACGCTTAAGCCTTCTTACCAGTATCTCCTGCATGCTTCCGTAATCGTTCGGTCCCTCAACAGTCCTTACCTTGAATTTTCTGTAATCATTCTTCTGCGGAAGCAAGCCTTTGAATACGACCATCGCTCCCACCGTATCCACACCGTTCGTATTGGATATGTCGTATGCTTCCAACCTGAAATCGTGCCCGCTGTATTCCGCAGCCGGAGCCTTCCCCATCTCAAGCAGCAGATTGAATATTTCCCTTCCGATATCCAGCCTGCGTCTCTCATGTGCTTCTATACGTTCGTCTATCGTTTTTGTCATCTCCGCAGCATCACGCAGCGCCAGCGATAAAAGAGCTTTTCTTTCACCTTTTTTCGGCACCGATATGTTCACTGACCTTCCGCTAAGACTGTGCAGATATTCTTCCATCAGCAAAGCATCTTTCGGCATCTTCTCAAGCAGTATCCCGCTAGGCACATTGAATCCCTCACTGTAATGCTGCTTTATAAATGCGGAGATCATATCCTCCGAAGTATCTTCACCTCTGTACTGCATCTCGTATATCTGACGATCAATCAGTTTTCCTTCTCTTACCGAAAACAGCACTACATGTCTTTCGCGCTCACCGCCCACAACCATTATGAGGTCAAGATCACTGCTGTCCTTTAACACGACACGCTGCTTTTCCTCAAGCGCATGCAGAGCTGCCAGCTGATCTCTGAAGTCCGCTGCTCTCTCATAATCCAGCGCCTCTGAGGCCGCAGACATTCTATTCTTCAGATAAGTCTCAAGTTCTTTGTTCCTGCCTTTTAAAAAGTCCAACACCTGCTCTACGCGCTCCATATATTTATCGCGATCTGCATTTCCGGAACATACACCGCTGCACCGGCCAATATGATAATTCAGACATGGTCTATGCTCTGCATTGAATTTCTGCATAGGGCATTTTTTCAGCGCATACACAGTATTCAAGACGTCTACCATCTGATTTACCGCACCCGTATCGCTGTACGGTCCGAAGTATTTGGCACCGTCCCTTTTTATCAGGCGAGTCTTTGTAAGACGCGGGAAATCCTCCTTTACAGTCACCTTTATATACGGATATGTCTTGTCATCGCGAAGAAGCACATTGTACTTTGGCTTGTATTTTTTTATTAGATTACACTCAAGTATGAGCGCCTCCATCTCGCTTCCGGTCGTTATGTATTCAAATTCTTCTATGCTTGATACCATGGAGCGTACCTTTGCATCCATGGTCTTTTGCGAACGAAAATACTGGCGCACGCGGTTTTTAAGCGATATCGCCTTTCCTACATATATGACATTCCCCAATTTATCCCTGTGCATATAAACTCCCGGAGAATCCGGGAGTTTTTTTAGGTTTTCGTCTATGTCAAACATTATCTGTTCTCTTCTTCAAACTTCTTCATGAAATTTATCAGTTTATCAACGCCTGCTTCAGGCATTGCATTATAGATGCTCGCTCTCATGCCTCCTATCGAACGATGTCCGTTCAAGTTGTGCATATTTTCTTCTCTTGCCGCCGCAACAAACTTCTCGTCAAGGCCTTTGTCACCTGTTACGAAGACAACATTCATAAGCGATCTGTCTTCTTTTGCAACAGGACAGTTATACATGCTGCTTCCATCTATATAATCATAGAGTTTCCGAGCTTTCCTGACATTCAGCTCATGCAGCGGTTTTACCCCGCCGTTCCTCTTTATATGTTTGAACACTTCACCTGCAACGTATACAGAAAAGCATGGCGGCGTGTTATATGTGGAGCCGTTGTCCGCGTGTATCTTATAGTCCATATAAGTCGGTATGTCTGCAGGAGCCCTGCCCAGCAGATCCTCTCTCACAATCACTATCGTCATGCCGGCAGGTCCTATATTCTTTTGCGCGCCGGCATATATCAGTCCGTACCGGGTCACATCCACCTCTTCAGACAGTATGCATGAAGACATGTCCGCCACAATCGGCACATCACCCGTATCGAGCATGTAATCGTTGAAATGTGTCCCGTATATAGTATTGTTGAATGTTATATGAACGTAATCCGCATCGAGTCTGAATTCTTCTTTTACCGGTTTCGGTATATACGTGAACGTATCCGGTTCCGATGTCGCAACGATCCTTACATCACCGAATTTTTCAGCTTCTTTGGCAGCCTTCTTTGCCCACGAACCCGACACGATATAGTCGGCTTTCTTTGAACCCGTCATCAGATTCATCGGGATCATCGAGAACTGCAGCGTAGCGCCTCCCTGCAGAAACATCACTTTATAGTTTTCCGGGATCGACAGCAATTCTCTCAGATCAGCCTCCGCATTTTCAATTATCTCTGTGAATTCTTCAGATCTGTGGCTCATTTCCATTACAGATTCGCCGCAGCCTTTATAATCAGGGAGCTGTTCCGCAACTTCCTCTATAACATCAAGAGGTAGCATCGACGGACCTGCCGAAAAATTATAGGCTCTTCCTTTATTCATTAATATACTCCTCCATTGTTTATTCACGTCTGCACGTGCGTTAAACCCATTGATTTTTACACATTTGCCGAATCAATGATTTTTTATTATATCACTTTACCACAAGGGCGTAAAGTGTTATAATTACCGCAGTTTATTTTTTTTAACAACCCGTTTATGTGTGATTTTCAGGCAATGCAAAAACAATAACACGATAATAATATATAAGGAGCAAAAAATGTATAAAATAGCAACTTTAAACAAAATCTCATCGGTCGGACTCAACAAGCTTTCCGATAATTACAAAATAATCGATGAGATAGAGGAAGCGCACGGTATACTTTTACGAAGCTACGACCTGCATGACACGAAATTTTCACCCGAGTTGATGGCGATCGGCAGAGCCGGCACAGGTGTAAACAACATTCCGCTCGAAAAGTGTGCAGATGAGGGCATAGTAGTCTTCAATACCCCGGGTGCCAATGCGAATGCCGTAAAGGAACTCGTACTTGCGGGACTTCTGCTGTCGGCCAGAAACATACCAAACGGGCTTGCATGGACATCGAGTTTAGAAGAGAATATAAAAGAAACAGTTGAAAAAGGCAAGGGCCAATTCGCAGGAACAGAGATAAAGGGCAAAACGCTCGGTATAATAGGTCTTGGATCCATCGGCGTAATGGTCGCAAATGCGGCATCCGATCTCGGCATGAAGGTGGTCGGTTACGATCCGTTCATAACGATACAGGCAGCGCACTCTCTGTACTCCAACATTCCTGTGGAAGACGACCTCGCAATACTTCTTCCGCAGTGTGACTACATATCTATACACGTACCTGTTACTGATGATACAAAAGGTCTGGTAGACGCGCGCAGAATCGACCAGATGAAAAACGGCGCTGTACTTCTCAACTTCGCAAGAGATACGATAGTAAACGACAAGGCACTCTTGAACGCTCTGGAGAGCGGAAAGCTCAGGAATTATGTGACCGACTTCCCTAACGATGCTGTAAGCGGCAAAATGAACGTTGTCGCACTTCCGCATCTCGGGGCATCTACATCGGAAGCCGAAGACAACTGCGCAGTGATGGCTGCCGAAGAACTGATGGAATTCATAGAAAAAGGAAATATAAAAAACTCTGTCAACTTCCCTTACTGCAACCTTGGAGCGCTCAACAAGGAAGCATCCGCCAGAGTATGTATCCTGAATAAAAACGTTCCGTCCATGCTCAGCAAGATCACAAACGCTATGGCGGATCTTGATATAAATATACGCGACCTTACCAATAAAAGCCGCGGCGATTATGCGGTGACTCTAATGGATATCGACGAGGATATTTCGGAAGAAGACCTGACCAAGGCATTTGATTTTGAAGGGATCATAAGAGTACGAATAATAAGATAGAAGATACAGTACTTTAATTTAATTAATTATAAAAGCACAGTTCCCGTACAACTGTGCTTTTATATGATCATTATCAGCCCCGTCACAGATCCGGAAAATGTTTTTTTTCGTTATCTTTATTCTCATGCATCTTCCTCATTTCCAGCTGCTTTTTCAATGACTTAAGCGCACGGCTGCGGTGGCTTATCGCGTTCTTATCATCAAGATCGAATTCTCCAAAGGTTCTGTCGTATCCGAGAGGGATAAACAACGGGTCATAGCCGAACCCGTTAGAGCCTCTTTCCTCAGGTATGACATGACCTTCGATCTCTCCTCTCGCAACGATAGTATCTCCGTCAGGATATACTATTGTTATGACCGATACAAACCTTGCCGTGCATTTCTCAAACGGCACGCCTTTTATGCTTTCCCTGAGCTTTTTGTTGTTTGCTTCATCATTACCGTCGAAACCCGCATATCGCGCCGAATAAACGCCCGGTGCGTCCCCAAGGCAATCGACAACAATCCCCGAATCATCGGCGATCGTTATCTCTCCTGAAAGCTTCATAATCTCGTATGCTTTCTTATATGAGTTTTCTTCAAATGTAACGCCGTCCTCTTCTATATCAATATCCGCTATACCTGCATCGTGACGCGAAATGATCTCCATACCGAACTCTTTAGTTATTGCTTCTATTTCCTTTATCTTGTGCTCGTTTTGAGATGCCGCTATTATTCTCTTCATTTAAACCCTCTCTTCAGTATAAGCAATGACATATATAAATATCATCTGAGCTTCATAAAAGTCACGTTCTATTCCGCCGCGGCGCTCTTACTTCATTTATAAACGTCCTGATTAGGATAAGTGCTGTAATCCCGCCCGGCAGCAGTGATTGCATTATACACCGAAAATATCTCCTGTACACTGCGCAGATCGATTTTTAATATTGTACCATAATTGAAAAATCCAGAAAAGTATCGACCGGCCCGCCACAGTATCAGATTGCTCCGGCATTTTTAATGCATGCTTTACAAAAACTGCATTGGTGAATATAATCTACATATGACCGGATTACTCGTTAGACTGTTTGTTAAAAACAGCGGAAATACAACTGATCCTGAAGTAAGGCGCAGTTACGGTAAACTCGCCGGCGGCGTAGGCCTCGTGACAAATCTTCTGCTAAGTCTTGCAAAGCTTATATTCGGCACGACGGCCGCAAGTATCGCAATCATAGCAGACGGCATCAACAACCTGACAGATGCCGCCTCATCTGTAGTTGCACTAATAGGTTTCAAGCTTGCAGCAAAACCGGAGGACAAAGAGCATCCATACGGTCACGGCCGCTATGAATATATAGCCGGCATGGCAGTCTCTATATTAATAATAATTGCCGGAGCGCAGCTTTTGAAATCTTCAGTAGAAAAGATCTTCAAACAGGAATCTTTAACTGTCGGCAACGTAACTATTGTAATCCTTATCGCTGCCATACTCATAAAAGTATGGCTGACACTCTTTAACACGAACATAAGCAGATCGATAAACTCCGCCGCATTGAAAGCCACAGGCACCGACAGTCGAAACGACGTCATCACAACGGCTGTGGTGCTTGCAGGCATAATAATTAACAAATTGTGGAATATAAATATAGACGGTTATCTGGGGTGTGCAGTCGCAGTATTCATAATATGGTCTGGTATACAGCTTATACGCGAGACCTCTGATCCCCTGCTTGGAAAAGCACCCGATCCTATCCTGGTTAATGAGATTTCAAGCCGGCTGAATGAAGCAGACGGGATCCTAGGCATACACGACCTGGAAGTGCATGATTACGGACCCGGCAGAATCTTTGCCTCGGTACATGCTGAGGTCGACGCGTCAAGCAGCATGCTTGAGGTACATGACATGATAGATAATCAGGAATGGACGATCGCAAAAGAACTTGGCATAAACATCACCATTCACATGGATCCGGTATCACTGAACGATCCGGTAACAGACAGGTTGAAAAAATTTGTAAGCGAACTGATACAGGACATAGACGGCATAGACAGCTTCCATGATCTAAGAGTCGTTCCGGGTCCAACGCACATGAATGTCGTGTTTGATCTCGTGATTCTGCCTGATTGCAAGCTTTCACATCAAGAAATTACGATCATCGTTCAGAACGCGTTCGACAAAAGCTTCCCGGAATACTATACGGTTATAAACTTTGACAGCGCCTACACATTCCTTTAGGTACGCGTTCGGCAATATTTTCACGCCGGGTTGTGCCGCACCCGGGGATAAGGGGATACAATCATAACTGTATTCACTGCAGCTTTCTTTATTATTTCATGTCCTGCGCCGTTAATTTCCTTGAATTTATACACTCCGGAATATAAAATATATACAGAAATGCTGCTTGTACAACGAACCTTAAACAGACAGTCGTACATTGTAAACGACGCGTCTTTAACCGCATATTATTTAATCTTACAAATAAAAGATCTGCGTAAAAAGAGAGGGGTTAGACAATGAAGAATAAATGGTCGGTAATCATTTTAACCGCAGTCTTTGCACTCGCTTTCTGTGTGACTGCATGCGGCCGCAATGACGATGATACGAGTAACGTAAGCGACGACAAAGGCACGATAAACGAAGCACTTGAACTGTATCAGTCGACTGCCAGAAAGGTCAAGGCTTTAAACAGCGTATCCTACAAGGCAGCTTCTGACACCAGATTGAAATTCAACAAAGATGAAAGTCAAAAAGCAAGCTCAAGGATATCTGTCAAAGAGATATACACAGATGATTCTCTTCAGCTTTTTCTCTCCGAATCCTCAAACAATTACGGCACACCCAGCAGGCAGACTATCTATTATAAAGACGGTACGGCTTACTATAGGGTAAACTCATCTACGGGCAAAGAAAAGATAGAGCTCGATAAATTCATGACCAGCAGCGCAGCTCAATCAAATCCTCTTGTGTGTCTGAAACAGAACAGAATATTTGACATCTCGGAAGATTCACTTACAGAATGTGAAAAGGAACAGGAAAACGGCCAGGACATAATAAAGCTTAAGCTTAATGATGAAGACATCGCCGAATACCTGACACTTGATGCAAATGAAGAGTTTTCCATATACGGAAACGGTTTCAGCCCGTATGATCTTGAGATCGAGATCGTGCTTGGAGACAGCGGTCTACCTGAGACGATAGAAATCGACTACAGCGTAAAGCTTTCGACCGGGAAGGGTGAGATAGAGTGGGAATACGCCTTTGAAGATTACAATTCCGTAAAAAAGATAGATTATCCCAACTTAAAAAAATATAAATAAATATTTTTCAGTCGAAATATATTTGAAACGATTTTATCTCTTATATTACTGATTACCATAATCGGGTAAAGATTTGCGAGGTGGAAAATGAAAAGAAAAGTATCACTAATTATCTGTATTGTGTTTGCAATGACCGCGTCGGTCATTATGACTTCATGCGGTAAATCATCAGAACGCGCGTTGGATCCCTATAAAATCTTAAAAGCAGCATCTAACAAATGGAAAAATATCAAAGATATAGACATGGATATGTCTTTGAATATGACCGACAACAGTAAACGCACGAATGCCAAGATCGACGCTAACATAAAGCAAGTCATCATATCCGGGAATGATGCCGACATGATAATAGATATGAACCTTAATATTCCGTCACAAAATATCAATACAGAAATAACATTCTATTACAAAGACAGCATATGCTACGCTGATGCTCTCGGCTATAAAGTGAAATACAAAACCGACATGTCAAAAATGAAACAAATGGCAGGTCTGTCGCTCGATTCCATGGGGCTTTCACCGGAAATCACGGACAAAGCAACAGCTACACCGGACGGTAACAACACCAAGCTTTACTTCAAAGTAAAGCCTGAAAAAGCGAAAGAAATGCTGGAAAAAGCGCTTTCATCTTCAATGATATCCGGCTCTTCACTCAAAAGTCGCGACCTTAAATCAGGGAACCTCATTATAGAAGCGCTTGTCGATAAAGACAACAACTTCAAGAGCTGTTCAATGAAATTCAACCTGAATGGAAATATCAGACTGGACACACAGATCTTGATCAACAAAGTTAATTCCGGACTTACCCTAAACTTCCCAAGTTTTAAAGGATACGAAGAGCAAGGCGAGTTAGGACTGTTTTAACGGTATTACCTGCACCGGAAACTTCAGTATCATTTTTATACGATAATTTAAAAATACCGGGAGAATTCAGAAAATGACTTTAAAAAGCGCCGTTATATGTTTTACTATTGAAAGACCCAGTCCGGTTCCGCTTACTTTTCTCGTTCTGGACTGATCTGCCCTGTAAAATCGTTCAAACAGTCTCGGGATATCTCCCGGATTTATTCCTATGCCTTCATCTTTTACCATAAGAACAGTTTTATCCTCTTCTTTCCTGCAGCTTATCCATATGCGACCGCCTTCATGTGAATATTTGATTGCATTGTCAGTTTCGTTCCCTTTGTCATCTTTTACAAGCACACCTGTAAGTTCTGTGAACGCGCCTCTTGTTCCGGAGCCTTCCTTTCTGCTTATTACTGATATTTTTTTATCTTTTCCGCCGACATCTTTCCAGTTTGTGATCTTGCCCGTATATATGTCCTTCAGCTGCTTAAGCGATATATCATCGATATCCACATCTGTGCACACAACTGCGGGCACACCGTCCTTTGCAATAGTATATTCCTTGTTGACTGATTTTTTCTCCTCATCCTTTACATCTCTTGAAAGCGATCCTATATCTGCAATCTTCTCCTCAATCGATTTTATGCCCTGTCCCGAGCCGCCGCCCTGCACAGTAACTTTTACATCGCCGTGTTCTTTCATAAATTCTTTTGCCAGTTCTTCAGAAAGCGGCTGTACCGATGTCGATCCTGCTATTACAACCTCCCCGGACAGATCGGATGATTTACTGTCATTCGATCTTCCGCAAGCTGTAAGTGATACGGCTCCAAGTATAAGCACACAGGTCAATGCTGCAATTTTCTTTAAATACTTACTTATTGTTTCTTTTTTTCCCCATTTTAGTCTTCCTCTCTCTTTCCTTTCTTTATTCACATTCATCTTCTTTATGAATTGATCGTAGCTCATAAATGTTAAGTCTGCGTTACCGCTTTCGTTAATTTATTGTTAAATATGTCAATTTCATTTTACGTTCACTCTAAGGTCCTTGTTACGAAGTCCCGCGGGTCAGGCTAAAGATGCGGACGGGGAAAAAATCGATACCTACATTTAAGATCTATTATATTAACAATCAGGCATTACATACGTGCAAATATTTAATTTCTCTTGATATTATCTTTATATCGGATATGCTGGTATGATAAAGTAAACAATAACTTGATTGTGCAGTTGTTTTTATGTTACAGAAAGGCCGTAAATATGAAACGAAGAAACACCGCTCCGCGAAAAAACCTTATCAGTGTTGTTCTTATGATCACAGCTGTCTCATTTATTGCTTATGGCGCGTACAGAGGCGAAATGGAAGAGATTTTTTCAAAGACAGTAAGAATATGTCTGGAGTGTATAGGCATTGGGTAGATTAAGAAATATCACGAAGGCAGTCTCTGCTGCACTGCGCAGGCGAAGAAGCGTCGTCCAAGGTATAACTGCACTCCTGAGCAACATACATATTACAAATCTTTTTAAAGGAACACTTTACACCGGTACAGCAAAAAATATTTGTGTCCCCGGCTTGAACTGCTATTCATGCCCGGCTGCTTCTGCAGCCTGTCCCGTCGGTGCATTCCAGGCAGCTGCAGGATCCGCAAAGCACAGTTTTTCATATTATGCCGCAGGCACCGCAATGCTGTTCGGAGTACTGACAGGGAGGCTTATATGCGGATTTTTCTGTCCGTTCGGATGGTTTCAGGATCTGCTGCATATGATACCGGGCAAAAAGTTCAGCACAAAAAAATTCAAGGCTCTCAAATACCTTAAATATGTCGTATTAATTGTATTTGTCGTATTGCTGAGTATTTTTCTGACAGACGAAACGGGTCGCGGGTCGCCTTATTTCTGCAAGTACATATGTCCGCAGGGAATTCTTGAAGCCGGAATCCCGTTAGCTATAGTAAACCCCGCGATAAGAAATACTCTGGGAGTATTATTCACATGGAAATCCCTTCTTCTGACAACCGTAACAGTGCTTTCAGTATTCTTTTACAGACCGTTTTGTAAATATATATGTCCACTGGGCGCATTCTATGCATTTTTTAATAAAATATCGCTTTACAAATACCATGTGGATTCTGATAAATGCATACACTGCGGTAAATGCGAAAGTGTATGCGGTATGGATGTGGATATTTCAAAATGTCAGGATGCACTCGAGTGCATACGCTGCGGCAAATGCATAGACAGCTGCCCCGTCCAGGCGATACATACTTCGCTTTCATGTATAAAGAGAGTCTCGCATCCAATCAGGGCAGGAGAATGTTCAGACACAGCAAATATATCAAAGAACCGTAGATAGGAGAGGTATTAAAATGAAAGAATTATTAAAGAAACTCGTTATTATAACTATGCTATTAGCTCTTGCAGCATCAATCGCATCGTGCGGTAAAACTGATGATAAGGATGGAGCAACCAGTTCCGATAAAAACATGATGCCTGATTTTGAAGCTGAGGATTTCAACGGCAACAAGATCTCCAATAAAATGTTCAAAAAAAATTCTGTTACAGTCATGAGTTTCTGGTTCAACGGATGCAGCGCCTGTATTGGAGAAATGCAGGATCTCGAGCAGTTAAACAATGAGCTCAAGGCTAAAGGCGGTGCGGTAGTCGGCGTATCGGTTGAAGGAAGTGACGATAATGAATTCAAAGAAGCAAAAGCCATAATGGAGAAGAAAAAAGCGACCTTTACAAACATCCGGATAACATCCGGTCAAGCTATGGCGGATTATATAAACGAAATATATGCCTTCCCTACGACTGTTTTTGTTAACAGAGAAGGCAGGATAATAGGTGAGCCTCTTACAGGAACCATCGATAGATATAAAAACGAAATACAAAAAAGAATCGATGAAACAGTAAAAAACGATGCCGGGAAATAATTAACAGGATAAAAAAAGAACACTGAAGTCTCAGTGTTCTTTTTGGTGCGGATGATAGGACTTGAACCTACATGAAATTGCTTTCACACGGACCTGAACCGTGCGCGTCTGCCAATTCCGCCACATCCGCATATCATATACGCCGCATAGCTTTTTTCTAATGCAACACTAATATAATAAGATATAGATCTTCATTTTGTCAATCAAATATTGATATATCTTATGAAAAATCAGCCGGCACTGTATATTACCGCCATAAATGTTATCAGCATGTCCGATATGAACAGCATCAGCAGTGCACAGGCAACGGCATCGTAAGCGTGACGAGGAACTTTGTGCGTTACTATCAGTCTGTATAGCGGTTCAACAAGATATGCAAGTGCCATGCATCCTCCTGCAAAAGCAAGGCTGCTGAGGAGAGAGATCTTGCCTCTGAAATTTACGATATTATCCGTATAGTCCCAAAGCTGCATTCCGTATTTATACTCTAAAATCTCAGCTATTGTGTATTCAATAACCGTACAGACTGCGCCCGCTGCCAGAAAGTACAAAAATGGATGCTTTTTAAGCGCTATTGAAATAAGAGATGCAGCCAACGCACCCATTCCATATACCGGAAGCTCCGGACCAAGCAGTAATCCCCTGTTCACCCAGATTCCGTCCATAATACGGAAGCATATGCCTTCACTCACCCATCCAACAAACGATGCCATTATAAATAAGATGAAGTAATATTCTATGATGTATGCTACATCATAATAATGTGCCATTTCTCTTATGTCTATCATGCGTTTTGTGGTAATTCCCAACATCTCTTGGATCTATCCTCCAATCATTTAATCGATTATTGATTTATCTGCCGGATTCACTTCTTTAATTATAACACATTTTTAATATTATCAAATGTTCCGTATTTTTATCTCCTGTTCTGTGTGTCAGCATTTCTACTTGTCCTGTACTTTTAAAACCTTCGCCTGCACTTTTTTCTTACGCTGCGCGACCATATCCCTTTCAAGCATTTTATTGTAATACTCAACGGCATCTCTAACATCGCTGTCAAACAACATCTTTCCGTTCTTAAGTACGATGCCGCGCGAGCAGAATTCTTTAGCCACCTCGGTTGCATGCGTCACAAATAAAAATGTGACACTTTTATCATTCAACAGCTCCTGTATCTTATCCGTGCATTTGGCTCTAAACGCCTTGTCGCCAACACTTAAAGCCTCATCAACTATAAGTATTTCAGGCTCTATATTTACATTGATCGCAAAACCAAGTCTCGCTTTCATTCCGCTTGAATAAGTCCTTACAGGCTGTTCTATATAGTCACCTATATCCGCGAATTCAATTATTTCCGGTACCAGCGACTCTATTTCAGGGGTCTTAAGCCCCATAAGCTGTCCTTTGAGGTATATATTTTCTATCCCCGTAAATTCAGGGTCGAAACCCGCCGTAAGTTCCAACAGAGCACTTACCCTGCCTTTGACAAAGATTTCTCCCTTAGTTGGATACGTTACGCCGGTGATCATCTTAAGGATAGTGGATTTACCTGCGCCGTTCTTGCCGAAAAGCGCCACTGCCTCGCCTTTTTTTATATCAAACGAGAGGTTGTCTATGGCCTTTTTACCCTTGTATTTTACACGCCTTGAAAATATGCCCTTAAATCTCTGTTTGTCATTTTTATACAATTTATAGACCTTTGTAACATCCTTGAATGATATCACATTATTTTCACTCATTTAAAACTCCTGTCAGAGGACGTCCGGAATATCTTCCTTCAACTTGCGGTACGCCCACATTGCAAGCATCACCATTATGATAAGCACTATGAGAAAATAAATGTTTTCCATTCCCGCTTCCCAAAACCACTGCTTTTTTGTAAACACATTACGGTATCCGTTTGCAATGAATGTTACCGGGTTAAAAAGTAATATGGTTTTTATCACATGAGAATCAACCGCTGTGGCATCGTATATAATGCCGGAAAGCCAGAACAGGACCTGTGTCATAGCCTTGACGAGGTTGAGAAAGTCCTTGCTTATCGCTGAAAGCATGCCTGCAAACAGTCCCCACGATGTAAAAAAAAGAAACATGCATAACAGATAGAACGGTATCTGCAGGTAATACAGATCCGGCAAATACCCCGATATAATAAATATTGCAATTACTATAAGCAGCATTGCTAACTGCACAGCCAGCTTTGACATACTCACAAAAGTGGGGATCGTCGATATCGGGAATTTCATCTTTGTAACAAGATGTTTGTATTTCCGGATCGAATCAGCTCCGCCGGTAATCATCTCGCTCATGTAAAACCACGGGCACATGCCGGCTATAAGCCAAAGGAAGAACGGATATCCGTCTATTTTATTTCCATGCCGCAATCCGAATGTAAAAGCGAACCAGAAGACAAATATTGTAACAGACGGTTTTAATATCGCCCAGGCCCAGCCCAGCGCCGCCCCTCTGTATGTCTTTTCTATATCTGATTTTGCAAGTTTGGCAAGCTGATTTTTATATGTAAAATGTTCTGCTAAAATCTCTCCCATTATATTCAATTCACACCTCTTTACATATCGATTCACGATAAATTATACAGTATGTAAATCCGTTTTTCAATACACAGCAAAACTGCCGCTGCAAAGGCGTCCCTGCATCTACATCAGCGCGCCGGCGATCATATTCTCTATGAAAGCTGCGATCCACGCGATAACACACTGTTCAATTACTACTATTATCGCCCAGCGGCGCCCAAGTTCTCTGCGTATAGCGGCTATTGCAGCAACGCACGGTGTATAAAGCAGACAGAATACCAGCAGTGATGATGCTGCTTTTGTTAGTACGGTCCTGATCGCTGATGCATTTCCGAACAGCACGGAAAGTGTGGATACAACGCTCTCCTTTGCCATAAAGCCTGTGATAACTGCTGTAGATATTTTCCAGTCACCACATCCGAATGGAGCGAATACCGGGGCGACCCAGCCTGCTACTACTGCCAGCATGCTGTCTTTGGAATGTGTAACGATATTAAGACGGGTATCAAATGTCTGCAAAAACCATATGATGATCGTTGCAACAAATATCACTGTAAAAGCTCTTTGTATAAAGTCTTTCGATTTATCCCACAGTAAACGCATTACATTTTTAAACCCGGGCATTCTGTAATTTGGAAGCTCCATAACAAATGGTACAGCCGATCCCCTGAAGACCGAGTTTTTTGTCAGAAGTGCAACTAATATGGCTGTCACGATTCCAAGAACATAAAGACCGATCATTATTAAAGCACCGTACCCCGGGAAGAACGCTGCAGTCAGAAATGCATACACGGGGAGTTTTGCCGAACAGCTCATAAACGGCGTAAGTATTATGGTCATCTTTCTGTCACGCTCCGATGGTAATGTACGACCGGCCATCACTCCCGGTACAGTACATCCGAACCCGATAAGCATCGGTACTATACTGCGGCCGGAAAGCCCGATACTGCGGAGAAGCTTATCCATTACAAATGCCACCCTTGCCATGTATCCGCTGTCTTCAAGCAGCGACAAAAATAAAAAAGCACTACAATTACAGGTAAAAAGCTCAATACTGTGCCCACACCCGTAAATATCCCATCGACCACAAGCGATCTTATGGCATCGCTCACATGTGCGCTTTGCATCGCTGAAGAGGTCGTCTCAACAAGATTGTCAAATCCGACCTGCAAAAGATTTTGTAAATAAGCTCCTATCACATTGAACGTAAGATAAAATATAATGCCCATTATGGCTACGCTCGATCATCTCTTCCTCATTTTCAGAAAGATCGAGCTTCTGCTTTATCAGCTCATCACCCTCAATTATCTTGTTTGCGGCAAATCTGACCGGTATCCCCGCCCGTTCCGCATGATCCTCCATCAGATCTCCATTATTCCATGAAGACATCTGTGCACAGCGCCGCCCTTGTCATCCTTATCGCAGAAAGCCACCCTGCCCGGGCGTTCCTGATATTTTGCAAGATGCACCGCATGATCCACAAGCTCGCCGATACCCTCATTTTTAGCTGCCGATATTGAAACTACCGGTATGCCGAGCTGCTCTTCCATCTCGTTTAACCGTATGGATCCTCCGTTTCCCTGCACTTCATCCATCATGTTCAGCGCCAGTACAACAGGCACATCCAGTTCCATGAGCTGCATTGTAAGATACAGATTTCTTTCGATATTTGTCGCATCTGCTATATTTATGATGCCTTTCGGCTGTTCATCAAGAATAAATTGTCGTGAAACTATCTCTTCTCCGCTGTACGGCGACAGCGAATATATACCGGGGCACCCAGCGGAGCATATTTTTTCATAACAACTTCCGTTCCGGGAATCACTCCCATGTCAAGAAACTGCTGACGAAGAGCACCCTCCCCGCCAACATTTGTTACAATCGCTGTTTTTCCCGGTTTCAGATCATTTAAAGTCATACTTGTTATCCAACATAATACTGTCTGTGCAGCTGTTTTTATTCTACACTTACAACATGCATATATCCCTTACACTCCCTGTTTTTCTTTATTCATCGACTGTTCGTCTTATTTAAAAGTCACATCCTGTTTTTTATCCTAAGAGTTTTTAGATATTCTTTGTGTTCCAAAGGTACCCTATAGCTTTCTGTGGCTTTACGGATTGACTTGTTGTGCGTCCATCTGTCGAGTTCTCCCGCTTCGATGAATTTGACCGCACTGTCCCAATGCTTTGCAAGAGCTGTAGCAAAATACCATGCGACCATCATTTTTATATAATATTCCCCGGAATCCACACCGGCAACCAGCTTAAGGTGTTTTTCATCAAAATCTTCATCTAGAAAGTGCCGCTTAAGCATACCTATGCCAAAACGCACGGTATAAACCTCTTTACTGTTTATCCATCTCTGTATCCTTTTTAAAAGTTCTCTGCGGTGTTTTTTAAAAATCTTAGGCGACAGCTGGTCACATGTCGCCCAGTTGTCTATATAAGGAAGAAACTTTTCAACATGTTCAATACATGTTTCATATTCACTCTCCTGTGACAGCAGCAGTGCATGCAGCTGATTTTCATCAAAATATTCATGCGGCAGATCCTTTATGAAGCTGCGCGCTTCATCTGTACCTTTTATTTCTTTAACGAGTTCTCGTATCGCCGGCGTTCGTACACCTATCACTGTTTCCGGCGATACCGTAGGCATAAGCCTTCTCTGAAATTTTGAAAACTTTTCATCCCGCAGAGCAAATAATTTTTCCTGTATTATGTTTTCCATACTTACCTCGTTCATTAAACTCCCCTTTTGGTACTGAACCATTATATCAGATGTTCGCGGCTTGATACATACCAAAATAATATATAGCTCTACGCTATGATTTGCCGTATTATTTAAGGGGAAGTCAAACTGTCCCGGGGTTCATCACTGATTCTCCGTTCTCAAACTGTTGATTTTCAATCCGCTGATACGCACATACGCCTGCAGGTAACTGAATCGTGACTTGTAATAACGATCACACTTACATAAACATATGTAATATTTAACAAAAATTATGGCAATAATGATGTATTGCCATAATTTTATACTTAAAACCCTCATCAGCACTGCTCCGCAGTTTGATGTTCACGTGTTATTTTATCTCTCCGTGCTTTTCATAATTTGCGACAGAGTCTATTCTATTCTCATGGTTCACAAAAACTACCTTAGGTCTGTGCTCCCGGACTTCTTCAGATGACATTTCGCAATAACACATAATGATCACATGATCGCCCACCTGTACCTGACGCGCCGCAGCGCCGTTAAGGCAGATCACTCCGCTTCCCGGCTCGCCTTCAATAGTATAGGTCTCAAACCGCGTGCCGCTTTCAACGTCCGCTATCTGGACTTTTTCATATTCATATATACCTGCAGCCTCCATGAGAAGCGGATCTATTGTGATGCTTCCCACGTAATTGAGTTCCGCCTGTGTCACCACTGCCCTGTGTATCTTTGATTTGAGCATTGTAACGGTCATCGTTCTCTCCTTTTTTATACCTTGCATATGCACCTTGTACTTAAACACGCCTTAATTCTTTCGATATATATATATTCAATCTACTCTATCAGAAAATTATCTATAAGCCTCGTCCTTCCTATGCGAACTGCTATTGCGGCAAGTACCGGACCGTCTATCTTATCAATCTTTTTTAAGTCGTCCCATCTTACGATCTCTACGTACTCAGGTTCTGCCAGCGGTTCAGTTCCAAGCACTTCAAGTATCCCGGAAGTGACCTTTCTGACATCCTTTTCACCTGTCTCGATCATACTTCTGCCTTCATCAAGGGCCCTGCTGAGAATTACAGCGGCCTTTCTCTGGTCGTCATCGAGATATGAGTTTCTCGAACTCTTTGCAAGTCCGTCATTTTCGCGAATTATCGGGCAGCCGACAATCTCGATATCAAAATTCAGATCTCTCACCATTCTTTTTATCACTGCAAGCTGCTGCGCATCTTTCCGACCGAAGTACGCGCGGTCAGGCGCTGCTATCAGAAACAATTTCGATACCACCGTGCACACGCCTCTGAAATGCCCGGGCCTGCTCTTTCCGCAAAGTCCTTCAGACACTCCTCTTACATTTACATATGTGGTCGCATCATCATAATACATCTCCGACGGTTCCGGATGAAATATCAGGTCGGCGCCTATCTCTTCACATATATTGCAGTCAGCTTCGAAATCTCTGGGATACGAATCAAGGTCTTCATTAGGGCCAAACTGTGTCGGATTGACAAAATCAGAAACGACTACGCGGTCATTTTCCTCACGGGCGCGCTTCACGAGACTCGCATGGCCTTCATGCAGGTAGCCCATAGTAGGTACAAGTCCTATAGTATCCCCGTTTATTTTCCATTCTTTTATATATTTTCTGGTTTCATCGACTGTATATGTTCTTATCATTTTTGACATGTTTTCTCCTTAATGTTTCCCATAAGCATCTAAACTGACGACCGACAGCGTCCTCATCCCGGTCCGGTTTACCGCGCTCCTATTTCATTTCCTTTTCAATAGCTGCGATAACGTCACTGTTTATTTTAAATGTATGCTCATCAGCCGGAAATACCCCGCTCTTTACTTCATTGGAATAAGCTTCAAAAGCCTCACGCATCGCACTTCCTATCTCCGCAAAATGCTTTACAAACTTAGGCTGATGACCTCCTGTTACATTCAGCATGTCCTGATAAACCAGCACCTGTCCATCACAATCGGCGCCTGCTCCTATGCCTACAGTCGGAATAGAAATGCTTTCCGTTACGAGCTTTGCAAGCTTTGCGGGTATGCATTCCAGCACTACCATAAATGCGCCCGCATCTTCTACCTTCTTTGCATCGTCGAGTATCTGCTTGGCAGCGCCTGCATCTTTGCCCTGAACTTTGAAGCCGCCCATAGCATTTACTGCCTGCGGAGTCATTCCGATATGAGCGCATACAGGGATGCCGCTGTCGACAATCGCGCGTATCTGTTCACACACTGCCGCTCCGCCTTCAAGCTTTACAGCCTGAGTGCCTGCTTCCTTTAAGAACCTTCCCGCATTGTAGACAGCATCGCATACGGAAGTTTGATATGACATAAACGGCATGTCGCCAATAACCAATGCATCAGGCGCTCCCTTTACTACCGCTGCGGCATGGTGAAGCATATCTTCCATAGTAACCGGCAGCGTATCATCATATCCGAGCATAGTCATGCCCAGAGAATCTCCGACAAGTATAGTCTCTATTCCCGCATCATTGATGAGTCTGGCGGTTGAATAATCATATGCTGTGAGCATAGTAATCTTGCTGCCTTTTTCCTTCTGCCGTCTTACTGTCATTACCGTATTTTTCATCTGAGTATTTCCTCCATTTCAGTGTAATCTCTATCAGGATGTTTTCTTTTTGCAAGCTTTATGGTTCTCCTCGCCAGTACCCTGTAGAGCTCGGCCGTATCGGATATACCGGCAGTTCCCCTGAAACGGCCGCCTGCTTTTCCCGCATCTGCTCCGCTTTCCGCGGAAGACACTGTGGCTGCAATTGCAGCAAGATGTCCCTTCACCGTTTCACTGTCCGCCCTTTCTATCGGTCCGGTCAAAGACTTTTCGGGACCCTTGTCCAGTATAGAACGCATGTTGTCCATCATAAGCGGAGCCATGGCATCGCGAGAGTCCTCTTCGGAAAAGCCGCATTCTCTGAGCATTTCTCCCGCCACATCCGCAAGCGTCACCATGAAATTGCTTGCCACCGAAGCCGCTGTATGATACAGAACTTTATTTTCCCCCCGCATCTGCTGAGTGCGGTTTCCACAAAAATTAAAAAGGCCGCACATCACATCCATCTTTTCGGTATTACCTTCGATGGTGAACAGTGCATCCCCTATATCCTTATACGATTCGTACTTGTCTGAAACTGCCAGTAGCGGGTGTGATGAATATGCATATGCACCCTTTGATCCTGCTCCGTCGAGCACGTTCGAAGTCAGCGCCCCGCTGCAATGTGTTACTATTTTTCCGTTAAGGTCATAATCCTTCATCTGATACCAGACTTCGGCAATTTTGCCGTCCGGCACGGTCAGGAACAGAACATCACTCACTTCAGCCAGCTGCTTCATCGTGTCAAATGTTTTTGTTCCGGTGAAATCCGCCGCCTCTTCAGCGGACTGTGGATTCCGGCTGTAATATCCTACGACATCTACATTATGCGTCTTAAAATATTTACCGAGGGAAAATCCGACTTTCCCCGCTCCTATGAATCCAACCTTCATAATCATCACTTCCTTTCGCTTCAGTTCCGGCATAAGTATCGTGCGTCATACGCTGTCATCTGCCGTAACCACCTGTAAATGCGGAAGTGCGATGTCTGCCTTATCGTAAAAATAACATTCTCGTATTCCGGTATAGTTTCAAGTCTCTATGCGCCGCTTTTAAAAGAGCCGCACATGAATGCACCTAAATACCATCCACATGTAATATAGCTTATTTGATTCGGCTGTTCAACTGTTTTTTAATGATTTTGATCCATCAAAAATAAAAATATCTTTTTGATTTCACAAAGATCTTTTACACCCACCTATTTTGTGCCGCTGATAGCCTGTTCAGCACTATTAAGCCCCATATGCAGTACCTGCAGACTGCATTCATGCAGCTCTTTTGAACGACTCCCGTCATCTATTATCAAAATCGGTCTTTAAACACTGCTGATTTAGACCTCATGCAACTGTGCAGCCTTCTTAACTTAGCAGCTCTCTTAGATTAAAAGGCACAATTATATCCGCAAACATTTGCCGTTCAGACAGAACCGGCATTGACCGCATCATCCCCCGGGCAGGGTTGTAAACGACCGGGCTGTGAATTAAAATATAATTCAGATAACTTTCGCTATTTAAAGTGCACTGCATATGAATATTATTGAATGCTCTGACATATCATATAAATACGGAACAAAAGCTTCTCCGGCACTGAAGGATATCTCTCTAAAAATATCCGAAGGAGAACTTGTCGCTATACTAGGACATAACGGATGCGGCAAATCGACACTGGCAAAACATTTCAACGCCTTGCTGCGATTACAAAACGGAAGACTTACAGTCGCCGGCACAGATGCGTCTGACGATGCAGAAATATGGAAGCTCAGACGAATGACAGGAATGGTATTTCAAAACCCGGACAACCAGTTCGTATCTTCAATAATCGAAGAAGACGTTGCTTTCGGGCTTGAAAATTATATGGTCGAACGTGAACGTATCCCTAAACTGGTTGCAAGTGCTCTTGAGCAAGTTGAGATGAGCGGCTATGAAAAGCGCTCTACTCATGCTCTGTCCGGCGGACAGAAACAGCGGATAGCTCTGGCAGGTGTACTGGCACTGGATCCGGATATTCTGATATTTGATGAGGCAACAGCGATGCTTGACCCGGATGGCCGCCGCGATGTATTAAGCATAATAAAAAGACTGCACGACGAAAAAGGTAAAACAATAATAATGATCACACATTATATAGAAGAAAGCATCATTGCAGATAGGATCATTCTTATGAATAAAGGGCGGATTACAGCGCAGGGACCCCCGCGCAAAGTACTTGCAAATGAGCAGCTGCTGGCCGAGACAGGCCTCGAGCCTCCCATAGCAGTGCATGCGTGGCTGGATTTAAAGCACAGCGGGTATGAACTCCCGTATTGTCCGCTGACTGAAGAAGAACTGGTGGACATGATATGTCGATAACTGTATCAGATCTGAGTCATACATTTGATACCGGTACCGCATTTGAAACATGCGCGCTTAGCAATGTAACCATGACGATAAAAAGCAGTAAGATCACCGGGATCATGGGAATGACAGGATGTGGCAAATCGACATTGATACAGATGATATCAGGATTATACGTGCCTCAAAAAGGACAGATAATGATTGACGGCGAAGATATCAATGATCCGTCTTATGACAGATTTGCTCTGCGGCGCAAATTGGGTATAGTGTTTCAATATCCTGAGAACCAGCTGTTTGAAACCACAGCATATAAAGATGTGGCCTTTGGTCTGAAACACAGTGGAATGACTGATGAGGAAAAAGATCGTAATATCCGCTGGGCATTTGAAGTCACCGATTTTGATTTTGATGCCGTCGCCGGGGAATCGCCACTTGGTCTTTCAGGAGGCGAAAAGCGAAGACTTGCAATCGCGGGGGTACTGGCAGTAAAGCCGAAATACCTGATTCTCGACGAACCTGTAGCCGGACTTGATCCTGTCGGTCGAACAAGATTTATGCATCTAATACGCAAACTCAATAAAGACGGAATGACCATTATTATGGTCTCGCACAATGCAGATGCAATAGCTGAATGCACGGACAGTCTTTTTATAATGCGTAACGGCAGCATACTCTGCTCGGGAAATACACGTGAAATCTTTGCCGACGCAGACATGGTGCGAAGCTGCGGCATTGATGTAAGCAGACCGAGGCATATTGCCGAAATGCTGGCCGACAAAGGTGCGGATATAAGCAGCAATCTCATAACTTACGATGATCTGCTGCCCGAATTGATACGGATCATGGAGAGAAAAAACAGATGACAGTAAAGGTTACCGGAAAATATATACCTGGAAATTCAATAATACACAGACTTGATCCAAGAGCCGGTTTTTTCGGGTTCCTTTTTCTGACAGCAGCCGTGATAATGACAGATTCAATTCCGGGATATCTGCTTATGACAGCGTTTGTTGCCGCAATAGTATACATATCGGGTTTATCAATAAATACAGTATTAAGCACTTTGCGAAGGTTACTGCTGTTTTTTATAGTAATATTTGTTATGAACGCATTGTTTTATACATCAGAAAATCCAATATGGCATTTCCTAATCTTTTCTTTGTCCATGGAAGGGCTGGCACAGGGCGGAAATGTTGTGTCCAGAGTAATCCTGATAATTGTTCTGAGCAACGTATTTACTATGACAACAATGCCGATAGGGATAATGCACGCGATAGAGACAATGATCAAACCTCTTAAATTTGCAGGTCTTCCCGTAGAAGAGATCGCAGTGATACTTGCGATAGCAGTGCAGTTCATACCGACAATTCTTGAAGAAAGCGACATGATACGAAAGGCGCAGACTGCCCGTGGCGCGCGCTTTGAAAGCAAAAAACTCCATGAAAGGGCACTTGCGCTGATTCCAATGCTTCTGCCGATATTTCTGGCCGCCTTCAGAAGAGCCGATGAATTGTCACTGGCCATGGAAGCCAGAGGATACCGCGGTGCAAAACACAGAACAGCATTGAAACAACAAAATATGAACAGAAACTCATATGCAGCGCTGCTCATATGTGCTGCCGTGTTAACTGCTGAAATATTTCTTTGAAGTGATCGCCGGAAAACCGGCAAAAAACAAATAATACTTACATTTTTAAATGTAAGTATTAAATAAAGAGGTAAAAAATGAATGAAATGACAAGTGTAAAAAAATCTATAATCTGTGCAGTGTGCATTGCGCTTTGCTATGTACTGCCGTTGTTCTTTCACGGCATTCAAAACGCAGGTCCGGTATTTTGTCCAATGCATATACCCGTATTCATATGCGGGCTGATCTGTGGCTGGCATTACGGGCTTCTGTGCGGCATAGCCGGCCCGGCCATATCAAGCGCACTTACAGGAATGCCGCCGATCGCTCATTTGCCGAGCATGATGGCAGAACTTGCCGTATACGGAATCATATCGGGTCTGATGATTAAATTGATACATACAAAAAATACATATGCTGATTTATATATAAGCCTCACCGCAGCCATAATTGCAGGCCGTATATGTGCAGGCATCACAAAAGCTCTTATATTTACAAAGGGATCCTATTCAATGGCTATGTGGGTATCCGGATACGTTGTCACATCATGGCCCGGAACTCTTGTGCAGTTCATATTTATACCGAGTATTATCTTTGCACTTATGAAAGCAAATTTGATACCGGAACGATATCCTGAGGCTACCTGAACACCGGACACTATAACGGCATTATCCATATGATCACGAAAACCTTATTCGAACAAAAGAACCGAAATCTTAACACAGGATGATACACAATCAATGCGTTAAGTAAATATGTGTGGAGGGAATAAATGAATAAAAACGATATTAAGGATTTTTTTGACAGACATGCGGATATGTGGGATTCAAACTTGATCCGCCATGATGATGTAATATGTGAAATACTGGATAATGCCTGTGTGTATCGGGAAACATCGGTGCTGGATGTTGCATGCGGAACAGGCGTGCTGTTCCCCGACTACAGCAGCCGCCACACCGCGAAAGTCATGGCCGTTGACCTTTCACCGCGCATGGCATATATTGCAGCTGAAAAAGCGGAGAATTACGAGAATATTGAAGTGCTCTGTGCAGATATCGAGGAACTGGAACTGCCGGATAAATATGACTGCTGTATAGTATACAACGCTTTTCCGCATTTCCCTGACCCGGAAAAACTGGTCAGCGTACTTTCAGAAAAAATCAAGCCGAACGGTACTCTTTCAATAGCTCACGGAATGAGCCGCGATATGATAGATCGTCATCACAAAAGCATAACAGGGAAATATGCCATATCTCTTATATCGGAATACGAGCTTGCAGAGATCATGTCGAAATATCTGCACGTTTACTGTCTTAAATCAGATGAAAGAATGTACCAGGTATGCGGCAGAAAAACGAGTGACTGATAAAAATCAAGTTTTTTATTTTTGTAATCAGACAGGGAGAACCGACAGAATGCAAAATTCAATATATACAGCTATAAACGCTGCAGTCAATGAAATCCAAAAAGTAATAATAGGCAAGCAAGATGTGATCCGCAAGGTAATGATGAGCATATTAGCAAATGGACACATACTGCTCGACGATGTTCCGGGTGTAGGCAAGACGACGCTTGCAGTAGCACTCGGCAAAACATTGGGTCTGAAATATAATCGTATACAATTTACCCCTGATGTTCTGCCGTCCGATATTGTCGGGTTTTCCATATACAACAAGGAAAACGGCGAATTCACATATATGCCAGGCGTTGTAAACAACACAAATTTAATCCTGGCAGATGAAATAAACAGGACTTCCAGCAGGACACAGGCTGCGCTTCTTGAAGCAATGGAAGAAAAACAAGTAACGGTCGACGGGACGGCTCATGCTCTTAAAAACCCTTTTATCGTCATCGCAACACAAAACCGCGTCGGATCAGCAGGCACACAATCACTGCCGCATGCACAGCTTGATCGTTTTCTAATGCGTATCGCGATAGGATATCCCGACCGTGAAAGTCAGATCAATATAATAAATGAACGGCAGATAAAAGACCCTTTTGCAGTAATCAATCATGTCACTTCGCAGGAACAGGTACTTGAGATGCAGCATCGTACACTGTCAGTGACCATGCTTGATCCGGTAGTTTCATACATAGCTGATCTGGTGATTGCCTCCCGTGAAAATCCTTTCATTGAACTTGGCATAAGTCCTCGCGGGGCGATTGCCGTCAGCCATATGGCTAAAGCCTGCGCTTTAATGAATGGGCGCGATTTTGTTGTTCCGGAGGATGTCCAGGAGATCTTCTGCGATGTATGCGCACACAGGATTCTGCCGGGACAAAAAGCTCGTACTGAACACATAACGGCAGAGGCTATCCTTAAACAGCTGCTTTTGACGGTCAAACTTCCTTTTTCAGTGTGACAGTCATGTGGAAGAACAGGATCGCATGGATCATTATCATAATATCTGCAGGACTTCTTTATCTGTTCGCAAATGAAACGGTCACATTGGCGGTATCAGCAGTTTGCTTTGCATCTCCGGCACTATCTGCGGCAATCCTGTTTCTGTCCGGAAGGAAAATCAAAATCAGCATGGTCAGGAGCTGTAAAGATCCCGATAAACAGTCAGCATCCCTTATCATAGAAAACTCCGGATTACTTCCGGTATGTCGAATGCAGTTATCTGTAAAATACCGGAATCTCAGAACTGCCGAAACACATTTTTCCGAAATACAGACATCAGTTCCGGGACGCGGCAGATCAGAAATAAAGCTCCAATCCGGTTTTAAACATGCGGGCCGCTATGAGCTACACGCCGGCAATGTCAAGGTATATGATCCACTGCAGCTGTTTTTCAGGAGATCTGCGGACGAAGATTACACACATATCACAGTAATGCCAAAACTGTTTAATACCGGGCTAAACGTGACCGCAAGCGCCGCAATGCTGCTGGAAAGCGACAAATACGCTGATTCACGGAAAGGCAATGATCCCGGAGAAGTACACGGGATACGTGAATATGTTATTGGTGACCCGGTAAAAAACATACACTGGAAGCTTTCCGAAAAAACAGACAGACTTATGATAAAGGAGCTCGGGCTGCCGGTTACAGATCAGCTTCTTGTTCTTCTGGATAATTGCAGCGGCGAGAAAGCAACTGCAGATGCTCATGATGCAGTCGCATCTGTGTATACTTCTGTATTGGCGGCGCTGCAAAGGGCCGGAATGGATTTTTCCGCCGGATGGTTCGATGCGGAGAAAGGATATCTTGCCATTCAGAAAATAACCTCTGAGGAGGATATTACCGCTGCCGCAGATCAATATATGGCAGTCCCGCCCACGCAGGAAAGCGTACTTAACAGCATAGAAAGAGGCGAGACAGATCGACGCTTTGCGCACCTGATAATGGCGGGATATGAAATCCCTTCAGGAACTGATCTTATATCAAACGGCTGCAAAATAACACTGCTGCTTTGCGGCCATTCATACAGCGAGACGATGGAGGGCGGTATATCAATCATCGGTTTTGATGAATATTCATACAGCAGTCAGCTTGCAGGATTGGAAGTGTAAAATTGAAAAAAACAGATAAAATCTCTACGGACAATATCGTTTTAATTTGTTCGTCAGCTATGATGCTGATATCCGCTTCAGGATTGCTCCTGTTCATGTCAGGCTGCGGAAGTCAGACTCCTCTGATAGCACCGGGAATAATCATTTTTGCAATCCTCTGCTTTGTGCGTGAAAAAATCGATTTCAGGATATTTATTATTATTAGCGCAGTTTTGATTATAGGTATGCTGGTTTTTTCAGCAATAAAGCACGTCCAGATTACTGCCGGAATGATGACTGTAATTAACAGACTTTATGATATAGGAGAAAAAGCTCAATCCTATGTATATGACAGATTCCGCATCGAAATAAATGCCGATACCCGGAAACAGTGCATGCGGCTGGCTGTTTGCTGGTTCGGCTGCATTACCGGTACAATAGTCGCCCTGCCTTCCACTGCTGTACGCAGATGGATATGCATCGGAGCTGCCGCCGCTGTGATGCTTTGCCTGGCTTATTTCGGTCTGCTGCCTCAGCCGGTTTTAGCAGGAATCATGCTGATATCATTATTGATAACCGCCAGCGCCGGCAAAATTAAAACGCTCCTGCCGCTGCTTATTTTAACAACTCTTCTGTTCTCTGCAATTATAATGATTGATCCGGGAGAAAGTATTAATATATCAAGGGCAGATGAACAGCTTCGTGACAAACTTGCAGTGCAGACTGCACGCCTTGAAGGCCGCCAGAACACAGCTGCATCTGCAGGGAAAAATAACAGAAAAAATTATAACAACAAAAAACTTAAAAAATTTCTCGCCGGAACAGGTTTACAAAAAAAAATCAGGAGATTATTAATAATACTGAGCCTGATAATTTTTATCCTGCTTATACTTTTTGTACCTGCAGTAATACACGACCATCTTGAAAAAAAGCGCAAAATCAACAGATCAGGCATAGATAATAAAGATCCGGCATCTGCCGTACGGGCTATGTTCCCCTATACATTAAAATGGCTTAAGATCTACGGTATTGAGATTACTAACAGACCGTTCAATGCATTTATCGCACAGGTGCAAACCGATATCTCCAAAGAGTATGCCTGCAGATACATCAGCATGCTGACACTTTGGAAGGAAGCGGCTTACAGCAATCATGCAATCACTGAACAACAGCGCAGCGAGATGGTCACATTTATGAAAGACACGATAGAGATAACAAAAAAAAGAATAAGCTTGACGGACAAAGTCAAAATACGGTTTAATCCGGCATTATAGCAGAAAGGACGGTGCGCACAGGTGAAAATATTTAATATAACGGTAAAAGTGATAATATGCGCTGTTCTTATCGCTGCACTGGCTCTATGTCTATGCGGATGTCGCGCGCGTATAATCAATACTGCAAAAACAGATAAGACGGTGTCTGATAAACGTGGTGTGAGAGCACAGCAGTACGAACAGAACCGGGTAAAATTCAACCTGTCTGATGAAGGTCCCGCTGATAAAGACAATAATCTTGATAAAAAACAAGAAGCCGAGAACGATCATAAAAAGCAGAAATCAAAGTCAAAACAAAAATCCGGCAAAAATACCGGCGGAAAACATGGCGCATCAAAAGATTCGGGAAGCAGACACGACAATGGTGCCGGAGATGCCGGCAGCGGCAATGATGACGGCAACGAAAAAACAGGCGGCATTGATGAAACGGAAAATCAAAAAAAGATAACTGTCCGATTTAATGCTAACGGCGGCCTGTGCGGCATATCTGAAAAACATGCAGTCACAGGGCAGAAATACGGTGAACTTCCCTCTCCCGTCCGCTCAGGGTACATTTTCACAGGCTGGTTCACGAAAAAGACCGGCGGCCGCAACATAACAAGTAAAACCATCATAACTTCTAAAAAAGATCATACTTTATTTGCAAAATGGTCAGCTGAAGAAGAATCACGAACCTATAATGTCACTTTTGATGCAAATGGCGGAAGGATCAAAGCCTCACAGGAAGTACGACACATAAAATACGGGGAGATATACGGAACACTTCCTCTGCCGGTGAAAAAAGGGCATGATTTTTCAGGCTGGTTTACGGCAGCCGAAAGAGGCGCCGGGGTAAAAGAAGGGGATACCTTTACCAGCGATTCAGACCTGACTCTATATGCCCACTGGAAATACAATCCTTATAAATACTGGTCCTCTGAGCGGAAAAGCATTTGCGAATCCATATATCCATGTCAGATAACAGACTGCTACATAGAATTTGTAAGTGATCATAAGACCGCATCATCGTGCAGCCTGCTTTCTGACTGCAAGATCGGAAACTGCGCCCGCAACATAGGCAATAAGACTACAGTTACAGACGAATGGGTGCAAGAAAGAAATCCAAATGCCGTCATAAAATGCACAGCTGACATGTCAGCCGCATCAGGCGTTAAGCAAAAAATGAAGCAAAGACTTCCTAATCGCAGGATCCTGATAATTCCTGAATCAGCGGTAAGCGGCAGCTCATACGAACGTCTCTACTATGCTCTCCGCCTCGGCAAAGCCGTGTACCCTGACTGGTTCGGCAATATCGATATTGACCGGATGAGCCGTGAGCTTGGTGTAAGCGGCACTATTTATGAATAACAACCCTGTAGGGGGCTTGTTCGTGTTGTCCCGTTAATGTATATTAACAACATCTAATGTAACCATGGTGTGAAAGGAGAATTTAAAATCATGAAAAAGATATTGAGTATTTTTATTTCACTGTCAATAGCTCTTATGATGATACCTTCCATGGCTTTCGCAGATAACAGCGAAGAGAGCTATGAAGGGAAAACGATAATAATATACACAGGAAATCTGCGCGGAGATATTAACAATTATGCAAAACTTGCACAGGCAAAAAAAGACATAAAGGATAAGGGCGCAGACGCTGTATATCTTGTGGATGCCGGCAACTACCTGCAGGGCAAAACATATGCAAATTCAGACCGAGGCAAGAGCATCTACGAGCTTATGGATGCAGCCGGATATGATGTCGCGGCAATGGGTGCATATGAGTTCGTGTTCGGCGACGCCACGACAGGACAGATATATCACAACAATCTGACAAAATATCATACTCAGAAAATGCTGTACGAGGGACAGAATGAACTGATATACGGCAAAGGCATGGAGGGTAAACCAAAGGCAACGCTTAAGGCCGTTGCGGCTCCGTCATTCAAGGTCATTTCTTCAAATATTACAGGGATCTCCTCTGTCAGCATGAGTCCGTCTGTACAGACAGTGGGGGAAAAAGAACAGCTTTATGCTTTTGAAAACACTGCGATGCTTAATAAAGGAAGCCTCAAGGTCGGATTTACAGCATTGACTGATAAGTGTGTTCCGGATATGCTTCAGGACGACTATTTCAAAGAATTAGAATATTCTGAGCCGGCTGCACCTACAAAAAGTTCAGATCTTAAAATAGGATTGACAAATAACGGTCAAAATGTTGCCAATGCTGATTTAACTATAAAAATATCAACAGGAGGCGATAAAATGATCGGAGCCTATGCGATAAACAATAAAACAAAAAAAGCAGAACCACTGGATTTCGATCTCAAGAATTATAAAGAAGATGGCGTTATCAGCTCAAAAATAGATGAAGTTAAGAAAAACGCCGAAGATGTCATAGCGACATCAGACATATCCTTCATAGGGAAAAACAGCAAACACAGATCACAAGAGACAAATATGGGCGATCTTGTTACGGATGCACTTCTTTGGTATGCAAACAATAAATTTGAAGGATTTAAAAAAGACGTTCCTGTAGTTGCTATTCAAAACGGGGGAAATGTACGCGAATCAATACATACCGGAGATATTACACAAACAGATCTCTTCAGTGCATACCCGTTCTCACCTATGGGGATAGGCATCCTTTATGTGACCGGGGAACAGTTGCTGGAATCGCTTGAAGAAGCAAACCAGACTAATCCATGCAATGCTTTCCCTCAGGTTTCGGGGCTGACATACAGTCTCGATCTTTCAGAAACATATGATCAATCTACAACTAAAGGAGACAAGCACGATGGCACATATGGAAAGAATTTTTATTATGCAGACTCATATAATCGCGTAAGCATAACATCCGTAAACGGTGATAAAAAAGGCTTCGACCTGAAGAAAACATACGCTGTAGTAGCGGATAACGCGGTAATTAAAAGGGGTTTTGACACATACGGGACATTCAAAACTTTATGCGCTGCGGCAATAGAACGTGATGACGACAGTTATCTCGATAACGGAAAAGGCATACTGGTACGCGATGTCGTTGCAAAATATCTTAAAGAAGGATTGCAGGAAAAGGTAAGCGCATCTTACGCGGATCCGCAGGGACGCATAACATTCGAAGCTTCAAATTATAAAAAGGCAAAAGCAGCTATGGAAAAAGCGAAAGCCACAGGGACTCCTGCAGAATATATGGCTGCTGCCAAGAAAATGGTTAAAGAAGCTGATATAACCTGCAATGAGGAAAAGATAGCTGAAGCAGCCAAGGCAGTTAAAGATGCAAAAAAATTCAAAGCAACCAAAAAAGATCTAAGAAAAATTAAGGCGCGTATTGCCGATGCTGTATATAATGGTAAAGCAAGGAAACCTAAAGTAAAGATCAAGGGCCTTAAAGAAAAAAAAGACTTTAAAGTTTATTATAGCAACAACAAAAATATCGGTACAGCCAGCGCCCTGATCAAAGGCATAGGAAAATATATGGGAACTATCAATAAGACTTTTAAAATCAAGCCGGCGCAAGTAAAAATTACTAAGATAAAAAGCGGCAATAAAACAGTTTCCGTAAAATTCAAAAAGGTCAAAGGCGGGGTAAAATACCAGTTGGCATACAAAATTAAAAAAGGCGGCAAATGGAAGTACAATGTAACGACAAAAAATACCATTAAGATAAATAATGTAAAGTCAAATAAAAAGTATGTCATCAAAGTAAGAGCTATGAAAAAAGTCCGCAGTAAAAATTACTGTGGTGCTTGGTCGAAGCAAAAAACCGTGAATATCAAATAACCAACGTTGCGCATTTTCGAGTTTTCCTAAATTTAATTAAAGCAGCCGCCGGGCTGACATAACAAAAAAAACTTGTCATGTTAGAAGACTTCTGATATGACAAGCTTTTTTTGCAATACAGATACTGCAGATCTTTCTTCTTACATAATCCGGCTAAATGAATTTCAATTATAGCAAAAGTTTCTTTTATTCACGCTTATTTAAAATTCACTTCTGCTTTTTTCCCATAGATGCCCTCGGAGAAAGCCTATCGGCGAGATAGTACTTCGCCGTAAATCCAATCTGATAAAGTTCCCTTATTATTGCAATTTAGTCAAAATAACCGTTAATATTATATAAAGTATTATAATGTTTTTTTTAGTTCTATAGGGAGCATATGCTAACTGAAAAACATGTCTAGCATGGAATGATAGTTATCGCATCCCTTTTATATCGTTGACATATTTCATTAATACGTATAAAGTAAAATATAAATTACTGTGTAAAATTGATAGAGCATTTCTAAAAGATGCTCCAGTCATTTTTTTGAGGCTAAACATCTCTGGATGTAGCTAATAAGACCGAGATATAGAATATAATATCGAAGCTGCTAGACGGGAAGAAGGTATTAATCATTGATCATATACTGAGGACAGTTGAAACAAATGATAAGATTGCCATTTTGACATGGGGATCTTTTGAAGAATGTGGTACACACGAAGAATTAATGCAGAATGACAAACTCTATAGACATATTGTTGAATTACAGACGGATACGATGCAGATGTAGCTTAATAAAAAATAGATAAGCAATTCGGCAGGACAGCATTACTTTCTGATACTATTACAATCCTAAAACGCCTTAAAAACAGAGAAACAATATATTTGAACAAATCAAGCATTGATGTGACAAAATGTTCGGATAGTAGAATATCTTTGAATAACAAGTTTAATAAGAAAAAAGAGCTAGAATACTAGCTCCTGATTTCAAGATAACGCCGCACAATGCGGGCAAACAGTTACGGATAAAATCCTTATTTGAACTCACCTTGTAAATCACCTTTATGTTATCATAAAGGTTAATAATCGTCAAATTATATTGTTATGGAGAAGAACATTATGGATAATCGAGACTATTACATAGGTTTAGATATTGGTACAAGTTCTGTTGGTTGGGCAGTAACAGACGAAAACTACAAACTTTTGCGTGCAAAGGGAAAAGATTTGTGGGGAGTAAGATTGTTTCCGGAGGCACAAACTGCTGCTGAAAGAAGGGGGAAAAGGACTTCTAGGCGTAGACTGCAACGAGAAAAAGCGAGAAAAGCAGTGCTTAAAGAACTATTTGCAGAAGAAATAGAAAAAATAGATCCTTGCTTTTACATTAAGTTAAAAGAAAGTAACCTCTGGGAAGAAGACCGATCCTCTGATAATGTACAGCCATATTCTTTATTTAATGATAAGGAATATACAGACAGAGAATTTTATAGAGATTATCCAACAATTTTTCGTTTACGAAAAGCACTAATTGAGCAATATGAAAAATTTGATATACGCTTAATTTTTCTTGCAATATTAAATATGTTTGGTCATAGAGGTCATTTCCTTAATCATAATTTAGATACAGAAAAGGAAACTTGGGATTTTTCAACATCGTACTCTGAACTAATTGATATACTTAAAGTTGTTGGCATTGAAGGTATGCCAGAAACAGTAGATTTAAAAGACTTGCAGGAAAAATTAGTTAAAAAGGATTCTTCCCGCAGTGCAATATTAGAGGATGTTAGTCAATTATTTAACATCTCAAAGAAAGAAAAACAGTTATATTCAATTTTGAAACTATTCGTAGGTCTAACGGTAAAGACGTTTGAGTTGACAGGAAATGAAAATCTTAAAAAAGAAGAAAAAAATATCGCTATTTGTTTTAGAGATTCAAATTATGATGAAAAAATAGAAGACTTTCATAATATTGTTGGGGATGAATATTTGGAAGTTGTAACAAAAGCTAAAGAAATTCATGATGCCGGCTTATTATCAAGTATAATGGGCGGTTTTAACTATTTATCTGAAGCAAGAGTTCAAATATATGAAGAGCATAAAGAAGACTTGAGGAATTTGAAAGAATTGCTTAAAGAATATAATCGAAAAGCTTATGTTGAATTATTTAGAAAAATTGGTAAAGGAAGCTACAGTGCCTATGTAGGTAGTGTAAATAGTTATGGAAAAATAATAAGAAGAAAAAAAGATTTAAAAAATAAAAAGACTAAGGATACTGAAGGTAGAAACAAAGAAGATCTGTATAAAAAAATAAAGGATGCCCTGAATTCTATACCGGATACTAATGAAATCAAGGGAATCATTTTAAGCAAAATAGAAGCCGGCAATTTCCTTGAAAAGCAATTAACTGCTTTTAATGGAGTAATTCCAAATCAAGTCCATTGCAAAGAGTTGAAGGCTATTTTAAAAAATGCCGGAAAGCATTATGAATTTTTAAATAAAAAAGATAAAAATGGAATATCTGTTTCTGATAAAATTGTTCAATTATTTGAATTCCAAGTACCTTACTATGTAGGACCAATAGCGCAGCAACATAAAAATAAGAAAAATAGTAATGTTTGGTCGGTACGAAAAGAAGGCGGAAAAGTTTATCCATGGAATTTTGAAGAAAAAATCGATTTAAAAGCCTCTGCAGAAGAGTTTATCAGTAGAATGGTGAGAAGGTGCACATATTTCTCAGAGGAAAGTACCTTGCCAAACCAATCTCTTTTATATGAAAAGTTTAAAGTATTAAATGAAATTAATAATCTTAAAGTGGATGGGAAGCCTATTTCTGTGAAGGCAAAACAACAGTTATTTGAAAAAGAATTCCTAAAAGGGAAAAAAGTTTCCGGCAAGAGAATATCGGAATTTTTGCAATCTCTCGGAGAAATGGGAAAAGACTCGGTATTGTCCGGCATAGATGGTAATTGTAATCAGGCGCTAACTTTAATAGGAAAATTTTATGGTGTTTTTGGAGATGATGTATATAATGATAGTTATCAAACTATGATTGAAGAAATTATTTTCTGGGCGACCATATATGGCGATGATAAAAAATTCTTAAGAGAGAAAATAGTTGAAAAATACAGTGATAGAATTGATGATAAAAAATTAAAACGAATTTTGGGCTTTAAAATAAAAGGTTGGGGGAATCTATCTAAAGAATTTTTAGAATTAGAAGGAACTTCAAAGGAAGATGGAACTGTTGAAAGTATAATTCAAGCTTTGTGGAATACAAATAGTAACCTGAATGCACTTTTAAGTAGCAAGTATACTTATGTAGATGAATTAAATAAACGCATATCAAAAGTAGAAAAAACTTTGTCAAATTGGCAAATTGAAGATTTAGACGATATGTATTTATCAGCTCCTGTAAAACGAATGGTTTGGCAGACAATGAAAATAGTTGAGGAATTAGTTTCGGTTATGGGATGCAGCCCAAAACGAATTTTTGTTGAAATGACTAGAGGGGATGGCATTAAAGGGAAAAAAGAAATTTCGCGTAAAGAAAAATTATCTGCTTTATATAAAGCGATCGACAAAGAACAAAAAATATGGACTGAAGAGATTGCGAATAAGCCGGAACAAGAGTTTAAAAGCAAAAAACTGTATCTATATTGTTTGCAAAAAGGAAAGTGCATGTATTCCGGCGATCCTATTCCTTTTTCAGACCTTATGGATAATAATTTATATGATATAGATCATATTTATCCTCAAAGTCTTGTAAAGGATGATAGTATAGAAAATAATTTAGTGTTGGTAAAAAAAGAAATAAATAGTGGCATTAAAAGAGATGCGCCAATATCTAGCGATATACAGAAAAAATGTTGGGGATTTTGGAAGACATTAAGAGAGCAGGGGTTTATGAATCAAGAGAAATATTCAAGATTAACACGAAAACTCCAGACTTTCACCGATGAAGAAAAAGCCGGATTTATAAATAGACAGTTAGTGGAAACCGGACAAGCAACACGATGCATAACACAAATTTTCCTTCAAGGATTACCGGAATCAAAGATTATATTTAATAAAGCGGCACTTGTTAGTGACTTTAGACATAAGTTTGATATACCAAAAGCAAGGTGTATAAATGATTTTCACCATGCAAATGATGCCTATTTAAATATTGTAGTAGGGAACGCTTATTATGTTAAATTTACGAACAACCCTAGAAACTTCATTAAAAATGCATCAGTTAATAAAGATGCTTACAGCAAATATCATATATCAAAATTTTTTGAATACAATATTGCGTCAAGAGAGGAAACAGCTTGGGTAGTTTCGGATGAAAACAAAACATCAACTATAAGTACAGTCAAAACGACACTTGCAAAAAATTCTCCTTTAATAACCTATAAATGCAAAGAGGAGCATGATAGTTTATTTGATGATACGATTTATGGTAAGCATAAGGCTTCGCAAGAATCTTATATTGGTATCAAAACAAAAAATTCTCCATTAGCAAATGTATATAAATATGGAGGAAAAACTAGTATTTCGACAAGAGGTTATTGTCTTATTGAATATACTGTTGGACAAAAGAAAGCCAGAAAATTAGAATCTATTCCAATGTATTTGGGTAGCATAACTACTTTAACCGAGGATACTTTACAACAATACTATATAGAAAAATTACAGTATGATGATGTTGCTATAATCAAAAAATTTATTCCAATGGACTCTATTGTTGAAGTTAACGGATTTAAATATAGATTAGGAGGTAGAACAGGTAATCGAATTATGGTATACCCGTTATATGGGCTGATATTAGATGAAAAATGGAATAAGTATTATCAAAAAATTGAAAAAGCAATTTCGAAAAAATATTACGATGAGATTGATAAAAAAACCGGTAAAAATATTTTATCGAAAGCAGAAAATATAGAACTGTATAAAATATTAATGGATAAATTTGAAAACAGTATTTTTTCAAAGAGAGTTAATACACTTGATGATACTTTAAAAAAAGGTGAAATCAAATTTACTCAATTATCTATAGAAGAACAGTGTAATATTTTAGAGTCAATAGCATTGAATTTTAGTAAGTCTCAACCATCAAATCTTTCAAACATTGAGGGGAGCGGTAAGGCTGGAGTTTGTCTTATAAGTATGGAAATAACAAAATATCAAACCTGTATACTAATAAACCAATCTTGCACCGGACTATTTGTATATAAAGAGGACTTATTAAGATGAGTTGGCGAACTGTTATAATCTCAAAAAATGCAAAACTAGACTTTCAATTGGGATATATGGTGGTAAGGCAGGAGCAGATTTCTAAAATACATATAGGAGAAATTCATACACTTTTAATAGAAACGACTGCAGTTTCTATTACGGCGGCTCTTCTATCTGAACTGGTAAAAAGCAAAGTGAAAATTATATTTTGTGATGAAAAACGCAACCCGGTCTCTGAACTTTTACCTTATTATGGTTCCCATGATACGAGTGCGAAAATTAGAAGTCAAATTACTTGGGATGATAAGATTAAAGGAGATATTTGGACTGAAATTGTAAAGGAAAAAATAAGGCAACAAGCTAATTTTTTAAAACATTTAGGTAAATCCGAATACAAATTATTATTAAGTTATATTGACGAAATTGAATTTGCAGATTCCACCAACAGGGAAGGGCATGCCGCTAAAGTGTACTTTAATGCTCTATTCGGTATGGCGTTTACAAGAGGAGCTGATAACGCAGTGAACGCCGCCTTGAACTATGGATATTCAATCATATTGTCTACATTCACCAGAGAAATAGCAGCTAACGGTTATTTGTCCCAACTAGGATTATTTCATAATAATATGTTTAATCCATTTAATTTAGCCTCAGATCTTATGGAACCCTTTAGAATAATTGTTGATAAAAAGGTTGTAGATGAAAAGTTTGAAACATTTATGGCGGAAGATAAGCGAAGAATACTTGATATGTTAAATGAAACAGTAAATATAAATGCAAGAGTAGAAAACTTGCAAAATGCAATAAAGATATATTGTAAAAGTGTATTTGACGCCGTAGAAAACAAAGACATTTCAGAGCTTAAATTTTATAATTATGAGTTATAGATTTATGAGAATAATTGTT
>DAISVU010000013.1:0-41512 GCA_036839975.1 Bacillota bacterium | reverse complement strand
TATTGTACCACATAAATCGTGTAATATATATATATAATCATAATGAAAAACAAGGCGTCATATTTTAATCAATATCAAAAAGCTTTTTAAGCTAAAGGTTTTTTTAAGGCGCGGATAGTATATAATAACTAACGGAAGATGAAATTAAAGGAGAAAATCATATAGAGAGATACAAGGAGGTACCTGATGAATGAATATTATAAAAACGATGGAGGGCAGTTTAAAGACAGCGAGGAAAGGAGCAGTTACGGATATGAAAATGCGGGATATGCGGATGATCAATATTCAGGCAACGGCGGCGGTTTCAGCGGCGGGCCGGGCTTCAATTCTTCGAATGAAACAGGAGGCGGCAGCGGAAAAATGATAAGCATACCGCGCAAGACGCTTGTGATGTTGATGATATTCTTCATTGTTGCGGCAGGAGGAGCAGGCTTCGGTTCATCGCTTCTTGTCAACAAATATTTCCCATACGGGCTCGAATCTAACGGCAGTTCAAGTTCAGACAGCAACTCTGCGAAAACAAGGACGGCAGGATATAAGCTTGAGGACGCCACAGGAAGCAAGCTGACGGTAAAGGAGATCGCCGGCAAAGTCGAAGATTCGATAGTTGAGATCTACACCGAAAGCGCATCGACTGACTCCTGGATGCAGCAGTATATAAAAGAAGGTGCGGGTTCAGGTGTGATAGTAAAATCAAATGGTTATATTGTTACTAACAATCACGTTATTGAAGGAGCCAATAAGATAACGGTGACTCTCAGTAATAATAAGAGGTACGAAGCGACGCTGGTAGGCAAGGATTCACAAACAGATCTTGCGGTATTGAAAATAAAGGCAAGAGGTCTGAAGGCGGTGACTTATGGAAACAGCAGCCAGTTGAGCGTGGGAGATATGGCAGTTGTAATAGGAAACCCTCTAGGTTCTCTGGGCGGGACAGTAACTGCCGGCATCATCAGTGATACTGCCAGAAAGATAACGATAGGCGGTCAGAATATGTCATTGATACAGACAGATGCTTCGGTAAATCCCGGAAACTCGGGCGGCGGACTGTTCAACCAGTACGGTCAGCTTGCAGGCGTTGTGGTTGCAAAATCGTCAGGTTCAGATGTGGAAGGTCTCGGGTTTGCTATACCTGTAAACAAGGTGGCGCCTGCCGTTGAAGAGATCATTAAAAACGGCAAGATATCCGGCAGGGCGGCTACAGGTATGGCGTACAGCTTGTCTGAAAGCCGGCAGGACATCTATGGCGGAAGTTCCGACGGATCAGAGGATAACTGGGAAGAGCAAACAGGCACTGTTACGATAGCAAAAATAATAGGAACTCAGGCAAAGCGAGCGGGATTCAAGACAGGAGATGTCGTTTATGCGGTAGACGGTCAGAAAATCACAAGCATATCAATCCTGAAAAATGTAATACAGGCTCATAGTGCAGGAGATATTGTGACGTACACGGTTTTAAGAGGCGGCTCTAAAAAGGATATAGATCTCGAGCTTCAGGAAGCATCGACATAAAATCAAAAACATAAAGAATGCTAAATATGCAGGGATATGAAAGATCTGTGTCCCTGTTACAAAGTGTGCTAGGGGAGCACACTTTTTAATTGGTGAAATGATGATGACGGGGAATAGAGGTTTGAAATTATCTGAATTTCAGCCGGCAGAGTATTTTGCTCAGCCGACACCTTCTTCGATCACAAATTCTTTAAGATGAAGTATGTGCTGCTCCGCAGAGCTTTGTGATTTTTCCGCATCGCCTGAAATGAGCGCATCGATTATGAGCCGATGCTCACCCGGCTGTTTTTTGCTTCGGCTTTCGTCTTCATAATACATGTACCTGAAGCGAAGTACAAGATCCTGCAGCTGCACGATCATCTGATCCAGAATATTGTTGTCACATGCATCTACTATTATCTTGTGGAACATCGTATCGTATTTTATCATTTCTGAAGCATCACCGGAAAGAACAGCTTTTTTGTAGTTGTCGTTCGCCTGTGAAAGTTTTTCGATACCTTCTTCGGTGATCCGCTCTGCAGCCAGAGCTGCTGCAAAACCCTCCATCTGCTGCCTTACTTCGAGAATGTCGATAACATCTTTGATCTCAAGTTTGGATGCGTAGGCACCTTTTCGCGGTTCGATGGTAACGAGGTTTTCTTTTTCAAGCTTGCGGATCGCTTCGCGGACAGGTGTCCTGCTGACGCCGAGATCCTCTGCAAGATCCACCTCCATCAGTCTTGTGCCCGGAGGGATATCTCCTGTGAGTATGCGGTTTTTCAATTCCTCATATACCAGTTCCCTTAGTGGCCTGTGATTTTGAATGTCTAACATGGATATTTCTCGCTTCCTGCGGTCGGACCTTGTATATAGGAGGTCTGTTGGTTTATATTTTTGCATTTTTTGTTTAGTGATGTTTCCGGGGTTACGATGAAGTACAAGTGCTGTAACTGTCATATCCCAGTGCAGTCATCCTTGCTGCCAGTGCATCGGCTTTTTCAGCTGTATCGGCAAGTGTGAAGAGCGTGGGACCGCTTCCGCTCATATAGATGTTTTTGCCGCCTGCCTCTGTATTAAAATTGTTCTTTGTATACACAACAACAGGATACAGTTTAAACGTGACTTTTGCAAGTACGTTTATCATGTTTTTTTCTATATTATGCAGTTCATAAGGGGAATAAGGCCTTTTATTTTCGTCGTGAACATCCGGAGGCATCGCTGTTTCCAGGGCTTTAATAAGTGCCGGGATATCGGGGCGTTCGCATAGTATAACCTTGTCCGATTCTTTATATATTTCCGGTGTAGGGACAGTTACTTCTGGATGAATGAGTACGAGCGGACTTCTGAGACCTGAGCTGAGAGGCGTCAAATCTGTTCCTGTGCCTTCTGCCCGCATGCAGACACATGCGAGAGGGTCGTTGCTTAATTTTTCACCAAGCACCTTATTTGACTTAGCTTGACCGGCCATGCTGAACGGTATGTCAGATCCGAGAACTGCCCCGAGCTCGAGAAGTTCGGGAAGCGTCACATCGAGTTCCCAGAGCTTTGCAAGGGCAAGGATCACAGCAGCTGCATTGCTGCTTCCGCCTGCAAGACCTGCAGCTATCGGGATATGTTTTTCGATATTGATGTTTATGTGCCCTGCAGCAGCTCTATCTGCGCGTTTTCTGGCAGATATGCCCGTTTTATCTGTTTCTTCAATGCCGTTGATAATATGTCCGTAGGTTTCAATCATCTTTTCTGCCGCCTTATACGCCAGATTGCTGCTGTCCGCCGGAAGTCCCGGGTCACTTGAAGAAAGAGAAATGGTTATTGGATTTTTATTTTCATCATAAAGGCTGCCCACCGCACGACAGCCGTCGTTATTTGTTTTTACAGCACTGCTTAGAGCTTTTGACCATGCAACATTTACTGTATCGTGCAACTCTATTTGCTGCATTATCATATCAACTTTGTGATATCCGTTTTCCAATGTGCCGAGTACATCGAGCGACAGATTTATTTTTGCGTACGCATTAAGCGTGATTTTTTTCATATAAGCCCTCCTCGTATCAGAAGCCGGTATCGGAGCGGACGTTCAGAGCGTCTGTAAGCATAGCGGGCGACGTACAGCCCGGCTGTTTGTCCGGATAGTACACATGTAAAAAATGAGCGGCAGTATGCCGCCCATCTTTCTTACTTTTTCTTTTTGTTTTTGGATTTTGAATTTTTTTGTTTGTCTGTCTGGTTCTTTGGTTTTGTTGATTTCTGCTTTGAGGATCGGTTAGGATTATTTTCTGTGGAAGATGCCGAACCGACAGTTTTTTTAATTGGAGCCTTATAATCGATTCCTGCAGCGGATATCGGTCTTGGCCCTGATACTTTTTTTGTTTCGCTTGAAAGCTCATTTACTTTGATCCCGTATTTCTCGCGCAGTTTTCTCTCCCGCTCTTCCTTCTTTTTAGCTGCGGCTGCAGCTTTGGCCTGTTCTTTGGCTTTATTTCTCTTGTCTTTTTCAACGATCTCTTCAATTGTTTTACCAGTTCGTTTTGCTTCCTTATATGGATTTACGGTCGTCTGCCTGTTTTTACCTTTTTTCTTTTCTTCTTCTTCTTTCTTCATCTGCTTTTTAGTAGCGCGTGACGTCGCCACTACCATTACGATGATCATCAGACCCATAAGTGCGAACTGGACCTTACTGGACTGGTTCTGATCGACAGTAGTGAATGATATCTTTTTTTCATCGCCCAGCCTGGCGCCGTTTGCCGCAGTAAAGCTTTTATCTATCGTCAATGTATATCTCGTCTTGTTTTTAATCGTGGCTTTATGCTGGGATGAGTTGGTCCGGCTCGCATCTGCTACTACAAGCACCTGTCCGATTTTGTCTTTATCGGGTGTGTATTTTATAAGAAGAGGTATGCTGTTGCCTTTGTTGTCAACAAGATTTATGGCTTTTTCATTTGCTGTTTTTACAGCTGTTTTTTTCGGAGACACATCTTCATTGAAGTAGAGTTTGATGCTAAGGTTGTCTATGGATGTACCTGTTGCGCCGTCTTCAGGATAAGTTTTGTCAAGTGTCAGAGTTTTTTCTGCAGCAAAGCCGATTCCTGTTGTCATAATTATTATAATAAGGGCAAGTATTGTAATTGCACCTGTTCGCTTCATCGTATAAATCCCTCCAGATTTCATTCAAAGTTTTTCTGTTTCCGGATCCGTTCCGTATGTTTATAAATGCCGGACAGCAAGCGGATATTTCTGTTTCATATTTAATCATGTCAATGGCAGGTATGCGCAGTCATATGTCAGAAGCCTTTCTGAGTTCTTTGAAGAAACGTTTCATGATGTCTTCCGTTTCTTTCTGCATGATGCCTGTTTCCGTCTCTGCACGGTGGTTAAGCCGTTGATCCTTAATGATGTTGTATACGGATCCGCATACGCCTGATTTCGGATCCATTGTACCTATATAGACTTTATCTATGCGTGACAGGACAATCGCACCGGCACACATGGTGCATGGCTCTACAGTAACATATAGTGAACATCCGAAAAGCCGCCATCCGCCTGAAACTTCCGCAGCCTGTCTTATGGCGAGCATCTCGGCGTGTGCGGTAGGGTCTTTTGAGGTCTCTGTCATGTTGTGACCGCGTCCGATAATTTTGCCGTCTTTTACTACTACTGCGCCTATAGGTATCTCTTTTTCGGCATATGCTTTTTTCGCTTCTTGCAAAGCTTCTTCCATATAAATACACTTTTCCATACACTTCGCAATTTTATCACATTTTAAAGGTATATACAAGAAGGATATGTTATTATGTAAATGTGTGAAAAACAACGAAAGGAGCATGTTTTGATAATAGATGTCATAATAACCGCCATAATGCTGGTATGCCTCATATCGGGATTCAGGCGAGGCTTTGCGAGAACGCTAATCGGCACGTTGGGCTGGCTTGTCGCACTGGTTGCGGCTTTTTTTGCGGCGGATCCCGTACGGAACATAGTAAAGGAGCAAACAGAGATATACGACAGCATATATGCAAAGACCTTTGAGCATTTCAACGGGCCTGCTGATGAAGCTTTGACGTATTTCAATACTCTGCCGGACATTATAAATAAAGGCGTATCCGATCTTGCAAGCAGTGCTGCCGATACTGTGGCAAATGCGTTTGCTGATTTGATATTGTTGATATTCTGCTTCTCTGCGGTATTTATCCTGCTGAAGCTGTTGTTATTTTTGATATTACGCAGTCTTGCAAAGAGAAAACGAGCCGGTTTCATTGGCTTTTTTGACGGGGTTGCGGGTCTTGCCGCAGGAACGGTCAAAGGCGCTGTGATTGTATTTGCATTGCTTGCGCTGCTCATGCCCGCGGTAAATTTCGTTACACCTGAAAACGCAGCCGATGTGACAGCTGCGCTTAATGATTCATATATCGCCGGAATGCTTTACAACAATAACTTTATTATGTTGTTCGGCAAAGGTCTATTTTAACCATGACAGTTTTACGTCTGTCCAGCTCTGAGCGGCATTCAGTATCTTCTGAAGTTTTTTGAGATAATATTTCTTAGCGTTGATCTCACGAGCTACTACAAAGTACCGACCCCGGTCTCTGTCAGATAAATGATAGCTACACGTGGAAAGCGTCAGGAGCTGCTGACTGTATTTCGGTGTGGTCTTTACCTTAACCGATGACATTTCCTTGACTTTTCTGACGTACATATCATAGTCTTCCTTATTGTCGATGGCAGGATACCGGTAGTACTGGAATACGTCGGAATCATTGCTGTAAATCTGAGTTTTTGATGCTGCGAAGACTTCATAAACGCCGATCTTGTAAACCGTGTCAAAATATATGTAGCGGTGCTTTTGAAAGAATTTCTTGTCATCATATCTCAAAATGTTTGCAAACATTGAGCCGTTGTTCATGTTGTGCCCGTAAATGATCCAGTTATCTGTGGGTTTGTAAACACTCGAATCGGCATCCATAAAAGGTGTTCCCGAGATCTTATAGTTTTTTTCAAAATCTTTGCGCAGATAATATTGAGGCGCCTGTTTTTTGCCTGCAGTCTGCATTACCGGATAATCGATTTTTGAGTCATCGATTATGAGCCAGCCGATCATGTCTTTGTTCTTTTTGTAAAGGCGAACATATTTGCCCATGACTGTGCCTTTTTTTGTTTTAAGATCGGCCTTGGTATCGTTTATTTTTGATGAAAGATCATCGAAAGCTTTTTCAGCCAGCAAACCTTCTCCATAATATTGAATAAGTTTGCCGGAAGATAATATAAATACCAGCAGTGCTGTTATGAATATTGATTTTCTTAAAATGCTCATTGGCACCTCTTGATAAACAGGGCGATTACATCAAAATTTTATAGAAAATCCCTTTTGCAGAACAGGTTTACACCTTTACTGTTCAGAAGATCAATGGCCTTCTGTGAATCTGTCACCTTGATCACGATCAGCGCATGCCCGCTTCTTGAACGGATGGTGGAATATATGTAGTCCACGCTTATGCCTTCACTGCTCAATATTTCAAGAACATGTGAAAGGCCGCCCGGTTTGTCGTTGAGTTCAACAGCTAGAACTTCCGTTATGCTCGCTGTGAAGCCGCTTTTTTTGAGTACTTCCGTGGCCTTTTCGGGGTCGTCAACGATGCAGCGAAGAATACCGAAATCAACAGTATCTGCTATGCACATCGCTTTGATGTCGATGTTGTTTTTTGCCAGCACCTTGGTGAGTTCGCAAAGTCTTCCGGTAGTGTTTTCAACGAATACAGACATCTGTTTTACTAACATAGCAATTCCTCCTTAAATTACACGCGCTCTGAAAGATTGCGTGTATCCTCAATTCTGACAGCTTTACCCTCACTCCGCGGCAGTGTCCCTGCGCTCAGAAATTTGACTTTACAGCTGATGCCCAGCAGAGCTCTGAGCTTGTGATTCATGCGTGCTCTGAGATTCTCAACGAATGCGATATCATCGACGGCAAGACCCTCAGCAAGCTCAACGTTGAGCTCAAATGTATCGGTGTTGTTTTCTCTTCCGACGAGCAGCCTGTAATTTAACGTAAGCTCCTCGAACTTTGCAATAACAGTCTCTATTTGTGAAGGGAATACATTTACACCTCTTATAATGAGCATGTCGTCGGAACGTCCGAGTATTTTGCTCATTCTCACTGTCGTTCTTCCGCATGAGCAGCTCTCCGGAATAAGATAACAGATATCTCTTGTTCTATAGCGTAGAAGAGGTATTCCTTCCTTTCCGATCGTAGTGAAAACCAGCTCACCCTTCTCTCCATATGGTAACACTTCTCCGGTTTCAGGGTCAATGATTTCAGGAATAAAATAGTCTTCCTGAATATGCATCCCGCTGTTTGCATCGCAACTGCATGCAACGCCGGGACCCATTACTTCTGAAAGTCCGTATATGTCGTATGCTCTGATCCCGAGGCCTTTTTCTATCTCTTCTTTCATGCCTTCTGTCCACGGTTCAGCGCCGAATACGCCCGCTTCCAGGGAAATCTCGACAGGGCTTATACCTGCTTTTTTTAAAGCTTCTGCAATTGTAAGCGCGTATGATGGAGTACAGCAGAGTATTGTGCTTCTGAAGTCCTTCATCAGCAGTATCTGTTTCTGCGTGTTTCCGCTGCTCATCGGTATTACTGACGCTCCAAGGTATTCAGCTCCGCTGTGAGCTCCGAGTCCTCCGGTCAACAGGCCGTAGCCATATGCGACCTGTACTACCGAATGTTTACTGCCGCCGGTCATGGAAAGCGCTCTTGCAATACACTCCGACCACGCTTCGAGGTCATTTCTTGTATATCCTACGACTGTAGGCTTGCCGGTCGTGCCTGAAGATGCGTGGATTCTGACTATCTCGCTCAGCGGGGATGAAAACATCCCGTAAGGATAAGCATCTCTGAGATCTGACTTGGTCGTGAACGGTAATTTTTTAATATCATCAAGAGACTGTATGTCTCCCGGTTTGAGTCCAAGCGACTGCATTTTAAGTCTGTAAGGCTCGACATTCTGGTAGACTCTCTTTATTGTTGCCTGAAGTTTTCTAAGCTGAAGCCTGTTCATTGTGTCGCGATCGGAACATTCCATTGCCTTGTTCCAAATCATAATAAATTCTCCTTGTATAATAAATTTTGTCGATATAGCGCATATGTACAGTTCACCGTTTATTTATGAATAAGACAGTGCATTGCCATCTGCTATTTCGCCGTCCTGTTATCTATGACTTTTTTACCTTTACCTTCGTATCTTGGAAGAGTACCCGGAGATACGAGCGTTACTTTGGCATCGATATTAAGCGTTGCCCTAAGATCATGCCTGATTTTTGTGCGAAGGACTTCGAGCTTTTCATAATCTTCAAGAAGCGATCCTTCTGCAAATTCCATCTTGACTTCAATCCTGTCCATATAGCCTTCATTCGTTACGATGATCTCATAGAACGGCTCGATCTCATCTATTGCCATAACTACGGATTCAATCTGTGACGGGTACACGTTTACGCCGCGGATAACGAGCATATCATCAGAACGACCCTGTATCTTTCCCATTCTCATGGATGTTCTGCCGCACTTGCAAGGCTCTTCATAAAGACAAGTGATGTCTCTGGTCCTATAGCGGAGAACAGGGAAGCCTTCCTTTGTAAGCGATGTCACAACAAGCTCTCCTTTTTCGCCTGCCGGCAGCAGTTCCAGAGTGTCGGGATCTATGATCTCGCATAAAAAATGATCTTCTGCGATATGCATCCCGTCTTTCAGGAAACATTCACCTGACAGGCCAGGACCGCCCAGCTCTGAAAGACCGTAATTTTCAGTAGCGCTTATGCCAAGCTGCTTTTCGATCTTCTGTCGCATTTCTTCCGTGTGGCCTTCACCTCCGAACAGTGCCAGTCTTAGTTTTATAGTGTTTTTATCTATGCCTTTCTTTTCGATCTCATCGGCAAGATAGAGAGCGTATGAAGGCGTTGCTATAAGTACAGTGCTCCGGAAATCCTGCATTATCATGATCTGTCTTTCAGTGTTTCCGCTTGAAAGAGGTATTACCATGGCGCCAAGATTTTCAAGTCCGTAGTGAAGCCCGAAACTGCCTGTAAACAGGCCGTAGCCGAAGGCGATCTGAGCAACATCATCAGAGGTCGCGCCTGCAGCGCATATCATCCTCGTAACGACTTCTGTCCAGTTGTTAAGGTCGTTTTTTGTATATCCGACGATTTTCGGCTTACCGGTAGTCCCGGATGAGCCGTGGATCCTTATTATATTTTTCTTATCTGTTGCAAACATACCGAAAGGATAATTTTCTTTCAGATCTTCCGCAGTAGTAAACGGTATGTTTTTAATATCACTTAAAGTTCTGATATGTTCGGGCTTTAAGCCTTTCTGATCAAACTTTTTTTTATACAGAGGCACATTGCTGTAGCAGGTCTGTACAGTCTTTAAAAATCTTTCAAGTTGTAATTCCTTAATAGCAGCTTTATCCGCACATTCCATTTCCCTGTTCCAAATAATGTTTTCCATTTCCGTTTTCATCTCCGCTTTTTTTGCCGCGCTTGATTCGGCATATTCAAAAATCCAATGCAGTTTACTATTGAAAATCAGACGCATTGGATATGCCTGAAAGACCGGCGCAGCGTTATCACCTTATTTCCCGATTAATACCATACTGCCTCAAACGCTGTATTTTCTCACTTTTTGCAAAAATCTGAGCGTTATCCGGACAATGGCTACATTCTATACTAAATTATTGTGTAAATCAATTTTTTGCAATAAGAAATTAAGAGAAATCTCAGAGAGATTCCGTAATGAGCGGATACGGTCAAATACCAAGCTTTTAATCAGCATTAAATGTCTTCCGGTTTGTGTAGAGGATAAACAGGCGCAAAAACTTTGCGCGCAGCACCGGAATCCCGTGCGTCTTACTCGCAGCGCTTTAACAGTTTTTCCCACTGATTATCGATATATTCCTGAGCTTCTTCGATTATCCATTCGCTGCCGGACCTGAACATATGTGCAAAACGCCCCTGCTTTTTTAGGAAGTCCTCTACAGGAAGCTTTTTCTTTGGCTCGTATGTGAGTTTCCATACACCGTTTTCGATCTCGTAAAGCGGCCATACACATGTTTCAACTGCCAGATCACAGATTTCGGCAATATCGGCGGTTTCATATCTCCAGCCGCGCGGACAAGGGGAGAGCACGTTCAAAAAACACGGTCCTTCTGTATAGATAGCTTTTTCGGCTTTTAAGTGCAGATCCTTGAAGTCCTTTGTGAAGGTCGACTGCGCCGCATATGGTATATTGTGTGCGGCGATTATACGGGTCAGATCCTTTTTGTTCTGTATCTTTCCCGGGGATTCTTTGCCGACCGGTGAAGTGGTCGCATCAGCAAATCTGGGTGTTGATGAGGATCTTTGGATGCCTGTGTTCATATAGGCTTCATTATCATAGCAGACATATACCATGTCATGACCGCGTTCCATGGCTCCGGACAGGGACTGCAGACCTATGTCGTATGTTCCGCCATCTCCGCCGAAAGTAATAAATTTAAATGTGTCTTTTATTTTACCGCGTTTCTTCAGCGCTCTGTAAGCTGTTTCCACCCCGGAGCATGTCGCAGCGGCATTGGCAAACGCACTGTGGATGTAGCTGTCGGAGTATGCTGTATGGGGATACATGTACGATGAAACTTCCAGACAGCTGGTCGCATTGGTTATAACGGCTCTGTCTTCAGGCTTTAAAGCTCTAAGCACTGCGCGCACCGTTATGCCTGCACCGCATCCTGCGCAAAGTCTGTGCCCTCCCGCAAATCTTTCTTTTTTTTCTAATTCTCTCTTTAAACTGTATGTCATTTTTCAACCTCTGTGTTTTTATCTATTTACTTTCCCCGCATGATACGGCTTCTGCATAACGGCAGACTGTGTTGGCCATCAAGCCTCACATGAGCCTCAGATGAATCTTGAATCTCTTACTCCTATATATCTGTAAACGTCGCCCGGATCGTCATTTTCTGCGATAACAAACAGATCTTGAAAGATATCATAGAAATCTTCGACGCGTATATCTCTGCCGCCCAGCCCGTATATATAATTTATGCAGTAAGGTTTGTCTCGCAGATCGTAAAGTGAGCTTCGGGCTTCATTGAAGAGAGGCCCCCCGCTGTTTGAAAAGCTCTCGGCTTTGTCCATGATCGCTACGGCTTTTACCTTGCACATAGCCTCAGCAAGAGGGATGCGCGGGAACGGTCGGAAGACCCTGAGTTTTATAAGACCGACCTTTTTGCCTTCGCTTCTGAGCCTGTCGACCGCTTCTTTTCCGGTGCCTGCGCTTGAGCCGATAGCGACGAGCGCGACCTCCGCGTCATCCATCATATATTCTTCAAAGAAGCCGTACTGCCTGCCTGTCATTCTTTCAAAACGTTCTGCGACGTCCATGATCAAAGGCATGGCGTCCTTCATTGCCTGAGCCTGCTGTCTTTTGAATTCCATATAATACGGTGAGGTCCCGTAAGGACCTACAGCCAGCGGGTTTTCATGTTTTAAAAGGTAGTTCTCCGGACGATACTCGCCGACAAAGCCCTTAACCTTGTCATCTTCTACAAGCGCTATGTTCGAAACACCGTGGCTGGTTATGAATCCGTCTTGGCAGACCATGATAGGAAGTCTGCAGGATTCGGCGATCGGCATAGCCTGTATGAAATTGTCATATACTTCCTGGTTTGTCTCCGCGTATATCTGCAGCCATCCGGAATCTCTTGCGCCCATAGAATCAGAGTGGTCATTGTTGATGTTTATCGGACCGGTAAGTGCTCTGTTTACGACAGCCATAGTGACGGGCAGTCTTGAGGATGCAGTTACATACAGTAGCTCCCACATAAATGCAAGCCCTGCTGAAGATGTCGCCGTAACGGCTCTTGCTCCGGCAGCTGATGCGGCCAGACAGGTCGACATGGCGCTGTGTTCCGATTCGACTGCTATGAATTCCGTATCCACGAGTCCGTCAGCGATAAAGCTCGAAAAATATTGAGGAATTTCGGTAGACGGGGTGATAGGAAAGGCACCCATAACGTCCGGGTTTATTTGTCTCATTGCAACAGCTACAGCCTCATTTCCTGAAAGTCTGTCTCTTACAGCCATTTATTTCACCTCCTTGACGAAATCTATCGCATCAAACGGGCATATATTTACGCATATGCCGCATCCTTTGCAATGCATCATATCGAAATCGAGGCGCTTACCGTCTTTTACAGGGATGGAACTGTCCGGACAGAACGGTGCACAAAGCAGGCACTGCCTGCATTTGTCAGGTTTTAAGACCGGCTTCATCACACGCCATTCACCCGTGTTGACAAGCAGGGAAGTTGACGGCTCATATATCTCGGCGCCTGTTGTTACCTCCTGCCATGTCGATTTTTCATTCAGATCTTTTGCTCTTGTTTTCATTAACCTACCCTTACTTCTTTCATCGATTTTTTCAAAGCTTTCATATTGCCTTCCACCATTTCAGGCTTATGATAGAATTTATGCCTAAAAGACTCTTCCATATCGTTGATGAACCGGTTTTCATCGATCACGCCGCTGACTTTTACAACTGCCGCCAGCATAGGCGTATTCGGGAAATTTTTACCCAGAGTCTCCATAGATATCTTCTCTGCGTCAATAGTGCAGATTTCTCCGTTAAAGTCATTTAGCACAGACCGCAGTTTTTCCGGATCCTTGCTTGAGTTTATTATGACTTTTCCATTTTCAGTTATGCCGCTCGTAACATCTACCGACTTAAGGAGCGTTTCATCTACCACTACTACATAGTCGGGATGATATATGTTTGAGTGCACATTACAGTGCCTGTCGGTAATTCTGTTGTAAGCTGTAATAGGCGCACCCATTCGTTCAGGGCCGTATTCGGGAAAGCCCTGGACACATTTGCCGGAATTGAAGGCTACATCTGCCAACAGCAGACATGCTGTCTTTGCTCCTTGTCCTCCGCGGCCATGCCAGCGGATCTCTACTGCATCGTTTTTCATGTTTATCTGTCTCCTCTTTAATAGTATTTGCCCTGATGTCGCCTGTGGCCGGTGTACCGGAGCGTCTTATAATTAAAAGCGCGCTTCTCGGCAGATTTTATCCGTTTACAAAAAATTTCGCCCTGTATTAGGACGAAATCATATCTCTCGTTAACCACCTGATACAACATACTGACATACGCGTCCCTTATAACGGAGGGAATCCGTCAGAACTTACTTGCTCATAGTTTCAGTTCTGCGACTCGGAAGGGATCTTCAGACACTTTCGTACTTCCTCCGGGCTTCCACCGTCCCCGGATCTCTATAGGTTTCTTGAAAGGTTTACTTTCTTCGTCAAAGTCTTTCGGTTATCAAATTTTATACGATTCGACCGGGATGTGTCAGACACGTTTAATTCAATTAGTTTGAACTTACCCAAGCCTTATCGATAATAACTATTGTAACGTATGACTATCACTGTGTCAAGATTTTTTTGGTACATTCCACAAAAAAATCAAATAGAATTTGTTGCGCGGGACAATGAGTTTTGGCGTAGAATGAAAATTGTCTTATACGGAGTATGTTTTATAAGGTGGCTCCAAAACATGCGCAAGTGATGATATAATAATCATACATGGAGGGAAAACACATTGAAGAAGGAGCGAGTTATATTTATCCTGATAATCCTTATAATACTTGTCGGGGCCGTGTTACTGGGCGGCAGGGAGAATACATATGATAAATCAAAAGAGAAGAAGCAGCAAACAGAACAAACGGTGTCAAGGTCTGAAAAGAACAGCAGGCTATGTAAAATAAAAAAACTTCCGGTGCATGAAACGCGTAAAACGGTCAAAATACCCGAACAATACAGACATCAGCTCACAATGCTGAACGGGGACAGTAAATATCTGTATTTCAGCTACAGTAAAAAGACCGACAGCGACAACGGAAAATGGAGAACATTCAAAGCAGATCGTAAAACCGGCAAGATAACAAAATTTCAGGATATCTCCAGCTCAATAAATACAGTTATGGTGGGATATAACGGAGACATGTACTGCGGCGCTATGAATGAAGATGATACAGAGTATCAGATACTGCGCTATACTGCGAAGGGACACAAGGTAATATATGAGCGTTGCGGAGTACATGATCCCGAGACTATAGTGGCCGGAAGCAAGCTTGTAATGATATTTTCAAATGACGATAATCTGGGATCGACCATTGAAAAACTGGTAGTGCTGGATCTCGATACTGTAAAAACGATAGTGGCGGATACGGCAGAATATAAAAAGGCTGAAGGAGACTTCCCGCTTATAACGGGGACATGGCTGACAGGGCTGTCATGTGTGCAGAGCACGCTCACAAAAGACGGATTCTGTTATGAAAAATGTGATTTTAACGGCGAAAGCGAATATACTCTGCACGCTGGCAGAAATAAAGCATACTACTATTCATTCGAGACCGGTAAAAAAACAGAACTCAATACTCCGGACGGCGCTTTGGAATACATAAATGGAACCCCTGAGCTGTATATTTCATCCACACAGGCCAGCGCCGATGAAGACGGAGGAAGCGCAGATATTTTCATAAAAGAGAAGGATAAATACAGAGAAATCAATCTTAACAGTATTGTGGATGTAAACGTTGACGGAACTATTCTCAGTTGCGCTATGGCTGGTCCGGATCACATTGTATTTGAAAGCTCTGAAGAGGGTTTTTACATAGTAGGTTTAGAAAGTCTTAAGTGGTACAACGGCAGATTTGCTGGTGAAGATGGAAATTACCCCGGCGCATATGATGAGTTTGCAGGGAGTTTCGGCGACAATGACAAAAAAACGTATACATTCATGACAAAAGACGGCAATACATACATGCTTCACACTTTGAGCGGACGCTGATCTTTTGAATTTGTGCAGCACATTACAGAACAGACGGAAATAGATGAAGGTAGTATTGTTGATTTAATATCAGTTATGTTATAATTGATGATATAAAAGAACATGCGGAAAGGAAATATACTGATCGGGAAGGAGGCAACATGAAAAAAGCAGTAAAGATCGCAATAGCGGTTGGACTGGCAGTGCTTTGTATCGCTTGCGGTACAGAGGAAACTGCGGAAGATGAAGACGTTCCCGCGGATACTTCCGATGTATGGGGAAACTGAGAGATACAGATAAAATGAAAACAGATAAAAAAAAAGAGGTCGCTGCAGACACGATATGTCTACGCAGGAGAGCCTCTTTTATTATGCTGTATTGTTTTTAATGTTATGCGCGCTAACCTGTGACGGCGGCTTGTTTGGCGGATATCACTGTATTTCAGGTATGTGCGGCAGAGCATCAAATCCCGGCTGAAGATCTTCCTCAGTGGGGATATAGTCTGTCATAGTTCCGTCGTTGTACTGCGCGTAAGCCTTCATGTCGAAATATCCTGTACCGGTCAGAGTAAACACGATAGTCATTTCTATGCCGGTCTCCCTGCACTTTACAGCCTCATCGACAGCCGCCTTGATGGCATGTGAGCTTTCGGGAGCGGGCAGTATGCCTTCGACTCTGGCAAATATTTCGGCAGCCTTGAATACTTCAGTTTGTTCAACAGCCCGAGCTTCTATGTATCCGTCGTGATACAGCTGTGAAAGCACCGGACTCATTCCGTGGAACCTGAGTCCGCCCGCATGGTTTGAGGACGGAATGAAACTGCATCCGAGCGTATACATCTTTGCAAGAGGGCAGATCATTCCTGTATCACAGAAGTCATAGGCGAAAGCCCCTCTTGTAAAGGACGGACATGAAGCGGGTTCCACTGCTATTATGCGGTAATCGTTTTCACCGCGGAGTTTTTCACCGACGAACGGGGATATCAATCCTCCGAGATTGGACCCGCCTCCTGCGCAGCCTATGATCATGTCAGGGTTGACGTCGTATTTGTCAAGTGCGGCTTTTGTTTCAAGCCCTATGACGGTTTGGTGCAGCATTACCTGATTAAGAACGCTTCCAAGCACGTATCTGTAGCCTTCGTTTTCGGCGGCCGCTTCAACAGCCTCTGATATAGCGCATCCGAGGCTTCCTGTAGTCTTCGGGTCAGCTTCAAGGATCCTTCGTCCCACTTCAGTCTTGTCGGACGGCGAAGGTGTTACTTCAGCGCCGTAGGTTCTCATGACTTCGCGTCTGGCGGGCTTCTGCTCATATGATACTTTTACCATGTATACTTTGCACTCAAGGCCGAAATACGAGCATGCCATCGAAAGTGCCGTGCCCCACTGACCTGCTCCGGTTTCCGTGGCAACCCCTTTGAGCCCCTGCTCCTTCGCGTAGTATGCTTGAGCTATAGCGGAGTTAAGTTTATGAGATCCGCTCGTGTTGTTTCCCTCAAATTTATAGTATATTTTAGCCGGCGTATCAAGCTTTTCCTCAAGGCAGTAAGCTCTTACAAGCGGTGACGGACGGTACATCTTGTAGAAATCCTGAATTTCCTGCGGGATATCTATGTAAGGAGTCTCGTCATCCAGTTCCTGCTGTATCAGTTCCTTGCAGAACATTGGTTCAAGATCTTCCGCTTTAAGCGGCAGGAGTGTTACTGGACTGAGGAGCGGTGACGGACGGTTTTTCATATCTGCGCGCACATTGTACCATTGTGTTGGTATATCGCTTTCAGACAGATAGATCTTATAAGGTATTTTGGGTTCAGTTGTCATTTTAAAGCTCCTTTCTTTGCATTCGATGATAGGCAAGAAATAAAAAACGGGTTTATCCCAAGCTGGGACAAAAACCCGTGTTTTTGCTGTGCCACCCAACACATAGTGCGTGTTTTGAATATCAGGTACGCTTGATACCCGCTCCCTTTTAACGGGCGGAGATCCCGTCAGGTGCTACTCGGCCGTGACCTTTCGTCCTGCCCTCATAAGTCCATTCAGTCCGGGCCTCTTTGCCGCCTTCTCAGCATTTGCGGTTCTCTGTGAATTCGGTATCCGGGCTTACTAGTCTCAATCATCGGTTTGCAGTTTAATTTTTAAAATATAAATCTATTATACTGCGCGAGAAATAAATGTCAACAGCTATTTCATGAAACGCGCTATAGCAACCTTGAGATCATTGATTGCTTTATGATCGCCGTTGTGTACAGCATCTACAATACAATTATCTATGTGGTCTTCGAGTATTATGCGTCCGGTACTGTTTAACGCGGCTATAACTGCAGAAAGCTGTATCAGGACCTCTGAACAGTCGCGTCCGTTTTCAACCATCTTGCTGACGGACTGCAGATGTCCGGTCGCTCTCGCCAGTCTATTGAGTACTGTCTTGGTCTGTTCATGTGGATGCACATGTGTGTGTGCACCGCCATGTAAATGCAAATGGGCGTGATTGCTTTCATTGGAATGTGCCTTTACGCCCTGATGCGTATTTACTTTTGCGTTCCTGCGCGCAGATGCATTTTTATTATCAGCCATATTTATAACCTCTCTATGACATAAGTTTTATATTTAAGCGCAGACATCCGCAGCATATTGGCTATAGTGTTACTGTGAATCGGGGACATGTGTTAAAATAGGGGTGCGCAGCCCCGATTGCAAGTAGCGTTAATATGAGGCGGCATTTCCGAGCCCGACGTTCCAATTGCTTATTATAACACACACTGTGTGACAATGTCACAGAAAAGATTTCTATAGAAGTATATAATAAATTCAAACAGTGAGAACGTAACAAAAGGCTGTCATTGCGAAATTGAAAAGGGCAGCAGATACAGGAGAAAAGAAAATGAAAAAGACTGTCATAATAGGAGGCGTCGCAGGCGGTGCAAGCTGTGCGGCAAGGCTCAGAAGGCTTCAGGAGGATGCGGAAATAATAATACTTGAACGGGGGAAATATATTTCGTATGCAAACTGCGGACTGCCGTACCATGTGGGCGATGTTATAAAGTCGCGGGAATCATTGCTCGTATCTACGCCTGAAATGATGCGTCAAAGATTCAACATAGATGTGCGTGTTGAAAATGAAGCAGTGAAGATAGACCGTGATAAAAAAACAGTGACGGTAAAGGATCACAGCAGAGGGACGAGCTATGAGGAAAGCTACGATGATCTTGTTATTTCCACCGGTTCGGCTCCTGTAAGACCGGATATGCCGGGGATGGCATCGGATCTAATTAAAAATCTCTGGACCATACCTGACACAGACAAAATAAGATCATTGGCGCTTGAAAGCGGTGCGAAGAGCGCGGCTGTAGTAGGGGGCGGATTTATCGGTCTGGAGGTTGTGGAAAATCTGCGAGAGGCCGGGATCGATGTGACGCTTGTACAGGGTTCGGATCATGTTATGCCGCCTATCGATAAAGAGATGGCAATGATGCTACATGAGCACATGACAGTGAAAGGTGTGAAGATCTTTTTTAACGACAGGACAGAGGCTTTTGAAGAGTTAGAAAACGGCGGCAGAAAATCGATAAAAATGAAACTGAAAAGCGGCAAAGAACTTACTGTCGATTTTGTGGTTCTATCTATAGGGGTGACACCGAACAGCAGGATAGCAAAAGATGCGGGACTTCTTTTGAATGACCGCGGAATGATTGTGGTCGATGACTGCATGCGCACCGAGGATCCGCATGTATACGCTGTGGGCGATGTCATAGAAGTCGAGGACTTTACTTTTAAGAGCAGAGCGCAGTACCAGCTCGCAGGACCCGCGAATAAACAGGGACGTATTGCAGCAAACAATATCGTAGGAGATAAGGACACATATAAAGGAACGCAGGCGACGTCTATTGCAAAAGTTTTTGACCTTACAGTCGGAATGACGGGACACAGTGAGGAGCGGTTAACCCAGCGAGGGTTGAAAAACGGCGTAGATTATGAGGCTGTATATGTGACACAGAACCAGCATGCCGGATACTATCACGGCGCGATGGCAATGGTGATAAAAATGATCTTTGCAAAGAAAAACGGGAAAATTCTCGGAGCACAGATCATCGGACCGGACGGCGTTGACAAGAGGATAGATACGATCTCGGTCGCTGCAAGACTGGGTGCAACTGCACAGGAGCTTGCAGATCTTGAGATGGCATATGCGCCGCCATATTCTTCGGCTAAAGATCCCGTGAACATGACAGGGTTTACAGCAAGAAACGTAAGTGAAGGTCTTATCCGGTTTTCAAGGTTTGACGAGCCGGACGACTGCGATGATATACAACTTGTTGATGTAAGAGAAGAAGCTGAAACAATGGCAGTTGAGATCCCCGGCGCGAAGAATATACCTCTTGGACAGCTTCGTGCGCGAATGAATGAACTTGACAGAGACAAGCCTGTCATAACATTGTGTTCGGTTGGTGTGAGATCATATAATGCGGCAAGGATACTCCAGCAGCATGGATTCAAGGATGTAAAGGTATATCCTGCAGGGACGAGGTTTTATCAGGCCACACATCCTGAAAACGATCCTTCAGATGAAACACCGTCTGAGGATACTCCGCCTGAAGGGAATAAAGCTGAAAGAAATTTCAGCGCAAACGACAAAGCGGAAAATATAAAAACTATAAACCTCGACTGCAACGGCATGCAGTGTCCGGGACCTATAATGAAGGTATATGAGACTATCCGGAAAATGAACGAAGGAGACATTATGCAGGTGCTTGCATCAGACCCGGGCTTTGTAAAAGATATAGGATCATGGTGCAGGCGGACAGGGAACACACTTATATCAACCGGAAAAGAAAAGCATGGATATGTGGCGTGTCTAAAGAAAGGCGGCGCCGGCAAATCACTTGCCACATCCGGAGCTGCGGCAGAGAACGCATCATGCGAGAACAGGTCAAAAGACAGAAAGACTATCATAGTTTTTTCAGGAGATATGGACAAGGTGATGGCGAGCTTCATAATCGCAAACGGAGCGGCCGCCATGGGAAGGCCGGTTACCATGTTCTTCACGTTCTGGGGACTTTCGGTTCTCAGAAAAGCGGGTAAACAAACGGTGAAGAAGCCGTTTATGGAAGCTATGTTCGGTAAAATGCTTCCACGAGGCGCCGGCAGACTGAAGATATCAAAGATGAACATGGGCGGCATGGGAACATCGATGATGAAAAAGATAATGAAAGATAAAAATGTGGATTCACTTGAGGATCTCATAAGAAAAGCGATGAAAGCAGGAGTCAAGATTGTTGCATGTACAATGAGCATGGATGTAATGGGCATCAGAGAAAAAGAATTAATCGACGGAGTGGAACTCGGAGGAGTCGGCTACTACCTGGGAGATGCTGAAGACTCAAATGTAAACCTTTTCATATAATGCATCAGATCGAATGCCGCTGCCTGTGCGGCTGAGGACAATAAATACAGACACTCGTTAATAAACTTAAAATAATTACACTTAAAAAGCTGGTACACTTGCTACTCATAATGCCAGCTTTTTTAATTTCTCTTTATCTTTTATTTCAATACCGCCCCGGAAGCTCTCTATGATCCCTTCATCTGAAAAATATTTCAATATCCGGGTTACCACTTCGCGGGCGGAGCCTATGTATGAAGCGATGCGCTCCTGTGTCATATAAATGCGGCTGCTTCCGGCTTTAAGTGATTCATCCCAAAGAAATATCGCAAGTCGTTTATCTATCCCCATGAAGAGGATCTGCTGCATTGCCCACATGACATCCGAAAAGCGTTCTGCCGCGAGCTGATAGCCGAAATTCTGGACGCGGATATTTTCTTCAGCCATATTATGAAAAAACGACGCGTCGGTGATCAAAACTTCGGTATCTTCTTCAGCGTTTATAAATACGTCAAACGCTATGGAATCTAGAACGCATGAAGCAGACAATATACAAATATCGTCTGTGAAAAGTCTGTAAAGCGTTACTTCTTTCCCGGTTTCCGAAAGCATGTAAGTGCGCAGATGACCGTTTTTGATCATTATCATTCCTTCGCACTTATCATTTGCGGAATGCACCAGCGCTCCTTTTTTATAATTTACAGCGCGAGTGTTGCAGAAAAACTTCTGCTTTTCTTCATCATTAAGATGGGACCAGAAGTCCAGCTTTTCAAAGTATTTTGATTTATTAGGAATATTACCAGTCATTTTTATTAGTGGCCGGGATCTTCTTCTCACCGGCGCTTTCATATCAGTTTGTTTTATAATCATAAGCAGCCATTGTTTTTCAACGGTTGCTTCATCACAGTGTTCAAGTTGTTCATGATTTTTTGTTGAATTCTGTGAATGATCAGGTAGATAAGCGCTACCGAAATCAGCAGAACAGCAGCAATAAACAACTTTGACGTAACAGAGTCACCATAATAAAAACTATATGAGCGCTTCGATTGCCTCTCGTGGAAGTGCACCGACAGCTTTGTTTGTGACTTTACCGTCTTTAATTATCATAAGCGTAGGGATGCTTGTTATTTCGAACTGAGTCGCAAGTTCCGGCTGCTCATCGATATTTATCTTTCCGACCTTGATGTCGTCCCGGTCTTCTGCGATACGATCCACAACAGGTGAGACCATTCTGCACGGGCCGCACCAGGAAGCCCAGAAATCAAGAAGTACAGGCTTATCGCTTTTTATTACTTCTTCATCAAAATTATCATTTGTTATCATGAGTACTGACATTATATTCCCTCCTCAGCTTTGCGTTCCCGCGTCTAATTATGCACAGAGCCTGATTGCTATGAATGCACCGGCATTTTCACATGATCCGGAAACGGGTCTTCTATAGTTTCATATATATTAACCTACAGGAACCTTTTTTTCTGTGACAATATCACATTTGTAATATTATGTTTATGAAGATACCCCGAGATCCTCAGTGTCAAACATAGTGGTCTGCCGGCCGTTCAGAAGTCGTTCATCCTCAAGTTTCTCCGCAAGTTCCAGTCTCTGCAGATAGCGTTGCTCATACCCTGCGAAATACCCTTCATAGGTAGTGTCGTTTTTACTTTTGATAGTAGCCGTGTATGTATGTGGCATGAGCGCTGTATCCATGTGGCTTTCGATTACCAGAAGCGCTATATTGGAGCAGTGATCGGCGATGCGCTCGAGGTTGTCAGCGCAGCCGTTTAATATGAATCCGAGACTCAGTGTGCAGCGACCTTCCTGAAGTCTTTGTATATGTCTTCCTTTTATTCTTTCTGTTATTATGTCGACAGTCTCTTCAAGAGGTTCCACCTTTTTTGCGACATTTACATCGAGATTTTTGAAAGCATCGTTTGCAAGTTCAACTATTTCGGCAACTGCTTCTATGCAGATCTTGAGACCCGCCTTTGCATCATCGGAAAAACTTGCTTTCTTTTCGTGAAGTTCATGTGCAAGTTCAGATATGTCTACGGCATGGTCAGATATGCGTTCAAAGTTTGAGAGACTTTGAAGAATAAGTCCCGAGCGTTTGGTTTCGATGTCAGACAGCTGATTTTTGGAAAGTCTTACAAGATAATCTCCGAGGGCGTCCTCAAAGTTGTCGACTTGTTTTTCTCTACGCTGCAGGCGGTCGAACTTGTTCTGGTCATATTCGAAAATGAGTTCAGTAGACGCATAGAAGTTCCTTTTTGATGCATCGGCCATTTGGTGGACAGTGGTGAAACACTGCTCTATCGCAATGGCGGGATGAGCAAGGAAACGTTCGTCCAAAAGAGATGTTTCGTACTGCTCTTCTTCTTCACCGGTCTTGTCCGGAAATGTTTTTATCGCGAGTTTTGCGAGAAGATTTCTCGCAGGGAACAATGCGAGCACAGCAAAGACTTTAAAAGCTGTATTTATAATCGCTATACCCGTACTTGATGCTGCGCTCGAAAGATAGGGTTCTATATTTATCATAGATGTTATAATTGTAAAAAGTATCATAAATACTGCGCCGCCTATAGCATCGAAATAAAGATACGAAAAGGCTGTTCGTCTGCCGTTCATGTTTGCGCCTATAGAACTTAAAAGCACAGGCACACATGCGCCTATGCTCATTCCCACAACAAGATATATGGCTGCGCGATTTTCTATAACGCCGGTCACCGCAAGGGCCTGAAGTATACCTATGGATGCTGAACAGCTCTGAACAACGGCAGTAACAAGGATCCCTATCGTGATGCAGAGGAATGGATTTGAAGCGACCGACATGGCATTCAGAAATGATGCGTTGATTCTAAGAGGTATCATTGCCGATGACATGAGCTGCATGCCGTTAAGAAGCACCCCCAGCGCAAGAAGTATGATGCCGGTATTCTTTTTTGCCAGTGTGTTTGAAAGCATGAAAAACAACACGCCTGTGATAGAAATTATCGAGAATATCGTTGATGCTGAGAGAAGATCTGCTGCAGAGCCGCCTATGCTTGATATGCTGAGAATCCAGCCGGTTGCTGTTGTACCGATGTTTGCTCCCATTATTATAGGTATGCCTTGTACAAGTGTCATCATCCCGGAATTGACAAACCCTACTACCATGACCGAGGTAGCGGAAGATGATTGGATGACGGCTGTCACAAATGTACCGAGCAGTACGCCTCTTGCAGGCGATGATGTAAGCTGTCCCAGCCTCATCTCCAGTTTGCCGCCGGCTACTTTTTTAAGTGAATCTACCATAAGAGACATTCCAAACAGGAAAAAAGCCAGCCCGCCGAGCAATGAAATTATTGATGCAACACTCATATACTTTATCTCTCCATCACCTATATCCAACAATATATATATATATATTACATTATATCAATGAGATAAGAAAGGGTTTATGTGAAGTTAATTAATTAACGATAACATGAATAGAGGCAGTGCTGCCGCCGACGGCTGTAAAATTAACTGAGAAACATATATGGTATTATGCGGAGTCCATCATTGATAATTAGCGCATTGCATGCTAGAATTAACCAAGTGTTTCAACAGCATACAGCTATGCAGATACATGGATTGCTGCACACAAACAGCTGACAGATTATGCTGCAGGTACGTGAAAGCGGAGGAAGTGTTTATATGAGATATCCGTTCAAACCCAGATTCTTTGTTATATTAGCGGCGTTCGCTGCAGTCATTGTCATTGCAGTTGCAGGCTGCCACCATTCGGGAGGGCCTACTTCGAGGGAAAAGCTTAAATCCGAGTCATCTACGGTTACGTTAATCGCGGTTGGAGATGACTTGATACATGATACCGTTTTCAAATCGTGCAGAACGGCGGACGGATATGATTTCAGTCCGCTTTATAAGAACATATCAAAATATGCGGGGAAGGCAGATCTTGCGGTCATAAATCAGGAAACGATGCTCGTTAACGCCAATTATTCAGGGTACCCGATGTTTGGAACGCCGATGCAGATAAGCAAGTATATAGAGGCGGCGGGATTCAACGTAGTTACACATGCTACCAATCATGCGATGGACAGAGGCTCGGATGCAATCGCAAAGGCGGCGAAGCACTGGTCGAAAAAGCATAAGAAGATAACGATGTTGGGTATTCACGCGTCCAGAAAGGATGCAGACAGGATCAGAGTCATCAATAAGAAGGGCATGAGGATCGCGCTTCTTAACTATACCTACGGTCTCAACGGCATATCGATACCGTCCGATAAGGCATATATGGTCGATATGCTTACAGACGACAACAAAGAGAATATAAAAGCGGATATAAAGGCCGCAAAGAAAAAGGCTGATTTTATAATAGTGTTCCCTCATTGGGGGACTGAATATCAATATGATCCCGATGAAAGTCAGAAAAGCTGGGCGCAGTTCTTTGCAAATCAGGGAGTGGATCTCGTGATCGGGGCACACCCGCACGTAGTAGAACCTGTGAAGGAGATCAAAGATAAGAAAAGCTGCAGGACGATGGTCTGCTATTATTCGCTCGGCAACTATATATCATCTCAGGATACGTTTGCGACTATGCTTGGAGGCATGGCAAACGTCACTATAATAAAGAATGAGAAGGGCACGCACATAAAAAAGTACAACATGGAGCCGATAGTTACACAGATCGGAAACGGATATTCCTCATATACGACATATAAGCTCAGTGACTATACTGATGAACTCGCAGAGCAAAACTATATCAGCGTAGCGACAGGCAGCAAGGCAACCGTTGCAAAATTTCAAAGCCTCTTTAAACAGATTGCAAATTCAAACGGAAACAGGAGCAGCGGAAAAAACGTAAATGCCAGCGGCGGGAAAAGCAGGTGAATACAATGATCTTTCATCCGATAGAGCCGGTATTCAACAGCGATGCCGAGATTCTGATCCTCGGTTCTTTCCCGTCAGTAAAATCACGCGAACAGGGATTTTTTTACGGTCACAGGCAAAATAGATTTTGGAAAGTGATCGCGTATTTATGCGGACGGGATGAGCCGCAGAGCATAGATGAAAAAAAGAAACTTCTTCAGAGCAACGGCATTGCGGTATGGGACGTGATACATTCTTGCGATATAAAAGGTTCATCGGATTCATCCATCACGAATGTAACGGTCAATGATATATCAAAGATACTGAATGCAGCCGATATACGCGGTATATTTGCAAACGGAGCAAGGGCATACGATCTGTATATGAAATATATTTTTCCGGAAAATCGTGTTAGAGCGGTAAAACTACCGTCTACAAGCCCGGCTAATGCCTCGTGGAGTCAGGACGCACTCATCGAGAAATGGAGTGAAGAACTCGCATTATGCGGATTCAAAAAAGTAAAAATGGACAGATAGACATAAAAGGTGTTGCAGAATGAGCGAAGGCAGGACATTTTCAAAGGGGATGAAGGCCGGTATCCCAATAGGACTGGGATATTTTGCTGTTGCTTTTTCTCTGGGTGTTACTGCGCATGACTGCGGTTTCAACGCATTCCAGGGGTTTTTATCCAGCTTCACAACATATGCGTCAGCAGGCCAGTATATGGGATTTACCATGTATGCGGCAAATGTGACGCTGCTTCAATACATAGCAATCATTGCCATAACCAATGCCAGATATCTTTTGATGGGCGTTGCGTTAAATCAAAAACTTCCTGCGGGGACATCCCCTGCAAAAAGGCTGATGTTAGGAGCAACGATAACAGATGAAATCTTCGGGATAAGCATCGCGCAGCCGGGCGGGCTTAATCCGGAATATCCTCTGGGTGCACTCATCGTCGCAATGCCTCTCTGGTCTTTTGGAACAGCTCTCGGGATAACTATGGGAAATCTTTTGCCTTTAAGAGCAGTAAGCGCACTGAGTGTATGTCTTTACGGTATGTTCCTTGCTGTGATAATCCCCCCTTCAAGAAAAGATAAAACAGTGGGAATTTTCGTTGCGATAAGCTTTGCAGCGAGTTTTGCATCTAAATATATATCCGGAGTCAGAAATATTTCGGAAGGAAACCGTGTTATAATTTTAACAGTGGTGATCTCAGCTGTCGCCGCGCTGCTGTTCCCTGTTAAATGCCTCAGGCATGGGGACATTGGAACTGCATCTGAAAATGATGCAGACTCAGATCATACTGATGACAGTATGAGAGACGCAGACGACATCAATAAATGTGCTGAAGGCGAAGAACCCGAAAATGACAACAGGGGAGGAAGCTGATATGTCAATATATACATACATAGCTGTTATGGCACTTGTTACGTATCTCTGCAGAGCCCTCCCGCTGACACTTATGAGAAAACCAATAGAAAATCAGTTTGTACAGTCATTTTTGTATTACGTGCCGTATGTGACGCTGGCAGTCATGACATTTCCCGCAGTCATACAGGTGACACAGACACCGGCAGCAGGCGCCGGCGCTATGCTGGTCGGAATAATACTGGCGTGGTTCGGCGCGAGCTTATTTAAGGTCGCGGCGGCAAGCTGCATAGCAGTCCTTGTAATTGAAGCATTTTTGATCTGAACAACCGCAAGGCTGCTGTGCCGCATATTAAGAAAGACTTAATAAAGTGTGGGGATCAAAAAGGAGATTTGAAAAATGAAGATCGCAATAATAACGGGGGCCTCCAGCGGTCTTGGCCGCGAATATGCAAGACAGATAGACCGCTCGGGCGAAGTCGAAGAAATCTGGGCAGTCGCAAGGCGCGAGCTTCAATTAAATGAACTTGCCGATGAACTTAAATGCCGTGTAAGACCGCTTGCACTTGATCTTACAGACAAAGCAAGCATAGACAAGATAAGTGGACTCCTGCGCAGGGAGAACCCGGAGGTACATATACTCATAAATGCCGCGGGTTTTGGGCGTGAAGGCGGCAGTTTCAGTATTCCTCGTGAGGATAATGAAAACATGATAGATCTTAACTGCCGTGCGGCTGTAGATATGACGAGTGAAGCAGTTCCATATATGCGAAAAGGCGGCAGGATTCTTGAACTATGCTCGTGCGCGGGCTTCATGCCGCTTCCTCGGCTCAACATATATGCGGCATCCAAAGCTTTTCTTTTAAGTTATACCAAAGCAATTCATCATGAGCTGCTGTTTTCCGGCATAAACGTGACTGCCGTCTGCCCGTATTGGGTAAAAAAGACTGAATTCCTCCATAAGATGAAAAAATATGAAAGCAAAAACATCAGACATTTCCCGTTCGCGTCAAGACCGCCCTCAGTGGTGAGGTGGTCCATGGCGGCTAGCCGCATGAATGTCTGGGTCGTATCACCAAACCCGTTTTCTATGTGCCTCAGATTAATTGCGAAATTCATACCGCATTTTATTCTTGTCCCGCTATGGGATGTTTTAAGGCGTGTATAAAACCTAAAAACAGTTTTCATCTTGTAAGCCTGTGTGTACTTTCACTGTAGGAAGAACGATCCGGGCACGGTGTAAAAGGGCATGCCTGAGGCATGAGATAAGGATATGAAGGAGAAAATAATAGAAATAAAAAATTTGAGCAAGAATTTCGGGGATATAAAAGCGGTGCAGAATCTCAGCTTTTCCGTAGAGAAAGGTGAACTTTTTGCGTTCCTGGGACTCAACAGAGCCGGTAAGAGTACGACAATTTCGATCATGTGCGGACAGCTTTCGAAGGATGTGGACACGGTCGTGATAAGCGGCGCGGATCTTGATCATGAAATAGACAGGATCCACAGCGAGCTGGGTGTTGTGTTTCAGAATTCGGTTCTCGACAAGCAGCTTACTGTAAAGAACAATCTTATCACGCGTGCAGCGCTTTACGGTATCACAGGTGAGAAGCTTAATGTGAGAATATCAGAGCTTACGGAAATGTTTGATCTGGGGAGTTTCATGAAGAGACCTGTCGGCAAGCTTTCAGGCGGACAGAAACGCAGAGTGGATGTGGCAAGAGCACTTCTTCACGAACCGACGATATTGATACTTGATAAACCGACGACGGGGCTGGAGCCAAAGACACGCAGACATCTTTGGGACGTACTTGATGACATAAAAAAAAAGCGCATGATGACGGTGTTTCTGACTACACACTATATGGATGAGACAACTGATGTAGACCACGTAAGAATACTGGACAACGGAAAAATCGCAGCGGAAGGCACTCCGATCGAGCTTAAGAACAGATATACAGGCGGATTTCATAATGCTCTACGGCGCCGGTGAAAACGAAGCAGAAACACTTATTGAATGTATGCACGAAATGAATGCCGCAACCGGGGGCATGAAAGAATATGAAAAGCAGACGGATTAAGAAGTGCTTACTGCAGGTGTACGTGTAAAGGTCCCTGATACAGGGACGGCAACAAGGCTTATAATAAAACATCCTGAAATATTCAGAGATTATGAAATAATAAAAGGTCGCATGGACGATGTGTTTTTTAATGTTACAGGCAAAGCTCTCCATCAGGAAGGCGGTGATGTTCAGTGAACTCTGTAAGAGCTCTTATAAACCGGGATACACAGCTGTTTTTTTTAGGATAGGGGTGCGTTTTTCGCATCACTCATAACGCCGGTAATATTGCTGATACTATATACGACATTTCTGCACAATGTCTTTAGAGAAGCGATAATGTCGGGGATTCCAAAGACTATTGATCTTTCAGAGGAGCTTTTGGAGGGTATAGTCGGCGGACAGCTAATGTCTTCACTTCTTGCGGTATGCTGTGTAACGGTGGCATTCTGTTCAAATATGGTCATGGTGAACGATAAGATAACGGGCGCGCGAAATGACTTTCTGATCACACCGGTCAGAAAATCGGCAATAGGGCTGGCTTACTATATATCAGCGTTAATATCGACGCTGATAATCTGTTTTATTACATTTGTGCTTTCGATGATATATCTTCATTCTATAGGATGGTATATGAGCGGTACGGATATCATGCTTTTAGCCGGCGATACGCTGCTCCTGTAGATGTTCGGTACGGTTCTTTCGTCAATAATAAATTTCTTTTTGACATCGCGGGGGCAAATATCTGTGGTTGGCACGATCGTTAGCGCAGGGTACGGATTTATATGCGGGGCATACATGCCGATATCGAGCTTTGGCAAGGGGAAGCATGTACTGACATTTTTCCCTGGAACTTACGGAACATCGCTGATGCGTGAGCACACAATGAGGGGCGCTTTTGAAGCGCTTTTCGATGCGGGTGTGCCGAAGAAGCTGGTAGACGAATTTAAAGATTCAGTGGACTGCAATATGTATTTCTATGATGACCTTGTTTCGACCGGAAACAAGTTTACGATTCTTGCAGTATCAGCCGTGGCGCTGACCGTTATTTATGTGCTCATCAATGTGGCTGCAGGACGCAGAAAACGTAAATAAACGGAGTGCATATGGGAAACACTGAAATTATATGCATGTATTTTCAGAAAGTATAATTGTCTTGAACGGGGGTCAGAAAAAAATTTGTTAGCACTCACCTCTTGACAGTGCTAACAAAAAGAGTTATGGTATATTCAAGCGGAGAGTTAAGGCCGGTGCCAAGACTCGAAAAATGTTGGATCAACAAAATGGAGTCAATGACTCATTAAAAACAAAGGAGGAATGAAAAATGTTACTACCAAGCTTGATGAATGGAAATATCTTTGATAACTGGATGAAAGAGTTCCCTGCAGGTATTGCAAATCGTGAAAACTTTTTCAGAAATGCCTCCGCAGGCGAGATCATGAAGACTGACGTTAAAGAAACTGAAACCGGGTATGACGTTGAAATCGACTTGCCGGGCTTTAAAAAGGAAGAAGTGACGGCGAAGCTGGATGACGGATATCTTGTTATCAGTGCCTGCAGATCGAAAAACAGTGATGAAAAGGACGAGGAAGGCAAGTATATCCGAAGAGAGAGATACACGGGCAGTTGCTCAAGGAGCTTCTATGTAGGCGATGACATTGCTGAAGAAGATATAAAGGCTAAATTTGAGGACGGTATCCTGAGACTTACTGTCCCGAAAAAAGATCCTAAAGAGATCAAACAGGAAAAGTATATTGCTATAGAGGGATAAATCAAAAGCCGAATTGGCTTTATGCCTCCTAAAAAATTGATTACGGGTTGAATTATGAAAAGAGGCTGTCTTGAAAATAGACAGTCTCTTTTCAAGCATGGGAATTAGTATGCAAAGAATTCTACACAAATACAAACAAGGATATCAATAGAGGGCAGGTCTTAAAAAAATGCATGTAAATTGAAAAAAAACTACTTGACATAAAGTCGGAGGTATGGCAGAATAAGTTTGGTTAGCAAAAGCTAACCAAACGTTTAGAGAGGTTGCAAAGGCTAACCAAAAGACAGAAACTCAGTAAGAAGGAAAGGAGATTGCAAATGAAAAAAATAGCAGTTGTATATTGGAGCGGAACAGGAAATACAGCAGCGATGGCCGATGCAGTAGCGGAAGGAATACAGGGTGCCGGAGGAGAAGCAGAAAAAATCACTGCGGCAGATTTCAATGAAAGCGTAGCCGGAAATTTTGATGCATATGCATTCGGGTGTCCTTCAATGGGTGTTGAAGTTTTGGAGGAATCTGAGTTTGAACCAATGTGGCAGTCGATAAAAGGTTCGCTGGGACAAAAACCAGTTGGACTGTTCGGCTCTTACGGTTGGGGAGACGGCGAATGGATGCGAAACTGGGAAGAGGACTGTAAGGCCGGCGGGCTGAATATGGCTTCCGATCCGGTTATATGCAATGAATCTCCAAACGAAGAGGCTCGTGAAAACTGCCGTGAACTGGGTGAAGCTCTGGTTAATTGATTAAAAAGGGAAACAAGATTAATAAGTGCCAATACATATGCAAGTATGCCTTTCTATGTGCGGTTCGGTTATTTTTCCGGATCGCACATAAACATTTTTTGAGATTTATGTTTAAAAATATTTAATTTCTTTGATGAAACCTTACGTGGAAAGAGACAGTTTTGTAAAGCGGAAAGTCTCTTTCGCCATATTTACTGCAGTCGTGATATATGATTTTGAACTTCGACATCTTAGAAGTGCATAAAATTAAAGATGATATTATTAAAAGAGGTAAGAAACATAAGCACAGACAGGGACATTTATGCTTGGTTTATGCTAAAATATAAAAATGCAAACGGAAATTTCACTTTTGAGACTTACAGTATTTTACACATGCCGTTCAATGCGCGGCGGTATATTTGATTCAGCATAAAAAGGAGAAACGATACGTGGATCACAGCACCTTGAACTACAGTAATAAAAACCCGTTCAGTAAGATTAAATGGTGGACTGCGATAAGCAGCGCGGTACTTATCATCGTAATAATTTTTTTACCATTTGTTTTCAGTTCTGAAAAAACAGAGGAGGAGCTGACTGTAAAAGTAATAAAAAATGACGGACATACCGGTGAATTTACGGTAAAACTGCCGGATAAAAATAAAACCGGTGAGCCGCAGGATGTTCTTTTCGTGACAACGGGAAATACCGTGGAAATATCATATGACGGCAAGAATATTCACAGGTTCGGTCAGGATCGTGAAAAAAAAGGCGGTATGCTGTCAACGGATTTTATAGATTTGAATATAAAGAATCAAATGTACGGCCGGAAATTGAACATAAAGCTTAAAACGGTAGACAGCACTGCTGCCATGGGTATTAACAAGCCGGTTGTAGTAGCTTCCCGCGATGCTCGAAGTTATTACACAATCAAGGGTATTGCGGGGACGGTAACCGCGTTTGCTTTGATAGTGATTGCATTTTTTGGAATACAGGGGACGATAATGCTGAGAAATATTATCCCCGCGGCAAAGCTTGCGCTGTGGTACATGCTGGGCATACTATGTTTAGCCGTATTAATTCTGGCATCGGAAGGACGGTTTCTTTTATTCTCTGATAATGCGCATGGATGGATGATGGTAAAATACATTGTAAAGTTTCTGATACCTTTGATCATTCTCCTGTACGTGCGCGAATTTGAGAAGCCGAGGTCGCAAAAGAAACTTTTAATGGTGGCTATAATTGTAAATACCGCTTTTGTATTGACCGGAGTCATATTTGGAATACCTGATATTATACCGGTTTGTGATATTGATAACTACTATATAATAATATTACTTTTTGATGTATGTATAGGTATAAGCTGGCTATACAACAATATAAAGCATCGTGTTATTACTCGAGAGAGACTTATAGAGATGATCCTTTTGATAGGGAGTATGTTGCCGGCAATGGCTGCAACAATGGCCATGAAGCAGATGGCGGTCCCGAATACTGTGATTCATGCAGTGGATATAAAGACAATATGTGCGGCAGTGATCGCGCTTTGGATGTTTTACTGGCTTGTCATGAGGACTTTGAAACGCATGAGCCACAGAGAATGAGCAAGAAAAACAGCGGCATAATGCCGCTGTCAGACACGTCAGGCTGATGCCGAGCAAACCCGGTCATATTTTGATAAGTGAATGAAAGCACAATGATTTTCTGCTGAATCGCAAGCATCAGGCTTGTAGTAGTTAGTGTCAATGTCATCGTCGGAATCGTTTTCATCGTTTTCGTAGTTGGATGCATCGTCGCCGTATTCATATTCTTTTTCTTCTGTCGATTTTTCCGGTCCGGGGGCCGTGCTTTCATCCTGACTTGTATCATAGTCACAAGCGGCAAGCATAAGAGCAATAAATGATACAACTGTAATAATAATAAGAATCTTCCCTTTTTTAGTTTTCATTTTTCAATCCTCCATTTCCAAAATTAACTCTTTAAAATCAATATCGCCTGCTGACAGGTGACGAGATTCGTGCGGTACGGCCGCACACCGCTTTTTAATATCTGTTCGGATCCTCAGAATGCTTACTGTCTGATATTTAAAACATGTATTTTATTTGTCTTTGTCGTTCCAATTTTTTTACAGACTGATCTCAGATTGAGTTTAATTTGTTTTACCGGTTCCTTCTCCTCTCGCGTTTTTCATGCTGCGACAAATCGGTTTTTATCCATAAGGAATAACTTAATAATAGCACAAAAAAGCTTCAAGCCAATATAAAAATAACTTTATAGGCTGCTGCACCGGCTGTTTATTTTTGATGATTTTTTTCTAAATGCTTCCGGATTACTTCTAATACAAAAAATATTATTATATCACAAATTTTTGCACCTTTTAACATTGTGCTTTCAGAACATGACAATAAAACACAAACAAAAACCGTTAGAGCTTATTGAAATTCCAACGGTTTTATGATGGCACCCCCGAGATGATTCGAACATCCGACGCACGGTTTAGGAAACCGACGCTCTATCCCCTGAGCTACGGGGGCACATTTTAAAATGCTTTTCTATGATAACACAGCACCTCTCTTTATTCAATTATTTTATAACGTATGATATGATAAGTGTCAAACACCGGTACCGTTTGTTTTTTTCTGAAAAAGCCCGTAATTACTTTACACCAACACCACGTATGTTATACTTAATAAGTATATTGTAAAATAACATTTAAAGTCCCGGCAATGCTCTTATACACAGCACAGATCTATTGAAAATCGGTATCAAAGCCGGACCGCAGAGCACGCATTAATAAAACCGGGCAAACTCTCAGACAGCGGTTAGTGCTTGTAAAGGATGTGCAGTATTGCTTCAAGGCAATTTAAGGATGTTCAGGCAGTATATTTAAAAACATCCTGCCATAGTACAGTGCAAGAAATTATGCCTTTGAGTTGAAGAACCTGCAGATGAGGGTGATAAACAGCAGGAGATATTATTGTAGCGGGAAATTGTACGTAACGGAAATGGAGAGATACAGAATGAAGACTTTGAAACTTAAAAATAATTTATATTGGGCGGGCATACTTGATCCAAACCTCGATGTGTTTGATATTATCATGGAGACAGAGTTCGGCACGACATATAATTCGTACCTTTTAAAAGGCAGTGAAAAAACTGTGCTGTTTGAGACGGCCAAAGCAAAATTCATGGATGAATATATTGATAAAGTGACATTACTTACGAATATAGAAGACATTGACTATATAGTAATGAATCACACAGAGCCGGATCATGCGGGTTCAGCTGTAAAGCTTATGGAGATGAATCCGGATATCACACTCATAGGTACGCAGATGGCCATCGATTTCATGAAAGAGATCACCAATATGGAATTTGCTTATATAGTAGCAAAGGACGGAAACACTCTGTCCCTAGGTGATAAGACTTTGAAATTTATTTCGGCACCTAATCTGCACTGGCCGGACACGATGTTTACTTACATTCCGGAGGATAAAGTATTGATAACATGTGATTCATTCGGAGCACATTACAGCTCAGAGGAAATCCTGCATTCAAAGATAACCGACAATGAAGGATATATGAGCGCATTGAAATATTACTTTGACAACATACTCGGCCCGTTCAAGCCATACATGCTGAAGGCGATAGACAAGATCAAAGATCTTGACATTGATATTATATGTACCGGACACGGGCCTGTGCTGGACGATAACCCGCGGGAAGTGATCGAGCAGAGTAAGATCTGGTCGACGGAAACAAATCCTAACATAAAGAAGACGGTAGTTATTCCATACGTTACAGCGTACGGGTATACGAAGGAGCTTGCGGACAAGATTACGGAAGGCATCAAAGCGGCGGGCGATATAGATGTGAGAATATATGAGGCGACTGAAATAGATAACGGTGAACTCATGAAAGAGATATATTGGGCAGATGGTCTGCTGCTCGGCTCGCCAACGATACTTGGAGAGGCTTTAAGACCTATACTCGATATTACGATATCTATGTATCCGGGGATACACGGGGGCAAAATCGCATCAGCCTTTGGATCATACGGCTGGAGCGGAGAGGCTGTGCCGCATATAATGGAAAGACTGAAGCAGCTGAGGATGAAGCTTTACGGTGAAGGATTGAGGGTGAGATTCAAGCCTTCTGATGTGCAGAGAAAAGAAGCGTATGATTTCGGATACGGGTTTGGTCTTTCTCTGTTAAAAGGCGAAATTGTTGAAAAAGGAAATGAAGCAAAAGCGGTATCGGAGACTTCTGCGGGGACGGCGCATGAAGGTCCTGTCCGCAAGTGGAGATGCACTGTGTGTAATAAGATCGTAGAAGGAACGGAACCGCCTGAAAAATGCCCGTTATGCGGTGTCGGTTCTGAGAAATTTGAATTAGTTACGCAAGAGTAGCAAAAAATCACAATAAAATACAAAAAAGGTTTCAAAAGGGTTTGTTTATGTGTATAATGGAAGCGTATTAACTATTCAAATAGTATAATACATTAATCCTTATACTCTCTTAGACAAGTCAAAAGATCTCGTGTACACGAGGTCTTTTGACTTGTCTCCTGGCATGGTCGTAATAAAAAACACCCCGCAGCTTTTATGCGCTGTTTTCAGACAAAAGTTTTTATCATGCAAAGACTTCCCTGTCGGCTTTCTGTTTTCTTATCCACAATTCAGCTTCTTTAGATCTTTCCGGATAACAGCTGCATCTATTGCCGCTGTCGGTAAAACCGCTGTCACGACATTCACTGCACAGATATTTTACCTCCATGTAATCAACCGGAAAATCGTTCTCTGTAAGCAGTACCGCTTTATCTACCAGAAGATGATCGCTTTTATCCTGCAGCGCCTTCAGTTTTGTATTTTCCTGATCACTGGAAAAAAGAATGCTTTTTGATATATCCATACTTATTCTGTTGAGTTCATCTTCGATCTCTTTGATCTTAGGAACCTTTTTATATACTTCATCTCTGTGTATTTCAGCTTCGTGCTGCGCATCAGACTGAAGTTTGGCATAGTATTTCATAACTGTTGAATTAGAGAGAATGCCGTTAACAGTTGTTCCTGTTTCTGAAACTGAATTAATACCTGAGGATTCCTCTTTCCAGTTTGCCAGCACTCGGTTAACATAGTTCATATTGGGGCTTGAGATGCCGCTTGTTTTTCTACATGCTGAGAGTACAGTGTCCATTGAAAATCCCATATCGTCAAACCATGAATTCATAAGACGCACCTCTTCTTCCGTAGGGTTCCTGCTGAATCCCAATGCTTTCATAATGCGTCTGTGCCGGTAGTGTCTCTGATCGGTTTCCTCAAGATATATATGGACGGCTTCAGATGTGTCGAGTCCCTTGGCATGCCATTCGCGTATAACGGCCGCGACATATCTGACATTGGTCTTTTTAAGCTGACTGCAGTGTCTGTAGGCGGTCAGTATTACATCATATGACATATCAAGATCTTTTATCCATGAGAGGATATCCATCATCTCTGTACCGCTGAGTGTTTTACCGAGTATTTTTTCAATGGAATTATACATTTTTTCAAGCTGAAGATCGGAAAGATCAGCTGCGACAGATTCTTCGAGTGGAACGCGCTTCACTGAAGAAACATCGGAAGATGATATTGGTGAGTATAAAGTGGATGTTGAATCGGCACCCTTTGCAGATGCTGTATAAAGATGCTCCTTGAGATTCATGAATTCTACAGTGTAGTCAAATCTGCCGCCGTGTTCAAACGGAATCTTGCTGATAAGACCCAGGTGTTCCCAGTAATTCCAGGCTTTGAGTACGTCTTCCTCCTGGATATCAAGTTGTTTTGTGATCATGCGGTTGCTCATTTCTTCACCGATATCAGCGTACATCAAAGCAAAGAGATATACTTTTACATATTCTCCCGGGGCCATAGGCATATATTCATTTATAAACATATTTTCGACACCGGTGTCTAGCAGATAATATTCTTTGGGCTGCTGTCGTTTATTTTTCATCAGTTAAAAGTTTTCCTATGTTTTTTATAAAATTGTTATTTGATTGCGCTGTTGAGATCCGCCAGCAGTATGTCGAGGTCCACATCGTGACCGGCTGCAGCTTCCTTCAGTGTCTCAATATTAGCACCCGGGCATCCTGCACAGCTGAAGCCGTGTGAGATTAGAGTCTGCTCGAGCTTCTGATCAATTTCCAGTATGTCACATACTTTCATATCAGCTGTGATTTTATGCATGATCTTACCTCCTGAAAGTGCTCTTGTCGGCAAATTTTGTATACTTTCCAAGCCAGGTCAGCTCTATTGTCCCGGTAGGACCGCTTCGGTTTTTTGCTATTATAACTTCACATTCACCGACTTTTTCAGTATCTTTGTTATAATATTCATCTCTATACAGAAAGATCACGATATCAGCATCCTGTTCGATCGCTCCGGATTCCCGGAGGTCTGAAAGGATAGGTCTGTGTTTTTCACGCTGCTCAGGCGCGCGAGACAGTTGGGAAAGGACGACTAGCGGGCATTCCATTTCCTTTGCGAGTTGCTTCAGATATCTTGAGATAGTGGTTATCTCCTGCTGCCTGCCTTCTGAATGGCCTTCAAAATTCATCATTTGGAGATAGTCTATCATAATAAGATCAAGTCCGTTTGTGGATTTCAGACGCCTGCATTTATTGCGCATTTCCATTATGTTTTTAGAAGTATCGTCTATAAATATATTTGACTTGGACAAGGTGTCGAGCGCTAAGTTGATCTGAAACCAATCTTTGCGTTCAAGATTACCTGTCTTGATCTTCTGCATATCTATTTTTGCTTCCATGGCAAGGAGTCTCTGTCCGAGTTGTTCCTTGGACATTTCAAGGCTGAACAGCAAAACATTTGCGAAACCCTTGACTGCCGCAGCTTGCGCAATGTTGAGCGCAAAAGCGGTTTTACCCATTGAAGGTCTTGCCGCCACTATTATCATGTCTGATTTCTGGAGACCTGATGTAAGATCATCAAGATCTTTGAATCCCGTAGTGAGCCCGGTCAACTGACCTTTCAGTTTTGATACGCGGTCTATTGTATCGATGTTTTCCAAAAGAATATTTTTAATATGTTCAAAGTCTTTGGTCTGACGGCGCTGACCGATCTCGAAAATTTTGCTTTCAGCAAATTCCAGTGTTTCAGCAGCTGTCGCTGTGCTGTCGTATCCCTTGTTCACTATCTGGTCGCCCTTTTCAATGAGGCTTCTGAGCATCGATTTTTCTGCGATGATACGTGCGTATTCACCGGCATTTGAAGTCGACGGTACATCCGCGGCAAGCGAAGCGATGTAAACGCGACCGCCGACCATCCCGAGCGACTGTCGTTTTTCGAGTTCGTCAGAAACAGTGATTGTGTCAACATGCACATTGTGCTTGTAAAGATTCGTGATTGATTCAAAGATCTCTTTGTGCTTCGGATCATAAAAATCCTCCGGATGCACGGCTTCAGTAACATCCAGCAAAACTTCGTTGTTTAGAAGTACAGCGCCTAGAACAGATCTTTCGGCATCCATATTTTGTGGAGGAGTCCTTTCAATAGCCATAGTCAGACCTCTTTTATAATGTAACTAAAATTTTTAGTTCTGCCTGTACCTCAGGGTATACTTTAACGGTAACAGCAGTTTCACCGGTCTGTTTTATAGGGCTTTCCAATACGATCTTTTTTTTATCGATTCTGATATTGCTCTGCATTTCGAGCGCTTCGGAAATATCATTTGAAGTGATCGATCCGAAGAGTCGTCCACCTTCACCGCCTTTACTTTTTATTTCAATCGTGAGTTCTGATATCTTTTTCGCAAGATCTTCAGCTGCTGCAAGTTCAGCTGCCTGTTTCTCCTGCATTATGGCTTTTTGCTTTTCAAGGTTTTTAATGTTGCCTTTAGTTGCTTCATTGGCGTAGCCTTTAGGTATCAGCAGGTTTCTTGCATAGCCATCGCTTACCTTTACTACTTCACCTGCTTTGCCTGTGCCTTTTACGTCTCTTGTAAGTATAACTATCATGCTTAGTCCTCCTGTTGTTCTTTCTTTAATGTGTCTTTAAGGATTTTTCTCAGAGCATCGAGCGCTTCCTCAGGGGACATATCTGCCTGAGCTCCTGCGGTGGTCAGATGACCGCCTCCTCCGAGTTTTTCCATTATTGTCTGAACATTCACTTCACCGAGTGAACGGGCGCTTATAACAGTCTTTCCGCATTCGTTCCTGCCGGCAACGAAGCTGACCTTAACGCCTTTGATAGTCAGAAATTCATCAGCTACCTGCGAATTGACTACCTGTGCATTTATATTCTCGCCGGGACATATTGACATAGCCGTGCCGTCCTCTGTAAATACGGCATTTGATATACATGCCGCACGTGTACGGAACATGTCCATGTCCGTCTGGAAATATCTTTTTACTCTTGTGGTGTCCGCACCGCATCTTTTCAGCCATGATGCTGCTTCAAATGTGCGAACGCCTGTTTTTACTGCAAATCTGTTTGTGTCTACGGTTATGCCTGCGAGCAGAGCTTCTGACTCAAAGATTGTGACAGCTCTGGTAGCGCCACAGTACTGGAGTACTTCTGTGACCAGCTCCGCCGTCGAAGATGCGTACGATTCAGTATAAGCAAGTACCGGATTTTCTATATAATCTGCCGCTCTTCTATGATGATCGAAGACAACGATTCGGCGAGTCATATCCAGAAGCTCCGGACATTCAACAATACTTTTTCGGTTGGTATCGACCACGATCACCAGCGTACCCGGTCCGGTGATCTTCATAGCTCTGTCAGACGAGACAAATGTATACTCATCTGTTTCCTTAGCTGCTTTAAATATGTCTGCCAGGGCTTCGTTATATTTGTTTATCACTATGTACGGATCTTGATCACAGATTTTAGCAAATCTGTGGATGCCGAGCGCCGCGCCGAACGAGTCCATGTCAGGGTTTGCATGTCCCATTATAACGACATTCGAGGCTTGAGCCATAAGATGCTTTAAAGCATGAGCGATAACGCGTGATTTGCCCTTGTTTGTCTTTTCCATGGTCTGCGTCTGCCCGCCGTAATATTCTGTTTTATCATGCTCTTTTATAACGACCTGATCCCCGCCGCGGCCGAGCGCAAGGTCGAGGGCCTCCATTGCATATTTGTCATCTTCTTCAGGTGTTTCACCTCCGGTTCCTACACCTATGCTGATCGTAACAGGAAAATCCTCTTCCGAATCCATGTTGCGAACTTTATCGAGAATGGCAAAATTGTTTTCCTTAAGCTCTTCAAAATATTGATGCTCGATAACTGCAAAATATGTATCATCTTTGTATTTGGTAAGTGAGGCGTGAAGTTGTTCTGCCCATTGTCGCAGCAGCTTATCTATCTGAGACATCATTGAAAAACTTGTTTCGCTTGCCATACTTTCTGAAAGTTCTTCATAATTATCTACATGTATAGCAGCCATTACAGGGTGTTCCTTTTCAAATCTGTCCTTCAAAGCCTCATATTCAGTTATATCTATGAACGTCAGTATCAGTGAATCATAATCCCCGTGATCAGTGCTGTTGTTCAAGAATTCTGCGCGAACGTTGAATATCTTTTTGTTGCGGGAAAGAGGCAGATCCTTTCTGTTGACTGCGGCTGCCCTGATATTTTCCATTTTAAATCCTGTCAGCACATAGATGTTGGCATCTTTTATACCGGCATATACAAACACTTCATCCATATGGGAATTGGCAACATCAATACGCCCGTTGCCATCTACTATGCAGGTGGGCAGGGCTGAATGTTCAACTATAAGTTTTTTCTGGTCGCTTTTCATACTATAAAGTCCCTATGGCTTGAATCATAACGGTTGGTTCTGTTTGTAAATATCCGCCTCCTGCAAACCGCAGCTGCGGCATGAATACATGTAATATATTATAGCATAAACAGAGAAGTTTGTCTTGTCGCAGACAAGTGATGCACAAATGCAGAGTCTTAACTGTCAAGACATATGTTACACTTTGAAAAATACTCTCCTACTACCCGGT